>NZ_NHML01000035.1:0-108367 GCF_002165735.1 Rhodococcus sp. NCIMB 12038
CGGGTGATCTTCGAGGCGTCGACGGTCGCGGCGCTGGCGGTGCGGGCCGAGCAGCATGCCGGTGAGGGTGGGCGGCCGGCGTTGACGCGTCGGGTGCGGCCGGCGCGGATCCCGTTGTCGTTGGCGCAGCAGCGGATGTGGTTCTTCAATCAGTTCGACCCGGAGTCGGCGGCCTTCAACATACCCCTGGCAATTCGGCTGTCCGGTGATCTGGACATCGAATTGCTGCGGACCGCACTGGTCGACGTGATCGACCGGCACGAAGCGTTGCGCACGATGTTCCCGGACTCGGACCAAGGGCCGTCTCAGGTGGTCGTCCCCACGTCGGCGCTCTCGCTGAGTGTGACGCCGGAGCGGGTCGCTCCGGAGGAGGCTCATGCCCTCGTGTTCGACTTCGTCGGGCGCGGGTTCGACGTGGCCTGGGAAGTCCCGTTGCGCGTGAAGCTGTTCCAGCTAGACGGCAACGAGTTCGTCCTGGTGATGGTGGTGCACCACATTTCCAGCGACGGCGGCTCGGCCGCGCCGATGTCGCGCGACCTCGTGGTGGCGTATGCCGCCCGGCATGAGGGGCATGCGCCAGGCTGGTCGCCGCTCGAGGTGCAGTACGCGGACTACACCCTGTGGCAGCGGGAGATTCTCGGCGCGCAGGACGATCCGAAGTCACTGATCTCGGAACAAATGCGGTACTGGACCGAGGTTCTGGCGGATCTACCGGAGATGGTGGAGTTGCCGACGGATCATCTGCGTCCGGCCGTACAATCGCCGCGCGGCGCCAAGGTCGGCTTCACCCTGAGTCCCAATCTGGCCGGGCGTATCGACCAGCTCGCACGAGAATATAACTCGACCTTCTTCATGGTCGCCCACGCGTCGCTGGCAGTGCTGATGGCCCGCCTGAGTGGAACTGAGGACATCCCCATCGGCACACAGATCGCCGGACGCGGCGAGGCGGCACTCGACGACCTCATCGGCATGTTCGGAAACACGCTGGTGCTGCGCACCCGCGTCGACCCCGCGAAATCCTTCGCAGATATTCTGGCCGACGTCCGGGAAGTCGACCTCGCCGCATTCGGCAACCCCGACGTTCCGCTGGAACGCCTGGTGGAAGTCCTCAATCCCACGCGCTCCACGGCCCGTTCGGCGCTGTTCCAGGTACTGCTGGTTGTTCACAATTTCGCCCGGCCCAGGATAACTCTGCCGGGCCTCGAGATCGCCCCGCTGGAAACGGACGTCGTCGGTGCGAAACTCGATCTCGAGATCCACTTCACCGGCACTTCGGATTCCGAGGGGCATCGGACCGGAATCGAGGGATCGATCGTGTATGCGCTCGACCTGTTCCAGGAATCGACCGTCGCCCGATTCGCGAACCAACTCGTCACCATCCTCGAGGCGGTCACACGTGATGTGACCACACCGGTCGGCGAGATCGAGTTGCGAAGCGTCGACGAGTGTGCGGCGATGGATCGATGGAACGCCACCGCCGCGGTTGTCGAGGACGGGAACCTGGTTCAGCTCTTCGACGATCAGGTACGCCGGACGCCGGACGCGGTGGCGGTGGTATTCGAGGAACAGTCGTTGACCTACGCCGAGTTCGATTCTCGCGCGAATCGGCTCGCCCGCTACTTGATCTCACGAGGGGTGGGACCGGAGTCGCTGGTGGGGCTGGGCATGAGTCGCTCCCTCGAGATGATGGTGAGCATTTACGCCGTGCTCAAAGCCGGTGCCGGGTACCTGCCGCTGGATCCGGAACATCCTGCACACCGCACCGAGTACGTGATTGCGACCGCGAAGCCCGTCGTGGTGCTGACCACGTCCACGGACCGTGGTGACCTGCCGGCGTCGGTGGACGCCGACGAAGTCGACATCCTGGACCTGTCGGTCTTCGACACGGAGACGGTGACCGACGCGTCCAGGCGGGCGCCGCTGCGGTCCGAGAATCTCGCGTACGTAATCTTCACGTCCGGATCCACCGGGCGACCGAAAGGCGTCGCGGTCAGCCACCGCTCGGTGGTGAACCAGATCGAGTGGATGCGTGGCCGCTACGCGCTCGGCGATCGCGACACGGTGCTGCACAAGACGCCCATCGCGTTCGACGCGTCGGTGTGGGAGTTGTTCTATCCACTCCAGGTCGGTGCTCGATTGGTGATTGCCGCGCCTGGCGGACATCGTGATCCCGAATACCTGATGCGGATGTCCGACCGGTGGCACGTCACGATCTTGGAATTCGTGCCGTCGATGCTCGCGTTGTTCCTCGCGGAATCGTCGTTCGCACTGCCGCGGTCGCTGCGGTACGTCTCGGTCGGCGGCGAGGCGCTGCCCTCGGACTTGACCGCTCGGTTCGCCGCGCGCACCGAGGCAGTGCTGGACAATACCTACGGTCCGACGGAAGCCACGGTGACCTCGACCGTGCATCGCTGCCTGCGGGGCGTGTCGGGTCCGATACCGATCGGGAGGCCGATAAGGAACACCCGCACGTTCGTGCTGGACCGCCGGTTACACCGCGTGCCCGTCGGCGTGCCGGGGGAGTTGTATCTCGCCGGAATCCAGGTCGCCCGCGGCTATCACACCCGCGGGGCGCTTACGGCAGAACGTTTCGTTGCCAGTCCCTTTGCCGACTCCGGTGAGCGGCTCTACCGCACGGGTGATCTGGTGCGGTGGAATTCGAACGGTAACCTCGAGTATCTGGGCCGCACCGATTCTCAGGTGAAGGTGCGTGGCCTGCGGATCGAACTCGGGGAGATCGAGACCGCACTGACGGCAGACGAGTCGGTGGACCAGGCCGTGGTGGTCGTGCGCGACGGTGAATTCGGTCAGCAGCTGGTCGGTTATGTGCTGCCGACCAGCGGGCGAACCGTCGACGTCGAGGCGGCACTCGAGGTGGTGAGTACTTCGCTGCCGAAGTACATGGTGCCCGACGTACTGATGGTCCTCGACGAGTTGCCTTTGAATCCCAGTGGGAAGCTCGACCGACGGGCGTTGCCCGCGCCGTCGTTCGTCGTCCGGGAGTTTCGGGCGCCGACCACGCCGGTCGAGGAGNTCGTGGCGGGGATTTTCGCGGAGGTGCTCGGGCTCGAGCGGGTCGGTCTGGACGACGATTTCTTTGCGTTGGGCGGTAATTCGTTGGTTGCGACGCAGGTGGCGTCCCGGTTGGGTGCGGCGTTGGACACCCGTGTGCCGGTTCGGGTGATCTTCGAGGCGTCGACGGTCGCGGCGCTGGCGGTGCGGGCCGAGCAGCATGCCGGTGAGGGTGGGCGGCCGGCGTTGACGCGTCGGGTGCGGCCGGCGCGGATCCCGTTGTCGTTGGCGCAGCAGCGGATGTGGTTCCTCAACCAGTTCGACCCGGAGTCGGCGGCATACAACATTCCGCTTGTCCTCCGCCTGTCCGGTGAACTGGATGTGGCAGCGATACAGGCCTCGGTGCTCGACGTGTTCGCTCGGCACGAGGCGCTGCGCACGGTGTTCCCGGATTCGGACCACGGGCCGACGCAGAACATCGTGCACGCGTCGGGAGTGTCGCTGGACCTGACGACGATTCCGGTCGAGGGCGAGGAAGAGCTGCGGATGCGGGTGGCTGCATTGCTCGCGGCGGGATTCGACGTCACGGAGTCGGTGCCGGTGCGCGGGGCGCTGTACCGGGTGTCGACGTCCGAGCACGTCTTGGCGGTGGTGGTGCACCATATTTGCGCGGACGGCTTCTCGACGGGACCGATGGTCCGAGACATGCTGGTGGCATATGCCTCCCGGCACGCAGGACATGAGCCGTCCTGGGCGCCGATGCCGGTGCAGTATGCGGATTACGCGATGTGGCAGCGGGAAGTGCTGGGTTCGGAGGACGATCCGGGGTCGCTGATGGCGCAGCAGGTCGCGTACTGGGCGGGTGCGTTGTCAGGGCTGCCGGATGCCATCGCGCTGCCGACCGACAGGCCACGGCCGCCGATGCGGACGGGCCTCGGTTCCAGCGTGGATTTCACCGTGCCGGCGACAACGGTGGCGCGTCTCGTGTCGCTGGCGCGAGGCGCGGGTGCGACGCCGTTCATGGTGGTGCATGCGGCGTTGGCGGTGCTCTTGGCGAGGCTGAGTGGGTCGACCGATATCGCGATCGGCTCGCCGGTCGCCGGCCGTGGGGATGCGGCGTTGGACGATCTGGTGGGCATGTTCGTCAATACGTTGGTACTGCGGGCTCGGTATGAGCCGGGCGAATCATTCGCGGAGCTACTGGGGCGGGTGCGCCATGTCGATCTCGAGGCTTTCTCTCGAGCGGATGTTCCGTTCGAGCGATTGGTGGAAGATCTGAATCCGATTCGGTCGCAGTCGTTCTCTCCGTTGTTCCAGGTGATGTTGGCGTTCCAGAATTTCAGTCGGCCCGCGGTGACGCTTCCGGGATTGACTGTCTCGCCGGTGGAGGTCGATCAGCAAGCGGTGCAGTTCGACCTGTCGATGACGGTGGGTGAGCCGCCGGATGGCGGGGATGGTTTCGTGGGACGGCTGGCCTACGCGACGGATGTTTTCGACAGCGCGACGGTGCGCGAGATCGCGGGGCGGTTCGTGCGGGTTCTCGAAGCGGTGGTGGATGATCCGATGATGCCGGTGGGCGACATCGCGATCGTCGAAGAGAACGAGCGGCGTCAGATACTGCGCGAATGGAACATCACGGGACACGACGTCCCGGAGGGACTGCTGCTCGACGGATTCGATGCGCAGGTGGCCCGAACACCGGATGCCACGGCAGTCGTGTATGACGACGAGTCGCTGTCGTACGCCGAGTTCGCTGCTCGGGTGAACCGATTGGCTCGCAGATTGATCGACGAGGGGGTGGGACCGGAGTCCGTGGTGGCCCTGGGGATGCGCCGGTCGCTGGAGTTGGTGACAGGGATCTACGCGGTGCTCCGAACCGGTGCCGCATTCGTGCCCTTGGACCCGGACCAACCCCCGGAACGCAACGACTACATCCTGGAAACCGCAGCACCCGTGTGTGTCCTGTCCACCTCCCGAGGCGGATTCGTCACGTCTCGGAATCGAGTGCTGAACATCGACACCCTGGACTTGTCGGCGTATTCGTCCGAATCGAGTGGGCAGTCCGAAGTCGTGGCATCCGCACGGCCGGACAATCTGGCGTACGTAATCTTTACCTCGGGATCGACCGGACGGCCCAAAGGTGTTGCGGTCAGCCACCGCGCGATTGTCAACCAAATGTCGTGGTTGGCTGCGGAATACGAGTTCGATGACTCCGATGTCGTGCTGCACAAGACGCTGGTGACGTTCGACGTATCGATGTGGGAACTACTGGTTCCGCTGGCCGTCGGTGCCCGGATGATCGTCGCGCGTCCCGACGGACATCGGGATCCGGACTATCTGCTGTCGCTGATGGAAGACGCCGGTATCACCGTGGCCGCGTTCGTACCGTCGATGTTGGCGGTGCTCCTGGCCGATCCCGAGGTGTGTCTACCGGATTCGTTGCGGTGTGTGTTTGCCGGTGGCGAAGAACTGCCGGTGGAATTGTCCGCGCGATGGGCTTCGCGGTCGAATGCTCGTCTCGACAACAAGTACGGTCCCACCGAATGTGCGGTCACTGCGACGTCCCACCGATGCGACGGACTCGAGCGGGAATCGGTACCGATCGGTGCACCTGTATGGAACACCACCGCACTGGTCTTGGATCGACGACTCCACCCGGTGCCCATCGGGGTCGAAGGAGAGCTGTATCTGGCGGGTGTGCAGCTGTCACGCGGCTATCATCGCCGCCCGGGGTTGACGGCGGAGCGATTCGTGGCCGATCCGTTCGGGGTAGCAGGGACGCGTCTCTATCGGACGGGAGACCTGGTCAAATGGAACCCACGCGGGCAGCTGGTGTATCTGGGTCGGTTGGACTCTCAGGTGAAGGTGCGTGGGCTGCGTATCGAGCTCGGCGAGATCGAGACCGCGCTCATGGCGCAGGAGTCGATCGCGCAGGCCGTTGTGATCGTGCACGACGGCGACTTCGGTCAGCAGCTGGTCGGGTATCTGGTCCCCGCGGCAGGTCGGTCGGTCGACGTGGAATCCGCCCGCACCACGGCGGCCAGGTCGCTGCCCCGGTACATGGTGCCGGATGTACTGATGGTGCTCGACGAATTGCCTCTGACCGCGAGCGGCAAGCTCGATCGGAAGGCCTTGCCGGCCCCGGGGTTCACGAAGCGGGAGTTCCGGGCGCCGACGACGCGCGTCGCGCGTGTCGTCACCGCGGCCTTCGCCGACATGCTCGGTGTCGAACAGGTGGGGCTGGATGACGACTTCTTCGCGTTGGGCGGCAACTCCCTTCTCGCGCCGAGGATCGTCGCCCGATTGCAGCACGACCTGAGTGCGGCAGTCCCGTTGCAGTGGCTGTTCACCGATCCCAGCGTCGAAGCATTGGCCGCCCGGATCGAGAACGGAGCCACGGGTACGGCAGGGGAAGGGTTCGAGCCGCTGCTTCCGATCCGGGCGGACGGTGAAGCGGGGGCGCCGCTGTTTTGTATCCATCCCATCGTCGGACTGTCGTGGTGCTACTCGGGTCTACGGCAGTACATCGACCCTGATCTGCCGATCTATGGGATCCAGAGTCCGTCGATTCTCGAGGACAGCTATCTTCCGGAGTCTCTCGATGACCTTGCGGACCGTTACGTCCGTGAGATCCGTAAAATCCAGCCATCCGGTCCGTACCGACTGCTCGGCTGGTCACTCGGCGGTGTCATCGCACACGCGATGGCGGTCCGGATTCAGGCAGCCGGCGAGAGTGTGGATTTGCTGGCGATGATGGACAGCTTCGCCGGTGCGGGGGTGGCCGAGGAAGAGTCGGCCACGGATGTCTCGGTGAGTGAGCTGCTGGGTGGGTTCGGCATCGAAGGGACAGCAGTCGAGCGCATCGCCGACCCGAGCCTGGGCGGTCTCGCTGCCGCGTTGGCTGAAATGTTCGGGCACTCCGTAGCGCAGACGGAGAAGGTTGTGGGGCGGCTCGTGTCGACGGCAGACCGGAACTCGAGGTTGATGTCGGAGTACCGGCCTGCGCGGTTCGACGGAGACATTGTGTTTTTCACCGCGGCGGCCGAGGATGCCACCGGCGAGAGGGCGGCCCGCGGATGGGAGAACGCGGTCACGGGAGTGGTGCACAACCACGCCGTGGCAGTCACGCATTGGCAGATGACGTCACCTGACGCGCTTGCCGTCGCCGGCCCGATCTTGAACGAGGCACTGGGAGAACAAGCAACGTGATGGGTGACCCGGTCAGTTGCGGTCGGCGGCGCTGTCGAAGCCGCCACCGACGTCTGCACGCACCGGCCGGTCAGCGCGCGAGCAGGGCCTCACAGGACCGCGCCGCACACGCGCATGCCTGCACCGTCGCCGTGTCGATGGTCGGGCGTCCCGCCTGGGACCGCCAGAATCGCAGAGCCGTCAGCGCGACGCGTGAGATCTGCTCCGGGGCGGCGTCGGCGGGCATGCCGAGGCGGGTGTGCGGTGACATGCCCTCACCGCCGAGCACCCGCTCGAGCAGCACGACGTCCGAGTCCCGGAGCTGCAGACCGGTCGAGCGCAGGCCCGACAGCACCCGCAGTTCCCGGAACACGTGGGTGTCGGCGAGCAGGCGATCCGCCGCCCGGCTCAGGCTGCGGCTCGCCGACGACGGGGTCCGGGCCAGCACGGCCTTCAGCGTACGGAGCGCGGAGTGCGCCTTCAGTTCGGTGCTGCGCTGACCGAACTGCAGGTGCAGCGTGCGGCGCAGGTCCTCGAGGCCGCTGTGCGTCGTCAACTCGCGGGCCAGTGCCGGCGCGTCGGTCGCGCCCGCGCGGATCAGCATGACCGCGAACCGGATACCGAACAGGCCGAAACTCTCGAGGAGGTCGCGGCGCGGCGTAGGCGGCAGCACGAGGTCGGTGTCCTCCGCCGTGAAGCGGGTGATCGAACGCAGCGCGGACTCGAGCACGCTGTCCGCAACGGTGGCGAGTACCGCCAAGTCGTCGAACTCGGTCTGGCGCAGAGTGCGACCGCGCAGCGCGAGAAGACCCGACACGGGCAGCAGGCTGCGTTGCACCCGGCGACCCGCATCATCGGCGGCAGCGCGGGCCGCGTCGAGGGTGCGTTCGCGGCCGCCCTTCACCTCGTCGGCCCGCGACAACACACCGACGATGCCCAGCGGGCCGGCCGCCGTGCCGACCCGCGTCTGCAACTGGTCGAGCAACCGCACGTCCGCGCCGTCGGTGCCCCGGGTCAGGTAGACGACGGCGTCGACGTCGCACGGGCCGTCCTCGGGGAGGAGCAGCGCCCGGGTCCGCGCCGACACGTCCCGCGAATTCGACGACGTTCCCGGCGTGTCGACGAGTGTGAACTCGCCGAGCAACGCCGACGGCCACCCCACCTGCAGCCGCTCGACCCGATCCGCGGTCACCGTGCCCAGGTCCAGCGACAGCCTGCCCTCGTCCCGGTGCACGGGCAGTCGCGTCCGGCGTCCGGAGTCGTGCGTGAGATCGATGCGCGGGGTGGCGGACTGCTCGAACCAGGTGACCACCCGGGTGCACTCGGTGGCGTCGGTGGGTGCGATCTCCTCGCCGACGAGCGCGTTCAGCAGCGTCGATTTGCCGGCCTTCAGCGTGCCGGTGAGCGCGACGCGGAGTGGCTCCTCGAGGCGGGCGCCGCAGTGCCGGAGTTCGTCGACGGTGGCGGGGTCGTTGCGCAGTTCGTGCCGGGCGGCGTCGATCAACTGGCGGGTCTGGGAGCCCAGACGAGTGACGCTCATGCCGCCACCTGCCCCGCGAATCCGGCGGCCTGCATTCGGATCTGCCGCAACGTGTCGAGTTCCGTGCGGATCTGAGCCGACCGCGTAGCACGGTGATCGTCGTGCATCTTCGACGCTTCGGTCGCCGCACGCAGCGAATCGTCGACGGAACGCAGCATCTCGTTCGCCAGGTCGGTGAAGTGGTCGCGCAGGACGCGTTGCACCTCCCGCAGTCGCTGTTTCGATTCCTTCCCCACCTGGAAGATCACGTCGTCCATCAGCCTCGACACCGCCACCTTCGCCTCCGCCTGCCTGCGGGCGGTGCGCGCCTTGCGGTCCTCGCGATACGTGTTGGCGCCGAGCAGCACTCCCGCGCCGATCGAGAAGGGGTTCACCAATGCCAGGCCGGCCAGGCTCGTGACGAGACCGACCATCAGCACACCGCCGTACGACCCTCGCATGCTGGACAGGACACGCTGCGTGAAACCCTGCGCGCTCTCCAGGGATTCGAGCGTATTCACGGGTTCGAGCACGTGATCCACATTGTCGATGTGCAGGGCGGGAACCGGGACCTTGCCGTCCTCGGCGAAGCGCCCCGCGACCGACAGCGCGAGGGCCTGCGAACGGGTGTGGGCCATCACGAAGTTCTCCCGCACACACGTCGCGATTTCGCCGTCGAGCCAGGAACCGAACTCCTCCCACCGCGGTGCCGGATCGGACTTGCCGATGTCCTCCTCCGCCGCGCGGATGACGGTGCGCAGACGGTGACGCAGGTCGTGCTCGATGTCGGTCATCAGTTCGATCGCGCCGTCGGCCAGGGTGTACTGCCAGTTCGCGGATCGCTGGCGGAGCTGATCCGCCGCCGCGCGGGCCCCGGTCATCTGTTCGACGAGCGCGGCACCGCGCTGCGGATCACGCAGTGTGTCCAGTTCGGCGCTCAGCGACAGCGACAGGTGGTCGGTGACCGTTCGGACGTCGGAGATCACCGAATTACGGAGCACCACATCCGCTTTCGCGACCACCTGGTTGCGCAGATAGTCGACCAGCTGCGGAATGCCGGATTCGACGTCGAGCGCGTCGTCGCCCGCCTCGAGAGCGTCCGCGTGCATCATCGCGGACACCGGCAGCAACGGCAGCGCGAGATCCGCATTCTGCAAGTGGGTGCGGTTGGCCTTCTGGATGTCTGCCCACCGCGGATAGAAGTCGATCTTGTTGACGACGCAGATCACCATCGGGCACAGCTTGTGCACCTGCGTCAGCAGGGCGACCTCGGGTTCGGTGTATTCCTGACTCGCATCGGAAACGAACAGCACCGCATCCGCCGTGGGGACCAGTGCCAGCGTGTCCGCCGCGCGGGCCGGCGCGTGACCGGAGAAACCGGGTGCGTCGACCAGCACCAAACCCTCCGCGAGCAGATCATGCGGGAGGGTGACCGTCGAATCCGGATCCGCCGCGACAGGCCCATACTCGACCACCACCGGCTCCTGCCGCGACCGTGCCGCCGCCGACACGTCCGCGTCGACGAGCGCACCCGCCACGGAACTGACACCCTTGTCGGTCAGGCCGAGCACCACCACCCGCGTCCGCGGATCGGCGAGACGAGACTCGGTGTGCGACAGCCGAGTCAGGAGATCGCCGCGACCCGCAGTCCGGGTCAGCGCCGCCAACTGCGACAGCAGCGCCATCATCGACGCAGTGGTCTCGGCGGGAAGATTCGGGCGCACAGGGGCGTTGGCGGCTGAGGATTCGAGGGTGGCGTTCATGATCTCCGCGAGAGTCGGTGACGGGCATTCGAGAGAGGGGAGTGGCGGGACCGCTGCAGGGGAGTGGGCGGTCCCGCCACGTCGAGGTCAGAACACGTGCTGGTCGACGGTCGTCGTCGCAGCCAGGCTCTGATCGTGGGTGTCGAGCGTGCTGCCGGAATCGGCCGTCAACCCCGACGAAAGACTCGTGGCGCTCGTCGCGTCGAGCGACGTGCCGGTGTCGAGCGTGGTGCTCGAGTCGTATGCGCTGCTCGAGTCGTACGAGGTGGTGGTGTCGAACGTCGTCGCGGTGTCAGTCGTCGCGGTGTCAGTCGTTGTGGTGTCAGTCGTTGCAGTGTCATGGCTGAGTCCGGTGTCCGGCGTCGAGTTCGTGAGCGTGCTGACCGCGGAACTGTGGTCGGTCGACGAGAGATCACTGCTCGCCGTCGTGGTGGTGGTCGGGGTGGACTGGGTGGCCGCTTGGGACTGGCCGAGGTCGACGGCGGGTGCTGTGGCCGTGGTTGTCGTTGCCGCCTCGGTTCGGCCGAGGTCCGCGGTGGGTGCCGTCGCGTTCTGCGCGGCGGTGTCGGTCTGGGCGGCGTTGGTCGATACGGAATTGTTCGGGGTGGTGTCCGTCGACGCTGCTCGCGCTCCCTCGTCGCCGGTGACCGAGGCAGTCTCCGCGCCCCGCGTGCTCTGCTGGTCCGTAACCTGATTCTGATTCTGATTCTGATTCCGGTCCGTGTCGGACGTCGTCGTCGCCGAGACAGGTTCGGTGTTCGTCTGCTGGATCGTCGTGTCGAGAGGCTGCGACGTCACCGTCGCATCGGAATGCGTCGACACCGGAGTCGCCGTGATCGGCTGGGCCGCGGACGTCGTCGTTGCGGGCGCCGCACTCGTCGCCGGACCGGCCGCGGCAGGCTGCACGGCCGACGACGTCTGCGCAGACACCGACGTCGGTGCCAGAGTCGACGGCTGCGTCGCAGCGGCGTTGCCCTGACCGAATGCCGGCTGAGACGCGGAAGCGCCGCCCGAGTTCACGGCCGCCTCGGCGCGGCCCGGGTTGCCGAACGACGTCGATGGTCCGGCCTGCACGTTCTCGTGGGCCTGGTTTCCTGTGGTGTGGTGACTTGCGTCGTTCCGGTGGCCGGCGTTGTCCTGGTGGCTGGTCTCTTCGCGGCCGTTGTTCTGCTGGCTGTCGTTGCGTGAGGTGTCGGCGGTGTGGTTGTCGTGTCCGGGGTTGGCGGTGTCGTTCGCGTGGGCCTGGTTGCCGATGTCGTGGCGGTCCTGGATTCCGGGGGAAGTGTGGCCGGTATTCTCGAACCCGCGACTGTCGTTGTCGCGGGAACCGTCATGCGAATTCTGTTGCGGCTCAACGTGCTGAGTAGGGTGCTCGCCGGTCGGGTTCGTGGGGCGGAGGTCGCGCAGGAGCCCGTCGAGTCCGTCGCGCAGTAGGTCCGCCGCATGGGGCGCGGCGCCCAGGTCGGGCTGCGGTGCCCGTGCGTCGATCTCGGCGTGCGGGGCGGGGACGTCGTGGTCGAGGACGGCCGACGGGTGGATTTCGCTTCTCGTCATGAGTGCTCTTTCATCTTGGTTTGCCCCTTCGAGGCGACTGCCGACGACGTTATGGACCATTCCTGGGAAGACCATGGGAGGACGCTGCACCTTCGCTAGGGGCGTGCGCACTCCACGCACACAGGAACATCGCAGGAAGCGCACAGCGGTCGGTACAGGAAGGCGGTCTAGCGTTTCGACCGGCAGGAAACCCGCCTGCCGTACCACGGATTGGAGATCACGACATGCGGACATCGATGGGGATCAGTATGGGTTCCGACTCGTTCGTGTCCGCACAGATGCACGGTGAATCGCAGGCGCACCACGAGCACGACGGAGTCACGGTGGTGCGGCACGCCGCCGAACTCGCGCTGTCGTCCAGCAGCGCACCGAGGCTCGGGCCGCACCGTGCAGGGTCGCTTCCTCAGGGCAGCATCGTCTTTCGTGACTTCATCGACAGAGTCGGTGACCCGGTTCCGGTGATCGGCGACGACGGGACCCGCACCCCGGCCGTGCAGTTGGTGACCACCGCGCTCGACTGTCTGATCCGGGGCCGCACCCCGGCGCCCGACCATGTGGTGGTCGCGGCCCCGGCGGGCTGGTCGGGATACGCGGTGGAGGAACTCGAGGACGAGATCCGCCGCTGGGGTCTGCTGCAGAACCGCACCGTCACCGCGATCCCCGAAACCACTGCGGCACTCACGTGGGTCGCCCGGGTCGAGAAACTCGACGACTACGACACAGTGCTGCTGTGCGACGTCGGAGCCCACTCCCTCGACCTGACCGTGGCCACCAGGCGCGGCGCCGAATTCGGTGTGCGCCCATCGACGCGGAGCACCGACTTCAGCGGAGACCACGCCGACCGATTGCTGATGGGGCATGTGGTCGCGCTGGTACAGAACGCGGACCCGGACTTCGACGTCGACGATCCCACTCACCGCGGTGCGCTGGCCGAACTCGCGGCCCGTTGCCGGACCGCGAAGGAGCGGTTGTCGCAGGACAC
The DNA here is from genome assembly GCF_002165735.1 of Rhodococcus sp. NCIMB 12038. Lineage (NCBI taxonomy): Bacteria > Bacillati > Actinomycetota > Actinomycetes > Mycobacteriales > Nocardiaceae > Rhodococcus > Rhodococcus sp. NCIMB 12038. The sequence continues at coordinate 13,019 of NZ_NHML01000035.1, forward strand.
GTCCACCGTGGTGACCGTCGAGCTTCCCGGCATCAGACGCCAGATACGAGTCATGCGTTCCGAATTCGAGGACGTCATCCGTGGCTCACTCACCCACGCTGCGAACGCGGTGGCACGTGAACTCGAACGACTCTCCGAGACCGGCACCCCCGTCGACGCCGTCGTCCTCCTCGGCGGCGGAGCGGCGGTTCCGCTCGTGACCGAACTGCTGTCGACTGCCGTGGACGTCCCCCTCGTCGTCTCGCCTGAACCGGCGACGGCGTCCGCCCGCGGCGCGGCGGTGATCGCCGAGCGGGCATCGCTCCGGAAGTCGGGTTCCCGGGTGATGTCGGCGCCGGGACCGCGGGTGCATCCGCCGGCGCCGCCGCGACCGATCGAGGCGGCAACGTCGCGTGTACTGCCTCCCTCCGCATCCGCCGGAGTGCCGACCAGGCCCGTTTCCCCGCCCGCACCGGCTGTCACACAAACCATCGACCCGGTCAGGAAGGCGCCGAAGTCGGGGATCCGGGGCTGGATGGTCGCGGCGAGTGTCGCCGCTCTCGTCCTCCTGGGCGGCGGCGCGGCAGCGACCCAACTGATCGGCCAGGACGACACGCCCTCGGCAACGACGACCACCACCTCGTCCGTCGAACAGGCATCGTCCGCCGACCAGTCCGCGCAGGACGACACCGCGCAGGACGACACCGCGGGGAATGACACGGCGCAGGAATACACCGTGCAGAACCCGGCGCCCGCTCAGCCGATGGGCGGCGGAGGGCTGGGACGCGGTGGCGCCGGGCCGCGGTAGAAAACAGCGACGCCCCCACCGTGATCGGTGGGGGCGTCGCTGGTCACTGCTGTCGGCTAGCTCTTCCGGCCCGGTGCCTTCGCGCCGGCCTTGAAACCGAGCCCACCGGGCTTGGCCTGCGGCGGGGCCTGCGCCGTCTCCGGTGCCTTGCCGTTGGACCCGTCGCCGTTCGACTCCTCTACCTTCGGAGCCTCGGCCGCGGGTGCTTCGGCTTTCGGTGCCTCGGCCGGGGGTGCTTCAGCCGGGGAAGCCTCGGGCGCCTCGGCCTTCGGTGCTGCGGCCTTGGGAGCCGCGGACTTGCGGGCTCCGGGAGCCTTGGCACCGCTCTTGAACCCGAGTCCACCGGCCTTCGCCACCGGAGGAGCCTTCGGAGCCTCGGCTGCGGGAGCTTCCGAAGCGGAGGAGGTGTCGACGACCTCCGGTTCGGCAGCCGGGGGTGCGGCAGCCTCGGGTTCGGCGACCGCCGGCTCGGCCGGAGCGGCCTTCGCGCCGGGAGCCTTCGCCTTGCCCTTCATCTGCAGGCCCTTGCCCGGTGCCTTGGCGCCGGACGCGAGTCCGAGTCCCTTCGGCTTCGCTGCGGGCGCGTCCTGAGCGGGCGTTTCGACGGCGGGAGCCTCAGCGGCCGGTGCGTCGGCGGCCGGAGCGGCGGCCTTCGCGCCGGGAGCCTTGGCGGCACCCTTCATCTGCAGACCCTTGCCGCCCGGTGCCTTCGCGCCGCCGGCGAGTCCGAGGCCCTTCGGCTTGGGTGCCTCCGCTGCCGGAGCCTCGGAGCCTGCGTCAGCCGCCGCAGCGGGAGCGGCCTTCTTGGCGCCGGGAGCCTTCGCCCCGCCGGCCATGCCGAGACCCTTACCGGGTGCCTTGGCGCCGGGAGCCTTCGCCCCGCCCGCCATGCCGAGACCGGGTGCTTTCGCGCCGGGTGCTTTCGCGCCGGGTGCTTTCGCGCCGGGTGCCTTCGCTCCGGGTGCCTTGGCCAGGCCCTTCATCGCCAGGCCCTTGCCCGCGGGAGCTTCCGTGGCGGCCGGAGTTGCGGCGGCCTCCTCGACCTCTTCGACGCGTTCCTTCTCGACCACCGCGGCCTTGGCCTCGGCTGCCACCGGTTCGGCCGGCTTCTCGCGGGGGACGACCTTGATGTTCTCGGTCAGCTTCTCCGGCTCGAGACGCGTGATGGACGAGAGCATCAGCTGGGCGACGTCGACGACCTCGACACCTTCACCCTGGCCGGACTCCTGGCGAGCCGTGACACCGTCGGTGAGCATGACGCGGCAGAACGGGCAGCCGGTCGCGATCTTCTTCGGATCCGTGCTGAGCGCCTCGTCGACCCTGTCGATGTTGATGCGCTTGCCGATGTTCTCTTCCATCCACATGCGGGCACCACCGGCACCACAGCACATGGACCGTTCGCCGTGCCGGGGCATTTCCTTCAGCTTCGCGCCGGAGGCTTCCATCAGCTCGCGGGGAGCGTCGTAGACCTTGTTGTGGCGGCCGAGGAAGCAGGGGTCGTGGTAGGTGATGTCCTCACCGACGGAGGCGACCGGAATCAGCTTCTTCTGGCGGACCAGGCGGTTGAGCAGCTGAGTGTGGTGCACCACCTCGTAGTCACCGCCGACCTCCGGGTACTCGTTGCCGAGCGCGTTGAAGCAGTGGGCGCAGGTGACGACGATCTTGCGCTTGCGCTGCTCGACGCCGTCGAAGACCGAGTTCAGCAACTCGATGTTCTGCATGGCGAGCTGCTGGAACAGGAATTCGTTGCCGGCGCGGCGAGCGGAGTCACCGGTGCACGTCTCGTCGGCGCCGAGCACCATGAACTTCACGCCTGCGGTGGCGAGGAGTTCGGCGACGGCCTTCGTGGTCTTCTTGGCCCGGTCCTCGTAGGCGCCGGCGCAGCCGACCCAGAAGAGGTACTCGTAGTCCTCGAAGCTGTCGGCATCCTGGCCGAACACGGGGATCTTGAAGTCCATCTCGCTGATCCAGTTGAGACGGTCCTTGGAGTTCTGACCCCACGGGTTGCCCTTGTTCTCGAGGTTCTTGAACAGGCCCGCGAGCTCGGATGGGAACTCCGATTCGATCAGCACCTGGTAGCGGCGCATGTCGATGATGTGGTCGACGTGCTCGATGTCGACGGGGCACTGCTCGACACATGCGCCACAGTTGGTGCAGCTCCACAGCGTCTCGGCGTCGATGACCGGGGCCAGCTCGCCTTCGACGGTCTCGCCGACCAGCTTGCGCTCGGCCTCCTGGCGGGCCGCCTCGGGGATCGCCGCCAGCTTGGCGTCGTCGACGGCGCCCTCGCCGTTCACCAGGCCGACCTCGTCACCGCCCATGTCCTTGCGGCCACCGGCGAGCAGGTACGGAGCCTTGGCGTAACCGTGGTCGCGCAGCGACGTGATGAGCAGCTTCGGGGACAGCGGCTTACCGGTGTTCCATGCGGGGCACTGCGACTGGCAGCGTCCGCACTCGGTGCAGGTGGTGAAGTCGAGCCAGCCCTTCCACGAGAAGTCCTCGATGTTGCCGGCACCGAACGTGTCGGTGTCGGGATCGGCGTCCTCCATGTTGATGGGCTTGCCACCGGACATCATGGGCTTGGCGGCACCGAGTGCGACGTCGCCGTCGTCCTCACGCTTGAAGTAGATGTTCGCGAATGCCGCGAACCGGTGCCACGCGACACCCCAGGTGATGTTGCGGCCGACGACGTAGAGCCAGATCATGCCCGACATCAGCTTGACGAAGGCGAAGAACGCAACCATGTTCGGGCTCGCGGGAAGAAGCTTCGCGAGGTTCATCGTGAAGAAGTCGGTCCACGGGTTGGAGTGGCCGTAGGTGGCGATCTTCCCGGCCTTCACGAAGATCATGCCGAGGCCCTCGATGAGGACGACGGCCTCGACGAAGTACGCGGCCTTGAAGTCGGAGCCACCGAAACGGGACAGCCGCGCGGGCACGCGGGGGTGGTTGAGCTGGCGGATGACGATCAGCGTGGTGATACCGATGACCGTGCCGAGGCCGAGAATCTCGTCGACGAAGTGGTAGACGGCGGTGTTACCGACCAGCGGCCAGTGGAACTCCGGGTCGAACGTCTGGCCGTACGCCTCGAACCACACGACGGCTCCGAGCATGAAGCCGACCATGACCAGCCAGTGGGCCCAGCCGACGGTGCGGAACTTGCTCATGCGCGTGTGGGCGATGAACTCGACACACATCTGCTTGAAGCGCGGGAAGAAGGGGCGCCATCGATCCGGGGCCGACTGGCCGATCCGGACGACGTTGACCATCTTCAATGCGCCTGTGATGAAGGAGAACCAACATACGAGGCTCAGCAGCACGCCGATGGTGCCCAACGTGATCGTCAGGGCATTCATGTCGCGGCCTTTCGTTTCAGGGCGGCAGGGCGGCCACCTCGGGACTGCTCGTGATCCTAACGCTTGCTAAGTTACCCGCTGGTAACTTATTGAGCCTACCTGTGGGTAACTTACCGGGTTCGAGCGGGATATCTGCAGCTGGGGCGCCGATGAGGCATGTGGTGCATGCCACAATCGGACTTTCTGTTCGCCACGTTAAAGGGTCGAATTTGCGGCGTTCACCCAAGGTCGCCCTAACTTCGGTGGACGGCTTCGCGGGGCCGTACGAGAGCTCTCTCGGGCGCGCTTCTGTCGGCATTCCGGTCACGAATTCAGCGCGGTTGCATTGCGGCGGGACAACGGCGGGCAAATATTCCGTGCGTCGATGTAGGCGCTGCCGAAAAACCGCCCGACGAGCCTAATTCACCCCATGTAATTCGGGCGAATTGCGTTGCAATCGACCAGCTTGCGAGCGACGCCTCGCCGCTGCGATGAATTTTTCGTCAATGAACATTTCCGCCGTGATTCCGCTGTTACTCTGAGCGTGTTTTCCGGCCCTGGTCAGCGGTCGTAACGGGGGTCGTGCAGTGCACTTCGATCACATCAGTACTTCGTCGCGTCGGTCCTGAAATGAGGCATCAATGATCGTGAGAAGAGCTGCAGTAACGGCAGGCGTGGCGGTCGGCGCCATGGGTCTCGCTGCCGGGGTTTCCCACGCGGGGCCGGCGGCGGCGCCCGCCCCGGTCGCGCCCGCGCCGACCGTGACGGTACCCGCCGGGCTCCCGCTGCCACTTCACGACGTCGCGTCCCGTGAGGAGAACGACAGGGCGTTCGGCCAGTTCGGTGCGCAGGTGGGTATCGCCGTCACGGTCGGCAGTCTGGTCGGAACCATTGCTGGAGCCGGAATCGGTTGTATCGCAACACTTCCTGCCGGATGTGTGCCCGGTCTCGTCACCGGAGCGGGTATCGGTGGGGTGGTGGGAACCATCGTCGCCGGCGGTCCCACTCTCGGCGTCAGTGCCTACCAGTTGTGGGAGACGTACAACGCCGCCCCGGGGACCTCGATCTACGCCGACAGGGACGAGTAGGGCCTCGCCTCGGTATCCGGCCCCGTCGTGTCACACACGGCGGGGCCGAGTCGTGCGCGGACGGCCTCGACGAAGAAACCGACCGGTTCCCCGCTTTCTGTGGGAATTACTGCATGAATGACTGGTGCAATTCTTGGAATTCGGTCCCGGCGCCGTTCTCGATGTGAACTTCCATAACCCTTCGTCGACTATTGGTGACGTGCCTTTTCTCGAGTCGAAACTCAATTGGGATCTGCCAGAGCAGCAAGTTACTGTTTAGCAACGGATGGGGTTGAAACCTTAAGGGGATGGAATGAAGTTGCGTCGTTTCGTTACGACTTCGGCACTTTTGGTGGGTGCCCTCGCGGCCGGAGCCGGGGTGGCGGTCGCGGAACCGGCAGCCGAGCCCGGAGCCGACATCGCATACGAGACCCGTGTAGAGGATCGGGCGGTCGTCACGAAGATCGATGCAGGTGCGTTCGTGGTGTCGTCGGATCGCACATCGGTGTCACTCGAGGACGGCGCTGGAAACGCCGTCCTCTCGCTGCCCCTCGCGTACCGCTTCGACGGTCTGCAGTTCCCCTTCGACGAGAAGGTCAGCGAGGACGGCAAGACTCTCACGTTGACTCCCGTCATCGATCGTGCGAAGGCAACGCCGATCGCGGACACCGACCTTCCGCTGAGTGACGTTGCTTCGGTCGAGGAGAACACGCGCGCGCAGGCCAACTTCGGTCAGCAGCTCGCCCTGGCCTCGGCGGTCGGTGGACTGGCCGGCACCGTTGTCGGTGGCGCGATCGGGCTGGTCGGCCTGATTGCGGGACCCGTCGCGCTGGCGACCGTCCCGGTGTTCGCGGCGGTCGGTGCGATTGCCGGAACCGTCATCGTCGGTGGGCCGACCCTGGTCATCGCGGGTATTCAGCTTGCGCAGACTCTGACGGCACCCGATGGCACCACGGTCTGGGCGAAGAACGACAAGGGTGCGAAGTAACCAGTTTCAGCGGCGCGTGCGCCCAGGGGAAGGTGTGAGTATTCATGGCGGAATTGTTCGGAATCCTGGCCGACATCTTCGGCTACGTGATCACGATCGTGACTGTCGGTCCGAAGCTGTTCTGATGTCTTCGCGAGAAGTGTGCACGCTTTGCGGCACCACGAAGCGGGTGACCTAGCCGCACGGCTGCCGGACCCCTGAACCGCCCGTCTCCTTCCGGAGGCGGGCGGTTCGTCGTCGTATGGACTTTCCGAAAGTGAACCTCGTCACAGCGGCCGAGCTGATGTGCCAGGCTTGCCCATGCTTAGGCTAACCTTCGTCCGTCACAGCGCTGCTCTTGAAACGGGTCTCGATGAACCTCCGACGGTTTACTGCCACATCCATGCTTGTCGTCGCGGCGATGGGAGTCGGCGCAGCCACGTCGTACGCCGATCCGGCCGCCGCACCCCAGCCGGCAGTGGAACAGGGCATCCCGAACATCAACTACCAGACCGCGCGTGACGGTGACGCCGCTGTGGCCACCCTCGACGCCGGCGCCTTCGCGGTCAACGCCGCGAACGACACCGTCGACGTGGTCGACGACAGTGGCCGCGTCGTCGCGTCCATTCCCACGTTCTTCCGGGTCGACGACCTGCAGCATCCCTTTTCCGTGGCGGTCGACGAGTCCGCGCGCGTCCTGCGACTCGTCCCGAACATGGATCCGTCAGCAGCGACCCCCGTCCCGGTGTCGGAGCGGATCACCCTCGACGACGTGGCCGCTCCGCAGGACAAGCAGGAACGCGACGACCGCGCGCTCGACGACTTCCAGCAGCAACTCGGCATCACGAGTGCGATCACCGCGATCGTCGCCGCCATCATCGGCGGGGCCATCGGCTGTGCGATCGGCATCATCCCCGGCACGGCCGCTCTGGTGATTCCGTTCCTCGGCCTTGCCGGGCCGGTGGCAGGGTGCATCGGAGGTGCGCTGATCGTCGCGCCTGTCGTCGCGCTCGCGGGCACCATCGTGGTCGGCGGCGGCGCCCTGGTCGTCCTCGGCATCCAGTACCTGAACACGATCAACAGCCCGTTCGTCGCACCGGAACCCACGGCATGAGCGGCCGGTTCGCACGGAATATGCGGGCCCTCACCGGAGCGGCGGTCCTCGTCGTCGCGGCGCTCGGCATCTCTGCCGGGACCGCACACGCGGCCCCGCCGGCCCAGCAGGAATCTGCCGACATCGGCTACGAGGCCCACGCCGAGGGCACGTCCGTGATCACGTCGATCGACGCGGGCGCCTTCCGGGTCACCGACACCCGTGACGCGATCGAGGTGGTCGACGGCAGCGGCAAGGTGGTGGCCGCACTGCCTCTCACGATTCGTGTCGGCGACGCCGTCTACCCGATCGACGCCGACCTCGACGGGCGGACCGCGACGCTCACCCCGCACGTCCCCGAGGACGTCGCGTCGTCGCTGAAGTCGGTGGCGCAGGACGGATTCGACACCCAGAAGGAGCGCGACGATTCGGCGCTGGCCGACTTCAACAGCTACCTCGGGTACGCGACGCTGATCGGCGGCCTGATCTTCGGTGTCATCTTCGGTGTCGTCGGGCTCGCGGTCGGGTGCGGACTGTTCGCCGTGACCGTGGTCGGCACGCCGGTCGGCTGCCTCGGCGGACTGCTGGCCGGATTCGCCGCAGGCGGGCTGGCCGGAACCATCTTCGTCGGCGGCGCCGCGCTGGTGATCCTCGGAATCCAGTACCACGTCACCGTCAACACCCCGTTCGTCCCGCCCGCGCCCGAACCCACTGCGTGATCGGTAGCCACCGCGAAATGGTGTGTGGCCCTGCGGGGGTCGCTGATGTCGCACCAGCGCTAGGCTCGTCGTGATCCGTCACAGACGACTACGGCCCGCTTCCCTTCCGGGAAGCGGGCCGTAGTCGTCTGGGGGGTGCGTTACGAGGTGCGCACGCGCAGACCGGGGTTCTCCGCCAGCACCTCGTTGATCGGCGTCGCGAACAACTCCGGGCTCTCGCCGAGGACGAACGTGACGACGTCCGCGACCTGGCAGATCGGGTACTGCCCGACGTTGGAGGCGCTCGAGATGCCCAGTGCCAGCGTGCCGGTCACGATGGTGCCGCCGCTGTCGCCCTGCAGGGCGCACATGCTCGTCGAGAAACTGTCGGCCAGCGTGCGCTCACCGACCGCGACGGTCTGCGCGACGGACGTGACACGACCACACGTGAAGCCGGTCGTCAGACCCGACTTGCACACCGGGGCGCCGACGATCGGGTCGGCGGTTCCGGTGATCGCGACCGGCGCCGCACCGGGCACCCGGACGCCGTTGTTCTCGAACCGTCGGGCGGCGTCGTCGTCGGCCCGGATGATCGAGTAGTCGTGGATGTCCAGGCTGGTCTTGGCGAACGTGCCGATCCGCGGACCGGTGCCACCCTGGACCAGGGAGAACGCTTCGGACGCCTCCGAGGTGCCTGCAGCGCCGCGGTTGGGGTCGCAGTGCCCTGCCGTGATGTTCACGGGCCGGCCCGAGCCGTCGGTGCCGTTGAATCCGAGCGAGCAGCGCAGCCCGACTCCGCCACCGAGCGAGCCGTACGCGTCGCCGCCCAGCAGGGCGTCGGCGGGCAGCGGTTCCGCGATGGGGGTGAGGTCGGTGGAGGGCAGCGGAGCGGCCGTCGCAGGCGACTGCACGACGCGGGCGCCCTTCAGGAAGTCCGGAAGCTGCAACCCGCCCACGTTGTCGGCGCGGAGCACGAGATCGTTGTTGACGATGTCGATGGCGACGCCGCGAACGAGATCGGCAACGGCGGGCGGCTGGGTGTCCAGCCACCCGTCGAGCGACTTCACCTGCGCCTGCAGGCTGCTCTCGCTCTGTGCCACATCCTTCACCTCGAAGCCCGCCTTGTCGGCTGCGGCGACGGCGGCCTCCTTGTCGGCGCCGTCGGCGAGCCCGACGATCGGGGTGCCTGCGTTGTCGAGCCACGTTCCGGCGAAGGCGTCCGGGAACTGGGTGCGGGCGATCTTCGCGAACTCGGCCAGCTTCTGGCCCAGCTCGGCGTGCTCCAGGTACTGGTCCGGGCTCAGCGACAGATCACGCGAAATTGCGTCGATCAGTTCCGCGGGAAGCTTGGCGGCCTGGCCGGACACTCCCGGCTCGACCGGATCGGCCTGAGCAGAGGCGGTGACCGGACCGAGGAGCAGCAGCGCGGCGGAGCCGAACACGGCGGCACGACGTGCGATGGAGCTTCGCATGGGGGCCTTTCTATGTTGTTTGTTCGCAGTTGCCTCGCGGGCGCACGCGAATACGACCCCCCGACAGGTAAGGCCGTACACAGTCGGAGTCGACTATATGGGTTCGCCCCGTCTATTCCCACCTGTAACACTCTCGGCGGACGACGCAGCTGGACAAAGCGGACACCGGAGCCGCCGGTACGCGTCTGCCGTGCACACACCTGCGCCCGGTGTCCGAGACGAAACGGACACCGGGCGCAGGCTGAAAGCGGTAGAGAACTAGTCGGAGATGGTGCGCACACGCATCCCGGAACCGACCGTGTCCACGATGTCCGCGACCGGGACGCCGAGGCTGGCCGTGCCGCCCTCCGGTGCCAGCACCAGGTTCGCCTCCGTGCAGTTGGGGGCGCCGGCGGCATTGGAACCACTGGTGATGCCCAGCGCGAGGGTGCCGGTGACGATGGCGCCGCCGCTGTCACCCGCGAGGGTGCACGCGGTGCCCGCGAAACCGTTGATCACGCGGCTCGAACCGTCGGCCACGAACAACTGCGTCTCGACGTGATCGGCGGCGACCACACCACACGTGAACGACGACGTCTGACCCGACTTGCAGATCGGGGCGCCGACGACGGGACGGGCGGTGCCGGTGATCTCCAGGGTGGTGCCGTTCGCACCGCGCACCGCGGGACGGTCCAGACCGGACTTGACGCCCGCGTCGTTCAGCTTGATCACCGAGTAGTCGAGCTTGTCGGCCGGGTTACCCACCGACGACTTCGAGAACGCGCCGATCTGCTGGCTGTCGTCGACGTTCTGATGGTTGGGGAGGAACACCGGCGACGGCTGCCCCTCGACGGGGTTGCAGTGCCCGGCGCTGATGTTGACGGCCTGGCCGCTGTCGTCGACGGCGTTGAAGCCGAGCGAGCAGACGGAGATTTCCGAGATCGGCGTCTTCGGCAGTTCACCCGCGGTGGTGATGTACGTGTCGCCGGCGAGGGGACCCCGCTCCACCGGACCGCCGCCGCCGGGGCTCAGCATCACCTTGACGTTGGCGAGCAGCGTCGGCAGGTTCAGTGCCTGGCCGACGGGGCTGTTGACGACGTCGATGACGACGCGGTTGTCGAGAACGTCGATCGACGCGGAGTTGACCTGGGAGGCCACGTCCTTCGGCAGGCCCGCGATCCAGCCGTTCACGTCGGAGAGGGTCTTCTCCAGACCGTTCGCGGACACCGGCGCAATCCGGGTGTCGTACCCGGCCTTGGCTGCTGCGGCGGCGGCCTCGTTCGTGGTGACCGCGACGACGGGCTTGCCGTCGAGGCCGATCCACGCCCCGGCGAAGTCGTCGGGATGCTGCTCCCGGAAGTCCTCGGCGTAACTACCCAGCTCCTGTGCCTTCGCGGCGCGGTCGAGGTACTCCTGCGGGCTGATCTTCAGGTCGCGGGTAATGGCCTCGACGAGTTCGGCCGGCAACTTGTCGGCGCTCAGCTGCGTGGTGTCGGGCTGCGTAACAGGGTCGGCCTGGGCGGCAGTGGAAAACGGAAAGAGAAGAAGCATTGCCGAGGCGCCTACAACAGCGGCGCGGTGCGCCAGCACGTTACGCATGAAATCCCTTCTGCACGGAATCCGTTCACTGGGGATTCCTTCTGGGGTGGGTATCAGCGCCCCACCTTAAGCTACGGACGGGTCGACCCGTCGGGGAGGTGTGATCGAAGCCTCACTGACCTGGCGTTTTCAGTGCAGGCTGCACCGGAGGCGTCGTGGTGGTGATCGCGGCCACCGATTCCTTCGTCGTTGTGGTGGTCGTCGTCTCCGGCGCAGTGGTCGTGGTCGTCGCGGCGGTCGTCGTCGTGGTGGTCTGCGGGACCGTGGTGATCGAGGGAAGGGTGATCACCGGCGTCGCCGTCGTGGTCGTCGTCGTTGGCGGGGGCGGCGGCACGAACACGGAGGTCGTCTCCACCGGGGCGGGCGGGGGAGCGACCGGGATCGGGGCCTCCACCTCCGTCGTCACGGCGACCTCCTGCGTGCTCGCCGTCGGGAACACCGCGGGCGCGACCGGTGTGGGCCGCGCGGTCGTCGTCGTCACCGCCGCGGTCTGCGCGTCCTGGATCGACGGGACCGCGGTGCTGCCGTTGCCGGTGAGCGCGAACGCGACCGCCCCACCGGCCACCACCAGTGCGGCCGCGGCGACGCCGGCGATGATCAGCGGCCGACGGTCGAGGCGCTTGGCGGTAGCGGTCGGCGTGCTCGCCGGAGTGGACGCCTCGGTCTCGGCCGGCGGAAACGCGTCGGCGGACGCGGCAGCAGCGGCCGCCGGCACCGCCGTCACGGCGGAGTACGCGGTGTGCAGCGGGGCCTCGACGACGGGAATCGACTCCGTGTCGGCGCTCGTGTCCTCGTCGGTCAGCGCCAGCCCGGCCGCCAGCAGCGCCGCACCGTGGGCCGGGGACTCGGATGACGCGGCGAGCGCCACCGACTCCGGGATGAGCGTCGCCTCGCCCAGACCCATGTAGTCGAGCGATTCACGCAGCTTGGTGACGATCTCCGGCGCCCAGTCCGACGGATGGGTCGCGGTGACCTTCACCGTCCCGGACAGTCCGTCCGACGCCTCCCGGAACAGGCAGAACATCGCCGTCGCGACGAGGTCCTCGGCGCGGGTCAGGGAACCCGCGTACTCGATGCCCGCGGGCTCACCGACGCGTGCGAGGAAGTCGCGGACGGCGCCCGTCGACTCCGTGCCGGGATCGCCGAGCTGAACAGTGCCGTCCGGTGCCGTGAACAGGACGGACGGGTGTTCGATCGTCCTCACGTCGGTTCCGGAAGCGGTCACCACCGCCGTGGAAACCGAATCGCCGACGGTGAGTCCGACTCCGGTGGTCATGGAAGATCCTTACTGGCACGGTTCAGAGGGGTGCATCATCGCACCATGTGCACAGTGTGTCGCGCGCCGCAGGCGAATGGTTACACACGGCACCCGTGAGTACTTCTTAACCGCCGGCGGTTAAGAAGTACTCACGGGCGGCGAAGCCGCAGAACCGTGGCCCATCGCACGCAGCATCGACAGCAATTCCGACCGCGACCCGGCGCCCAGCCGCCGCCGGATCCGGGCCACGTGGTGCTCGATCGTCTTCGCGGAGATGTAGAGGCGCGACCCGATCTCCCGGTACGTCAGCCCCTGGACGAGCAGTTCCGCGACCTCCGCCTCGCGGTCGGTGAGCGACCCCGGGGTGCTCGGGCTCGGCACGACCGCGGAGTCGGCGCCGGTGCCGGCGGACGTCGGCTGGCGCAGGGCCCGGGCGACCTGCAGCAGCGTCGTCGCCACCCTGGTGTCGGAGGCGCGCAGCGCGGCCTCACCGGCGAGGCGGGCGCCGTCCCACGGCAGGCCGATCCGGTCGAGAGTGCGGGCCGCGTCCTCGACGGAGGCGGCGTCGATGTCGCCCTGCAGCACGCGCAGCCAGGCGCGACCGGCGGTGGCGAGCCCGGACGCGTACGTGCTGACCTTCGCGGCCTCACCGAGGGCGCGGGCGTGCGGCATCAGGTCGGCGGGGCATTCGGCGAGGATCGAGGCCTGCACGCCGTACCAGTGCAGCGCCGATCCCCACATCGCCGGTTCGCCGAGGGTTCGCAGCAGCGACTGGGCGTCCTCGACGAGGTGGGTGATCCGGCCGGGTTCGCCGACGCGGATCGCGGTGAGCCACAGTTCGCCGAGCGGCAGCAGGCTCAGCAGGTCCACCGAGTACTCGGCGAGCACCCCCTGCGCGCCCGCCCACGCCTGAAGCAGGGCCGCGTTGTCGCCGGTGCGCCGCGCCAGCCCGACCCGCAGGCCGTGGACGAACAGCAGATCGCGCTGGTGCATCGTCGCGGCGTCGAGACCGTCGAGCCGGGACTGCGCCGACGTGAGGTCGCCGCGGACCATCGACGTCCACGCGGTGAGCAGTTGGTGCCGGTTCGCGGTGACACTGCCGGGGCGCTCGACGTCCCGGGCCCGGGTGAGGACGGCGTCCGCGTGGGCGAGTTCGCCGCAGTGGAGTGCGGCGAGGGCGGTGATCGCGGCGGGGGAGTCGGGCAGCATCCGGGGCCGCGACGCGCGGCCGGGCAGCGACAGGGCGCGGGTCAGTGAGTTCAGTGCCGCATTCGCGGACGCGGTCACCGACTGCACGAGTCCGGTCGCGACGAGGGCCGCGCCCGCGGTGGCAGCGGTGGGGGGTGCGCCCGCGCTCGTCGCGAGGACGGCTTCGGCGTCGTCGAGCCTGCCTGCGACCACGAGGACGGAGGCGGCGACGGAGGCGTCGGCGCCGGCCCGGTCCGCACCGAGCCAGGCGTACAGTTCGGCGCTGCGGTCGATCATGCCGCAGTACGCGGCGCCTGCGGCCGAAATGCGGACGGCCGCAGCGAGTTCCGGACCGTCGACGGTGGCCGATCGTTCGAGGACGGAATCGGCCAGGCCGACCGCGGTGTCGAGGTCACCGTTCAGGGCGCTCGCCTCGGCGTACGCGACGACGGCGCTGTCGGAGAGCCTGCCGGCCCGGCCCGCTTCGGCGTACAGCGCGACGGCGACGGCCGGCTCGGCGAGTTCGGCCTGGGCGCAGAGGAATCGGCTCAGCTCCTCGCTGGGTGTGCCGGTCGAGGCCACCGCGCGGGCGACGGGAAGCGTGAGCGTTCCGCCGTCGAGATGATGGGCGAGCAGGCGGCGCGCCAGCGTGTGCAGGCGGTTCTCGCCGAGCGTCGTCGTGAGATGCGTGCGATCGAGAACCAGCGTGTCCCGTTCGTCGACCCAGCCGTCCGAACGGAGCGCGTCGACGGCCGCGCGGGCACGGTCGGGTTCGACGTCGAGGACCCGGGCGACCACCGTCTCGTCGAGGTCGCTGCCGAGCAGAACCAGTGCGAGAGCGGAGAGTTGCGGGCCGTCGAGGTCCGCGAGTTCGGTGGGAGGAAGCGGTGAGGGCAGCGTGGACACCGGCGCCCTATCCGCCGTTGCCGAGGACGCCGGGCACCAGGCCGGTGACTCCGCCGACGACGCCGCCGACCGTGTCGCCCACCCCGGTGACGGTGTCGCCGACCGCGCCGGCACCACCGACGATGGTGTTGGCGATCGCGGCGCCGCCGTCGGACGGAACGCTCGGTGCCGGAGCGGGGGCAGGTGCCGGCGCGGGAGCAGCGGGTGCCGGAGCGGGTGCGGGCGCCGCAGCGGCGGGGGCCGGGGCGGTGCCGGGTGCCGCGGCAACCGGTGGGGCCGCGGCCGGTGCGACGGTGCCGGGTGGGACGGTGCCGGGCGCGGCGACCGGAGTCGCGACACCGGCCGCGGTGCCGGGAACCCCGGTCGCGGCGGCGACACCCGCAGCCTCGGTGCCGGGTGTGACGGCGCCCGTGGCGGCGGCCTCCGCCGGAACACCGGACGTGGAGGCCGCACCCGCCGACGTGCCCGACGACTGCGAGGTGGTCGAACCCGAACTGGACGCCGGTGCGACGTCGAAGGCCGTGCCGAGCGACAGCCCGCCCGCGGCGAGCAGGGCGATGGCGGCGACGGACGCGGTGATGATCCCGGCCTTCTTCTTGCGCGACATGCCGGTGGGCGCGGGGTCGACGGGTCTCGGTGCGGGCGGGCGGGCGGCGAGGACGACGGTGTCGGCGTCCGACTCGACAGCCGGGGCGGCGGGCGCTGCCGCTGCCGGCGCGGCGGCGGGAACGACGACCGGCATCCGCGCGACGGTCGGGGCGGCGCCGCGTCCCGCATCCCGGTCGGCGGCGAGCAGCGCCGCACCCAGGGCGGCGGTGTGGCCCGGACGTTCGGCCGCGACGACGGGGACCCGCAGTTCCGCGGACAGAAGTTCGGCGACGAGCGGGATCGCGGCGCTGCCACCGGTGAGCACCACCTGGGTGACGTCGCTGGATTCGAGACCGGCGGCGTGGATGCTCTCGCGGACCAGCGTCACCGAGTCCTGCAGGGGTTCGCGGATGAGGTCTTCGAGTTCCGAGCGGACGAGGCGCACATCGGTGGAGATGCCGGGCAGTTCGATGCCGATGGTGGCCTCGGTGTCGGAGGACAGTGCCTCCTTCGCCGCGGTGCACCGGGTCCGCAGACGGGTCAGCGCGGCGACGGTGTCGGGGGCGAAAGGGTCGATGTCGCCGAACTCCTCGGCGACGTTGCCGAGGACGTACTGCATGGTGGCGTGGTCGAAGTGGGCGCCGCCGAAGTCCTCGGACCGCACCGGCTTGCCGAGGACACCGGTCTCCGTGCCGTGTGCGTCCGAACGGAACAGGGTGATGTCGAGCGAGGTGCCGCCGAGGTCGTAGATGACGGTCAACGCGTCGTCGTGGGTGCCGCGGGTCCGTTCGAGCCACGTCATCACCGCCTGCGCCTCCGAGACGAGGGTGGCGTCCGCGACGCCGGCCTCCTCGAGCGCGTCGGCGAGGACCCCGACGGTGTACGGCGGCCAGACGGTCGGGTGGGCGACGACGGTGGCCGGGAGACCGTGCCTGCCCGACGCCGCCTCGTGCACGATGCAGCTCACGGCGGTGGCCACGAGGTCTTCGCCGGAGTAGGTCGAGCCGTCGTCGGTGAGGATCCCGACCGGGTCGCCCACGCGGTTCGCGAAGTCGGACACCGTCACGGCGTCCGGTTCGCCGCCGTCGCCGCCGAGTACGGGTGCGCGGTCGGGGGAGAGGTGCAGGACACTCGCGCGGGACAGGACGGTGAGGTCGGCGGCATCCGTCACGCTCGCCCCGTCCGTGTCGACGGCGGCCACCGTATTGACCGATCCGACACCGATACCGAGCGCTGCAGCCATGTTCCACTCCTGTGATCCTGGCGGGCGTCACGCCGCCTGTGTCAGACGGACGGTGCCGCCGTCGCATGTGACGGCCGGGGCCGTCGTGGTCACTCGAATTGTCGCGTGCGGCGGCCGTTTCGTTACGCCGATGCGCAGGTCGACGGCAGTTACGGGGCCGATCCCCTAATGCCCCCTAATCCCCTAACGGTGGGGGCCCGACCCCCGATGGGAGATCCCCGATACCGGGGCCGGCGAGTAGGGGGCGCCGCCCCGTTGGGAAGGGGGCCGCCGATCCATAACGTGTATTTCACTCGCCGTCACAGCAGTTGTGGTGGCCACCCGAACTCCCCGAACCTCGACCACAGGAGAGATTGCCATGGCTACCAACGCCGTCCTCGACTTCATCCTCGGCCTTCTTCGCGACGAGCAGGCTGCGGCGGCCTACTGCGCCAACCCGACCGACGCGCTGTGCGCTGCCGGCCTGCAGGGTGTGAGCCACGCGGACATCGTCTCCGTCGCTCCCCTGGTCGCGGAGTCGGGACTGTTCGCGGGCAGCGGAGCCGACCTGGCCGCGATCGTCAACGCCGGTGCCGGCGTCGTCGGTGACGTTGCAGGCGGTCTCGGCGCGGGTGTCGGCGGCGGACTCGGTGGCGGCCTGGGCGCAGGCCTCGGTCTCGGTGGCGGCCTCGGCGGTGCGGTCGGTCTCGGTGCCGGCGCAGGCCTCGGTCTGGGCGCCGGCCTGGGCGGCGACTTCGACTTCGCCGCGGATCTGGCGGCCGGTCTGAGCTCCGCACTCGGCGCCGCACTGGAGATCGGCGGCGAGATCGGTGCACAGCTCGGTGCCGCGCTGGGTGCGGCCCTCGACGCGGCACTCTCCCTCACCGGTGGCCTCGACCTCGGCAGCGCCCTCGACCTCGGCACCGTGATCAGCGGAGCCCTCGGGGGAGCGCTCGGACTGGGCACCGACCTGACCGCGCAGCTCGCCACCACCCTCACCGCAGCGATCACGGCCCTGCCGGTGGTCAACGTTGCCGGTGGTCTCACCGGGATCCTCGCGCCGGCCCTGTCCATCGGCGGTGACCTCGGCGCCGAGCTGGGTGCGGCTCTCGGTGCCGCCCTCGCAAGCGTCGTCGACCTCGGTGGCAGCGTGGACGGCGACATCCTCACCGGAGTCGGTGCCGGCCTCGACCTCGGTGGCCTGCTCGGAACGACCCTCGGCAGCGTGCTCGGTGTCGACGCCGGTCTCGGTGGAACGCTGGGCGGTGCCCTCGACGCGGCGATCGGCGCCGGCGGCGGACTGGGCGCGACGCTCGACGGCCTGCTCGGCGGTGACCTGCTCGGCGACGTCGCCGGTTCGCTCGGCGGAGTCCTCGGCACCGACCTTAGCGCCGTCCTCGGTGGCGCGCTCGGCGGTGTTCTCGGTGCGGGCGGCGACCTCGGCGCAGACCTCGGTGGCGCGCTCGGTGCGACGCTCGGTTCGATCGCGGACCTGGGCGGCGGGCTGGACCTCGACGCGATCCTCGGCGCGGGCGGCAGCCTCGGCGGTGCGCTGAGCGGGCTGCTCGGCGGTGAACTCGGAGTCGGCGGCGACCTCACGGCCGGTCTGGGCACCGCACTGGACGCGGCGCTCGGTGCCGGCGGCGGACTCGACCTCGGTGCCGTGCTCGGTGCCGACGGTGACATCGGTGGCGCGCTGAGCGGCATCCTCGGTGGCGTCCTCGGCGCAGGCGGCGACGTCAGCGGTGATCTCGGCGGAGCCCTGGGCGGTCTGCTCGGCGGCGCACTCGACCTGGACGGCGGCCTCGGCGGCGCACTGTCCGGCGCACTCGACAGCGGCCTGGGTCTGGATGCCGCACTCGGCACGGTCCTCGGCGGCGCCCTCGGCCTGGACGGTGGCCTGGCCACGCAGCTGGGCAGCACCCTCGACGCCGCACTCGGTGCCGGTGGCGTGACGGGCCTCGACCTCGGTGGCCTGCTGGACGGCGGACTGGACCTCGGTCTGGGCGGCGACCTCGGTCTGGGCGGCGACCTCGGTCTGGGCGGCGACCTCGGCCTCGGCGGGGAACTGACGTCGGAGCTGACGACGGCCCTGAGCGGTGCCCTCGGTCTGGGCGGCGACGCAGGCGCGAACCTGGGAACGGTCCTGGGCGGCGCGCTGGAGAGCGGCCTCGGACTGGGCGGCGTCCTCGACACCGGTGCCGATCTGGGAACCACGATCAGCAGCGCGCTCGGCGGAGTGCTCGGAGTCGACGGTGACGCCACCGCCGGACTGGGTGCGGCGCTCGACGCGGTGCTCGGCGCGGACGGCGGAGTCGACCTCGGTGGGGCGACCGACCTGGGTGGTCTGCTCGGTGGCGCGTTCGGTGCCGGTGGCGCCGCGGGCGCCGATCTCGGCGCGGCCCTCGGCGGAGTGCTCGGCGGTGCGCTGGAGACCGGCGGCGCCCTCGACCTCGACAGCGTCCTCGGCGCGGAGGGAAGCATCGGCAGCACGCTGGGCACCGCTCTCGGCGGCGTCCTCGGCGCGGACGGCGACCTCAGCGCGACCCTCGGTTCCGCACTGGAGACGGCACTGGAGGCCGGTGGCGGGCTCGATCTCGACTCCGCTCTGGACGCCGACCTCGGACTCGACGCGGCAGCAGGCGTGGGCGGCGCCCTCGACGGTGCGCTGGACGCAGGCACCGGTCTCGCGGGTGGCCTGACGAGCGGCATCGACGGTGCGCTGGGCGGGCTGCTCGACGTCGGCACTGACGTCACGGGCAACGTGGGCGGCGCCGTCGGCGGCGGTGTGGCGGGCGGCGCGGACGCTGCGGCCGGCATCGGTGCCGGTGTCGCGGCGGGTGTCGGCGCGGTTGCCGACGCCGGAGCGGACCTGGGCGGCAGCCTCGGAACCAACCTGGTCGGCGGACTGGACACGGCCGGTGGCCTGGGCGCCGGACTGACCAGCAGCCTCACCGGTGGTCTCGGTGGAATCTTCGAAACCGGTGCGGGCCTCGGCTCGGCACTGACCGGCAGCGTCGGCGGTGCCGTGGACGCGGTCGGTGAGGCGGGCGCCTCGGTCGGCGCGGTCGCCGACGCCGGTGCGAGCCTGGACGCCAACCTCGGCGGTGCTCTGGACACGGCCGCCAACCTGGGCGGCACGGTCGGTGGCACCCTGGACACGGCCGCGAACGTCGGCGGAGGCCTCGGCGGCACCGTGGACGCCGCTGCCGGAATCGGCGGCGACGTGGCAGGCGGACTCGAAGGCAGCGTGGACAGCGCCGTCGACGCCGCCGCCGGTCTGACCGGTGGCCTGGACGCAACCACCGACGCGGCCGCCGACCTCGGCGCCGGACTGTCCGGTGGCGTGGGCGGACTCGGATCGCTCGGCACCTCGGTCGGCGGCGCCCTCGACGGTGCCGTCGGTGGAGCGGTCGACGGCGGAGCCGCAGTGGGCGGCGCCCTCGACGGCGCAGCGTCCGCCGGTGGATCGGTCGCGGGTGGCGTTTCCGCCGGTGCGGATGCCGGTGCGGACGCCGGCGCGGACGGTTCCGCGGACCTCGGAGCGGTCGGCGGCGCCGTCGCCGACACCACCGGTTCGATCGCCGGCGGCCTGGGATCCACCCTGGGCGGTGCCGTCGACACCGGGGCCGACACCTGGTCGTCGATCGACGCGGACAACGCGTTCGGCGCCGACTCGGGCCTGCACGCCGACACCGACGGTTCGCTGTTCGGCGACACCGACTCCTCGGTGGACCTCTCGCACGACGTCACGGGCGTGGTCGATCACCTCGAGCCGTGATGAAACGGCGGTTCCGGCATCCCCCAGACGGGGCGGCCGGGACCGCCGTACGATGTAACGAAATCAGCCCCGGACGCGTTATGCGTGCGGGGCTGATTTACACAGTCGGGTGTCGGGGCACCGAACAGGTGCCCGCACGAGGTCGGAAGAATTGCGGGTCAACGAAGCTCATGGACAGTGCAGCCGCCGAGAAGAGTCCAGCCCGATCGCAGTCGATGACGGCGCTGCTCGAGCAGGCCCTGGACGTGGCGAAGCGGTTCGGTCGCGGCGACCTGGCGCAGCGCCTCGACTCGGCCCGGAGCCGGGTGCAGGACCCGCGGATGCGGATCGTGGTGGTCGGGCCGCTGAAGCAGGGCAAGAGCCAGTTCGTGAATTCGCTTCTCAACCTCACCGTGTGCTCGGTGGGCGACGACGAGACCACCGCGATCCCCACCGTCGTCCAGAACGCGGAGACCGCGTCGGCGGAACTGGTCCTCGCCGATCCGGGAGCCGACCCGATCCGGGTGCCGCTGCCGCTCGAGGAGCTGAACGGCATCACCCCGGCCTCGCCTCGCGCCGGGGGCCGCGAGGTGCTGCGGGTGGAGGTCAACGTCCCGAGCCCGCTGCTCGCCGACGGACTGGTCCTCGTCGACACACCCGGGGTGGGCGGCGCGGGCAACCCGCACGCCGCGAGCACGCTCGGTCTGATTCCGGCGTCGGACGCCGTGTTCGTCCTGTCCGACGCCAGCCAGGAATTCACCGAGCCGGAACTCGGTTTCATCCGCCAGGTCACGAGCCTGTGCCCGTCGGTGGCCTGCCTGATCAGCAAGACCGACCTGTACCCGCACTGGCGCGAGATCGTCGAGGCCGATCGCGGGCACCTCGCACGCGCCGGTCTCGACGTTCCCCTGATCCCGATCTCCTCGGTGCTGCGTTCGCACGCGCTGCGACTGCAGGACGAGGAACTCAACACCGAATCCGGTTTCGTCGACCTGTACGCGTTCCTGCGCGACCGGGTGGTGGCGCGCGCGGAGGCGAACACCCGCCGGGCCGTGTCGCTGGACGTGTCGTCGGCGGCCGAGCATCTGACCCTGGGGATCGGCAGTGAGCTTGCCGCCCTGCGTGATCCGGCGAAGGGCGTCGCCGCGGTCGCGGAACTGCAGAAGGCGAAGGCCGCCGCCGAGGAACTCCACAAGAAGACGTCGCTGTGGCAGCAGACGCTCGGCGACGGCATCGCCGACCTGGCCGCGGACATCGACCACGACCTGCGGGACCGGTTGCGCCGCGTCACCCGGGAGGCGGAGGAGACGGTCGACGAGGGCGATCCCGGCAAGGACTGGGACGCACTGGGGCAGTGGCTCGAGCAGGAGTTCGCCACCGCGATCGGCGACAACTTCGTCTGGGCCCACGACCGCGCGCTGTGGCTGGCCGAGGTGGTGGCGCAGCACTTCGCGGAGACGGGTTCCGTCGAGTTGCCGCACCTGGACGTCGCGAACGTGGACGGGGTCCTCGAACCCGTGGCGTCGCTCGCCGACCTCGAGGCGGGGCGCATCGGCATCACGCAGAAGGTCCTCGTCGGGATGCGCGGGTCCTACGGTGGCGTCCTCATGTTCGGTCTGATCACCACCATGATGGGGATGGCCCTGGTCAATCCGATCTCGATCGGCGCCGGAGTCCTGCTGGGCACCAAGGCGTACCGGGAAGACCGGGAGAGCCGGATCCTGAAGCGGCGGGCCGAGGCGAAGGCCGCGATCCGCCGGTTCGCGGACGACGCCAGCTTCCAGGTGGGCAAGGAGTCGAAGGACCGGCTCCGGTCGATCCAGCGGTTGCTGCGTGACCATTTCACCGCGATCGCCGAGCAGGCGCTGCGGTCGATCAACGAGTCGCTGCGGGCCGCGCAGGAGGCGGCGAACCTCGAGTCCACCGAGCGGACCCGCCGCATCGCGCAACTCGAGAAGGATCTGCACGTCGCCTCCGAGCTGAAGCAGCAGGCCGCGCAACTCGTCGCAGGCGACGCGGGAGCGGTCACGGCATGACCGCCGCTCCGCTCCACGAGGCCCGGGCACTCATCGCCTCCGCCCGGCAGTTGTACGCGGGCCGCCCCGAGATCCGGGACCAGCTGACCGAATGCGCCCGGCGATTGGAACAACCGCTGCGGGTGGCGCTGGCGGGTTCGTTGAAGGCCGGCAAGTCCACGCTGCTCAATTCGCTGGTGGGCCAGGACATCGCCCCCACCGACGCGACCGAGTGCACCCGCGTCGTCACCTGGTACCGAAGCGGGTCGACGCCCACCGTGACGGCCTGGTACCAGCCGGACCCGGGCACCGGCGGCCGGCGTTCGGCGAACGTCCCGGTACTGCGCCGGGACGGACATCTCACGTTCGACCTCGGTCACCTCACCGCCGACCAGGTGGACCGCCTCGACGTGGAGTGGCCGTCGTCCGCGCTGGCGCACACGACGATCATCGACACCCCGGGCACGTCCTCGCTGTCGCGGGACGTCTCGGCCCGCACCCTCGAGATGCTCACCCCGGACAACGAGGCGTCCGGTGCCGACGCCGTGGTCTACCTGCTGCGCACGCTCAACGCGACCGACGTCCAGTTCCTCGGTCAGATCGGCGACCACGTCGGCGACGAATCGGGACCGCTCGGTGTGGTCGGGGTCGTGTCGCGGGCCGACGAGGTGGGGGCCGGGCGCCTGGACGCCATGATGTCGGCGAAGGAGGTGGCGTCCCGGTTCGCCGGCGAACTCGAGCGCACCGGGCTGTGCCAGGCCGTTGTCCCCGTCGCGGGTCTGCTGGCGCTGGGGGCCCGCACGATGCGCCAGGCCGAGTTCACGGCGTTCCAGCATCTCGCCGAGGTGCCGGTGGACGATCTGAACCTGGCGATGCTGTCGGCCGACCGGTTCGCCCGGGAGGACAGCCCGCTTCCCGTGGACGCCCGGATGCGGGCCCAGCTGGCAGACCGCTTCGGGCTCTTCGGGATCCGGATGGCCGTCACCCTGATCCGGCTGGGCACCAAGGACTCGCCGACGCTGGCGGCCGAACTGGTGGAACGCAGCGGGCTCGACGAACTGCGTCAGGTGATCGACATCCAGTTCGGGCAGCGGGCCGATCAGTTGAAGACCCACTCGGCGCTCGTCGCACTCAAGCGGGTCCTTACGGCGCATCCGGTGCCGGGGGCGGGCGAGATCCTGATGTCGGCCGAACGACTGCTCTCCGACGTGCACGGTTTCCAGGAACTGCGGCTGCTCGGGCGGCTGCGGTCCACCGAGGTGGGTCTGCCCGCCGACGACGTGGCCGAACTGCAGCGCTTGATCGGCGGGTTCGGAATCCAGATTTCCGAACGACTGGGCACCGACGGTGACGACTCCGTGGAGTTGCAGCGCATGCGGGCGCTCGCCGCGGTGCGGAAGTGGCGCGAACGCGCACGGCACCCGTTGCTCGACCAGTTCACGGCAAGGGCGTGCACCGTCGCGGCCCGCAGCGCGGAAGGTGTTCTGGAGGAACTGAACGGTCCGCCTTTGACGCCCTCCTCGGCCTAAAGACCGGGGATTCCTACCAGCGCCGATTGACGCTCTCGGTGGGTTCCTGCTTCGCCGCGCTGCGCCGGAACACGTTCCGGTCTTACCTGCGCTCCACAGGCGTTTAGCCTCTCCGCCCGTCCGGCGGCGAGAATGTTTCGTGCTGCATTGAGGTCCCGATCGTGCTCGGCTCCGCACGGGCAGGTCCACGAGCGCACCGACAGTGGCTTGAGGCCGTCGATCCGTCCGCACGCCGAGCACAGTTGCGAGGACGGGAACCACCGATCGACCTTCGAGAAGTGCCGTCCGTACCGGGTGGCCTTCTCCTCGAGCAATCGGGTGAAGATGGACCATCCGGCATCGTGCACCGATTTCGCCAACCTGGTCTGTGCCAGCCCCTTCACGCACAGGTCCTCGACGTACACCGCTTGGTTCTCGCGGATGATCGCCGTGGACTGCTTGTGCGCGAAGTCGAGTCTGGCAGCCCGGATCTTCGCGTGTGCCCGGGCAACCTTGATGCGGGCCTTGGCCCGATTCTTCGATCCTTTCTGCTTGCGGGACAGATGCTGTTGCGCCTTGCGGAGTCGACGTTCGGCGCGGCGGAAGAATTCGGGGAGTCGACGCTCTTCCCGTTCGAGAGAACCACGAACGTCGCCAATCCGAGATCGATACCGACTTCGGTGTCCATCTCCGGCATCGGTTCGTCGTCCACCGCCACCACGAACGACGCGAAGTACCGACCCGACGCATCCTTGATCACGGTCACACTCGACGGCTCGGACGGCAACTCCCGAGACCAGCGCACTTCCACGTCCCCGATCTTCGGCAACCGCAGTGCGCGTCCGTCCGTGATCTGAAATCGCGCGTTTTTCGTGAACCGGATCGACTGCCGGTGATCGTGACGGGACCGGTATCGCGGCGATCCGAGCCTCGGCCCTTTGCGCGTGCCGGTGATCGAGGCGAAGAAGTTGCGGTACGCGGAATTCAGATCGGCCAGCGCCTGCTGGAGTATAACCGACGACACCTCGGACAGCCATGCCCGATCCGGGCTCTTCTTCGCTTCGGTCAGCGCCCTCGACAGCTCGGCGTCCGCGAGGTACGGCAGCCCGTCCCGACGGGCTCGCTCCCGCGCTGCGAGCGCATCGTTGTACACCACGCGGGCGCATCCGAACGCCCGAGCCAGCGCCGTCTGCTGCCCCGGCGTGGGGTACAAGCGGAACTGGTATCGCAGCTGCACGTCACGACAGTAGCATTGGTTTATGGCTGAATATGGCGATATACGTACTGGCAGGCATTGTATTTTTGCTCTCCATGCCCACTTGGTTTTCGTGACGAAATATCGGCACCGGGTGTTCTCCGACAAGCATCTGAGCCGGATGGAGGAGATCATGCGAGCAGTATGCGAGGACTTCGAATGCGAGCTGGTCGAATTCAACGGCGACGCCAACCACGTTCACCTGCTGGTGAACTTCCCTCCGAAGGTTGCCGTGTCGCGGCTGGTGAACAGCCTTAAGGGCGTGTCCTCGCGGCGGATGCGGCAGGAGTTCCCGGAATTGGTGCGGCACTACTGGCGCGCGCAACGGCTGTGGTCCGGGTCATACTTCGCGGGGTCGGTCGGCGGTGCCCCGATCTCCATCCTTCGCCAATACATCGAGCAGCAGCACCGGCCCGCCTAGCCAGGACGCGCTCGGGCCTGCCTGAAGGGGCCCTCCCGTGCGCCTTCACCCCCGCCGTGAACGGCGGAGCACTGGCGCACAACCTGGTAGCCGAGCTACGTCGCGGACACGCCCGCGATTTCGCCCTCCCGGAACGCGTCCACGAACAGTTGGTGATCCTTGCGGCTGACCTCGGCGTAGGCGATGCCGAAGTCGACGATCTCGCCGACGAACTCGTCCAGCCTGCCGTCGACGACGTTCTGGATCGCGTCCTCGGTCTGGAACGTCACCAGGGTCTGGTCGCTGTCCTCGTCGGAGACGCAGTGCACCTTCGCCGTCGCCCGGCCGAGGTCCTCGAGCAGCGGCGCGATGTCCTCCGGTTCGGTGAGGTCGGACCAGTCGAGGTCCAGTTCGTACGGAGAGAGTTCGGCGACGACGAAGCCGCTGCCGTCGATCTCCGTGTAACCGAGCAGCGGATCCGTGTGGACCTGCAGGGCGCGCTGACTCACCGCGGTGCGGTGGCCCTCGTGCTCGAAGTACTCGCGGACACCGGGTTCGTCGACGATCCGGCTCGGAGCGGCGACGTTGCCCTGCTTGAGAGACAGCACGATGTCGTTCTCGAGCGCCTGGGACGCCCCTTCGATGAGCACGTTGTACGCGGGCAGGCCGGCGCTGCCGATCCCGAAGCCCTTCCGGCCCACCACGTCCTTGATGCTGTAGAACACCGGGCGTGAGGACCGCTTGCTGCGGGGGATCCTCTCGACGTACGTCTCCACCGCCTCACAGACCGTGGTGCGTTCCGCCTCCTCCAGTTCGCGGACCCCGCGGGCGCGGCGGAAGTGCCGGTCGTAGTCCTCGAGCACCGTCACCGATTCGAGCAGGCTCACCCGGGTGGCGAGGCGCGCGCTCAGCAGGAGGTCGTGAATGGCGCCGCGCGAATTGTCCAGGCGCAGCGCATACGCCTCGTCCGCCTCCTCCCGCGCATACTGCAGGACCTGCTCGACATAACTGCGCAGATACGTCTCGGCGAGTTCCCGGACATCACTCTCGGGGAGCGCCTTCTGCCAGCCCATCAACGCCAGGCTCGCGACGAAGCGCCGCAGATCCCAGCTGAAATGCCCCACGTACGCCTCGTCGAAATCGTTGACGTCGAAGACGAGCGTGCCCTCCGAGTTCATGTACGTGCCGAAATTCTCCAGATGCAGATCGCCGTGAATCCACACGCGGCCGGTGCGCTCGTCCGCCCACGGGTCGTCGAAGTCACGCAGGTCGTCGTAGAACAGGCACGCGCTGCCCCGGTAGAACGCGAACGGGTTGGCGGCCATCTTCCGGAACTTCGTGCGGAACGCGCTCGGATCCGCCTCCATCAGGTCGGCGAAGGCCTCGACGAGGACCTCCACGATCCGCCTCTGCCTCGTGGAATCGGCGTCGTCCACAGCAGCCTCCTTCTCGCGGCAGAAGTCGTCACGACCGCACCGAACCACGGTAACGCTGCCGCCCGGCCGGCGACTGCAGATACGCCCAGGCATCGGCCACGATCTCGTCGAGATCGGTGTGCCGTGGCTGCCAGCCCAGTTCGGCCTGCACCCGGGCCCCGGATGCGACGAGTACGGCCGGATCCCCGGCGCGGCGCGGGGCGTCCCGGGTGGCGACGGACCGCCCGGTGACGCGTTCGCAGGACGCGATCACCTCCCGCACACTGAACCCGGTGCCGGTGCCGAGGTTGTAGATCCGGTGCGTTCCGGGCCGCGAGAATTCGAGAGCGAGGACGTGCGCCTCGGCCAGGTCGCGGATGTGGATGTAGTCGCGGACGGCGGTGCCGTCGGGGGTGGGCCAGTCGGTGCCGAACACCGAGATCTCGTCGCGGTGCCCGGCCGCGACCTGCAGCACCAGCGGGATCAGGTGTGTCTCCACGGCCCGGTTCTCGCCGAGCCCGGCGTACGCGCCTGCGACGTTGAAGTACCGGAGGCTGCACGCCGCCAGCCCGTGGGCGTGCGCGTACGACGTGATCGCGTGGTCGATCGCCAGTTTGGTGGCGCCGTACGGGTTGGTCGGCCGGGTGGGTGCGTCCTCGGTGATCGGCACGGAATCCGGGGAACCGTACGTCGCCGCCGTCGAGGAGAACACCAGCCGGCCGGTACCGGAGGAGCGCATCGCCTCCAGCAGCGTCAGGGTCTTGACGACGTTCGCCTGCCAGTACGTTTCCGGGGTCTGCACCGACTCGCCGACGAGAGAGCGGGCGGCGAAATGCAGCACGCCGTCGATATCCCCGGCGCCGAGAACCCGGTGGGCTGCGCTCGCGACGTCGTCCTCGACGAATTCCGCTCCTGCCGGCACCGCGTCGGCGTTGCCGGTCGACAGGTCGTCGACGATGACGACCGTGTGGCCGCACTCGAGTAGTCGCTGTGCGCAAACGCTGCCCACGTACCCGGCGCCGCCGGTGACGAGAAGTTTCACCGTTCTCCTTCCGTTTCAGTCGCCGAGCCGGGCGCCGGTGGTGGGCGAGAAGTAGTGCAGGCGGGCCGGATCCGGTGCCAGCCGGATCACGTCGCCCTTGGCCGGCGTGGCGGAGTCGCTGACGCGGGCGACGATGTCGTGGCCGCCGAGGTCACCGTCGCGGACGAGGCGCCCGTAGATGTAGGCGTCGGCGCCGAGTTCCTCGACCACGTCGACCTTCACGGCGGTGCCCTGATCGGACACGGTCCACGCCTCCGGGCGGACACCGACGACGACCCGGCCGGTGTCCAGGGCGCCCAGCACCGACCGCTCGATCGGCGTCGACAGCGAACCGATCCGGGCGTCGCCGTGCACGACGTCCACCTCGAACAGGTTCATGGCCGGTGACCCGATGAACCCGGCGACGAAACTGTTGACCGGCTTCTCGTACAGGGTCTTCGGGCTCGCACATTGCTGCAGGACGCCCGCCTTCATGACGGCGACGCGGTCGCCCATCGTCATTGCTTCCACCTGGTCGTGGGTGACGTAGACGGTGGTGGTGGACAGTCGTCGCTGCAGCAGCGAGATCTGGGTGCGGGTCTGCACCCGGAGTTTCGCGTCGAGGTTGCTCAGCGGTTCGTCCATGAGGAACACCTGCGGGTTGCGGACGATCGCCCGGCCCATCGCGACCCGCTGCCGCTGCCCACCGGACAGTGCCTTCGGTTTGCGGTTCAGGTAGTCGCCGAGGTCGAGGATCTTCGCGGCCTCCTCGACGCGGCGCCCGATCTCGCTCTTGTCCATGCCGGCGATCTCGAGGGCGAAGCCCATATTCTTCGCGACCGTCATGTGGGGGTACAGCGCGTAGTTCTGGAACACCATCGCGATGTCCCGTTCCTTCGGGGCGAGCGCGGTGACGTCGCGTTCGCCGATGCGGATGGCGCCGTAGTCGACGTCTTCGAGACCGGCGAGCATCCGCAACGACGTCGACTTGCCGCAGCCGGACGGGCCGACGAGGACGAGGAATTCGCCGTCCTCGATGTCGAGGTCCAACGAATCCACTGCCGGCACGTCCGAGCCGGGGTACATCTTGGTCGCCGCGTCATACGTGACTCGTGCCATGGTCTTCTCCTCGCAGTTCGAGAAATCGGTTGTTCGAGAAATCGGTGGGGAAATTCAGAGTCGGTGGGCCGAGCCCGACGGCTCGGCGGACAGGAACTGCGGTGTGGGCAGGGACGCGGATTCGGCGCGGCGGACGATGTTCTCGGTGACGGCGTCGACCCGGTCGAGGGGGACGAGCGCGATCGCGGAACCGCCGAAGCCGCCGCCGGTCATCCGTGCTCCCCAGGCGCCGGCCTCGACCGCGGCGTCGACGGCGGAGTCGAGTTCGACGGAGCTGACCTCGTAGTCGTCGCGCAGGGAGGCGTGCGAGCGGTTGAGGGCGTCACCGAGGTCCGCGATCCGGCCGCGGTCGAGCAGATCGGCGACCTCCCGGACGCGGCCGATTTCGCCGAGCACGTGCCGGGCCCGCTGCGCCGCAGGGGAACTCAGCGCCGCGACGGCCGCGTCGGGGTCGGCGACGTCGCGCAGGGTGACGACACCGAGGTCGGCGCAGGCCTTCTCGACGGCGGCGCGCCGGTTGCCGTACTGGCCGTCGACCAGCCGGTGCGGGGCGTTGGTGTCGACGACCACCAGCCGGGCGCCCGCGGAGCGGAAGTCGAGCGGGACGTGCCTGCTCGTCCCGTCCCGGCAGTCGAGGAGCAGTGCGTGGCCGGGGCGGGCGAGCATCGCGACCGACTGGTCCATGCCGCCGGTGGACGCCCCGGCGATCTCGTTCTCCGCGCGGATGGACGCGTCGATCAGCGGCTGGCGGCCGGACTCGTCCGTGGGTAGCCCGGCGAGGTCTGCGACGGCGAGCGCGAACGCGCACTCGAGCGCGGCCGAACTCGACAGGCCGGAGCCGACCGGGACCGTCGAATGCACTGCCACATCGAAACCTGTTCCGGCCGTGAGATGTCCGGATCGGCGCAGCGCCCACACCACCCCGGCGACGTACGCGGCCCAGCCGGACGGATGGCCCGGGGCGACGTCTGCGAGCGCACCTTGCCAGGACTCGCCGGTGTGGGTGGACACGGCGTGCAGGATCCCGTCGTCCCGCACGCGGACGGCGACGACGGTGAGGTAGGGGAGGGCGAACGGCAGGACCAGTCCGCCGGCGTAGTCGACGTGCTCGCCGATGAGGTTGACGCGGCCGGGCGCCGCCCAGACACCGTCCGCGTCGCCGCCGAACGTGGTGCGGAACAACGCCTCCGCGGTGCCGGCGACCGTGTGCTCTTCGGCGGGGGTCACCCACTGTGCGGCATTCACGACGCCACCTCCCGCAGCCGGTCGGCGATGCGCTCGGGTGTGGTGTCGTTGACCCACGCACCCATCCCGGATTCCGAGCCGGCCAGGTACTTCATCCGGCCGGGTGATCGCATCATCGAGAACAGTTGCAGGTGCAGCCGTCCGAGCGGGCGGTCCTCGCCGACGGGTGCCTGGTGCCACGCCGCGATGTAGGGCACGGCGTCGACGCCGTCAAAGAAACGGTCGACCCGCCGCAGCAGTTCGAGATACACCTGCGCGAGTTCGTCGCGTTCGTCGTCGGTCAGTTCGGCGAGGTCGCGGACGTCACGGTGCGGTGCGAGGTGCACCTCCAGCGGCCAGCGCGAGGCGGCCGGAACGTACGCGGTCCAATGTTCGCCGGCCAGCACCACCCGTCTGCCGGAGCGGCGTTCGGCGTCGAGGACGTCGGCGAGCAGCAACCGCCCGGTGCTCTCGAAGTGCTCGCGGGAACGCCGGATCAGCGCGTCCGTGCGCGGCGGCAGATACGGGTAGGCGTAGATCTGCCCGTGCGGATGGGTGAGGGTGACACCGATTTCCTTGCCCCGGTTCTCGAAGCAGAACACCTGCCGCACCCCCGGCAGCGCCGACAGTTCGGCGGTGCGGTCGGCCCAGACGTCGACGACGGTGCGGACCCGGTCGATGCTCAGGGTGGAGAACGCGGCATCCGGGTTGCTGGTGAAGCAGACGACCTCGCACCTGCCTGCTCCCGGTGCCAGCGGCCACAGCGCCTCGCCGTCGACGCAGTCCGGGAGGTCCTGCTCGGCGGCGGCCGTGGCCAGCGAGGGGAAGCGGTTCTCGAACACCACCACGTCGTAGTCGTCGGCCGGAATCTCGGTGGGCGCCTTGCCCGGCCGGCTCGGCGCGAGCGGCGACGCGTCCGGCGGCGGCAGGAACGTGCGGTCCATCCGCTGCGCGGCGATGACCACCCACTCCCCGGTGAGCACGTCGAAACGCATCTGCGACTGCGACTCCGCGGGCGGCAGCGGACGCGAATCCACCAGTTCGCGGGTGGCGCCGCCCGACACGTAAGGCTCGGAGTCGTCGAAGTAGAGGAGTTCGCGGCCGTCCGCGAGCGTCGTCCGGGTCTTGCGCATCCGGACCCGCGCGGGGGCCTCCCGCGCCTCCTGTTCGTCACGCACGGTCATCGTCAAGTCCTTCCGCGTTCTCCCGTGTCACCACGAGATCGCCGACGTGGTCGGCGAGGGCTTCCTGGGCGGTGCGCTCGAGGCCGGCGTCGGTGATGAGGATGTCGACGTCGGACAGCGGGATCGTGTTGGCCAGCGCGGTCACCCCCCACTTCGTGTGGTCGGCGAGCACCACGACGCGCCGCGACGACGCGACGAGCGCCTGATTGGTCTGGGCTTCCATCAGATTGGGGCAGGTCAGCCCCGAGTCGATCCCCATGCCGTGCGTGCCGAGGAACAGCATGTCCACGTGGATGCCGCGCATGGCGGCGACCGTGAGCGGTCCGACCAGGGCGAACGACGGGGTGCGCTGACCGCCGGTGAGGAGGATGGTCTGGTCGTCGCGGCCGCCCTCGTGGAAGGCGTCGGCGACGGGCAGCGAGTTGGTGACGACGGTGATGTCGGGGACGTCGAGGAGTTCGCGGGCGAGGGCGTGCGTGGTGGTGCCGCCGGAGATGCCGACCGACGTGCCCGGCCGCACCAGCCTGGCGGCGGCGCGGGCGATGGCCCGCTTGGCCTCTCGGTCGAGTTCGGACTTCGCCGAGAACCCCGGTTCGTGGACGCTCGCCGAGCGCGGCAGCGTCACCCCGCCGTGCACCCGCTCGACGAGACCCTGCTCGACGAGTTCGTTGATGTCGCGCCGGATGGTCATGTCGGATACCCCGAGCGTCGCACCGAGGTCGACGACCTTCACCGCACCGTGCGTGGTGACCTCGTCGAGGATCACCTGCTGGCGCTGACGAGCGAGCATCATGCGTCCGCCTTCCGTGTCGGGGCGCCGGTGCCGGCGCTGTCTTCGCGAATCACAGCACAGTTGCCCGGTTCCAGCGTGAGCGGTCCGTCGAACACCCGTTCGGTCACGAGGTCGGTGCCGGAGACGTCGACGGTCACCTTCTCGTTCGTGTGATTGAGGACGAACAGCCACGACCCGTTCTCGCCCCGCCTGCGTACGATCTCGACGTCGGAGTTCCGTCCGGTGTGCAGGTCGAGACCGGCTGCGGCGCAGACCGTCTCGGCGAGCCGCTCCAGGCCCCGCGTGTCGGGGACGGTCGCGAGATACCAGGCGGCGCCGCCGCCGACGGGACGCCGGGTGACGGCGGGCACGCCCTGCAGGTGTCCCTCGGTGTGGCGGGCGAGGACGTCCACGTCCCCGGCGACCGTGAGGTATTCGGTCCAGACGCGGGCCGACGTGCCGTCGTCGAGGGCGACCGTCTCGTCGGCGCCGAGTGGGAAGAACTCCTCGGTCCGGACGCCGAGCAGGTCTCCGAACGCCCCCGGGTAGCCGCCGAGCCGGACGTGGTCGTCGCGGTCCGCGATCCCGGAGAACGCCGTCACCAGTACCTGCGCGCCTGCGCGGGCCGCCGCGGCGATGCGGTCCGCCTCCTCGTCGCTGCACAGATACATCGCGGGCACGACCAGCACCGAGTACCGGCCGAGGTCGGCGTCCGGGGGGACGACGTCGCAGGTCACCCCGGCGAACGCGCGGTGCATCCGCTCGGCGATCGTCATCGGCTGCATCAACCGCGACGGGTGCCCGTCCTGCTCGCACGCCCACTGCGACTCCCAGTCGAACAGGATGCCCACCGGGGCCTCTACGCGGCTGCCGCGGACCGGCTCCAGCCGCCGCAGCACCGCCCCGAGTTGGACGACTTCGCGCCACCGGGCGGAGTCGGTGCCCGCGTGCGGCACCAGCGCGGAGTGGAACTTCTCGGCCCCGGCCTGCGACGCGCGGAACTGGAAGAACGCGACACCGTCCGCGCCGCGAGCCACATGGGCGAGGGAGTTGCGCAGCATCTCGCCGGGCGCCTTCGCCCGGTTGACCGGCTGCCAGTTGACGGCACTCGTCGAGTGCTCCATCAGCAGCCACGGCTTGGAACCGGCGATGCCGCGGGTGAGGTCGGCGGAGAACGACAGCCGGTGGTGGGCGGCGCCGTCACCGGTCGCGGGTCCGACCAGATAGTGGTCGGTGGAGACGAGGTCCTGTTCCGGCGCCCACTGCGCGTAATTCATGTCGCCGGCGAGGGACAGCGGCGAGCCCATGCCCACCATGAAGTTCGTCGTCACCGGGACGTCGGGGGTGATGCGCCGCAACACCTCCCGCTCCGCGAGATACTGGTCGAGGAGCGCGTCGGAGCAGAAGCGGCGCCAGTCCAGCAGATGGGTGGGGTTACCGAACGTCGTGCTCGCGGCGGGCGGCACCACCTCGTCCCACGCGCTGTAGTGCTGGCTCCAGAACGTCGTGCCCCATACCCGGTTGAGTTCGGTGAGGTCGCCGTAGCGACGCTGCAGCCACCGCCGGAACGCCCGCGCGCTGTCGGGGGAGTAGCAGCGCGAGTTGTGGCAGCCGAGTTCGTTCGACACGTGCCAGAGAGCGAGTGCGGGGTGGTCGCCGTAGCGGGTGGCCATCTTCTCGACGAGGGTGAGGGAGTGGTCGCGGTAGATCGGGGAACTCGGGCTCCACGTCTGCCTGCTGCCGATCTCGTACCGGTAACCGCGTTCGTCCACGGGCCGGATCTCGGGATGCGCCGCCGTGAGCCAGGGCGGTGGGGACGCGGTCGCGGTGGCCAGGTCGACGCGGACGCCGCCGTCGTGCAGGAGGTCGAGGACGCGGTCGAGCCAGCCGAAGTCCCAGGTGGAGGGGGTGGGCTGCAGTCGCGCCCAGGAGAAGACGCCGACGGTCGCGAAGTCGACGCCCGCCTCGCGCATGAGTTCGACGTCGTGCTGCCAGACCTCTTCCGGCCACTGCTCGGGGTTGTAGTCACCGCCGAAGGAAATGCCCCGGGTCGGCCACCGCAGGTGCCGCCCGCCGGAATCGCTCGCTGTGTGCATGCTCACAATCTGTCCGATCGCTGCTCAAAAGTCAACACGAATGAACATTTCTGCACTTACGCAGGTAAACGCGGTGTGTAGCGGTTGACAACGCGTGACAAGGCGTGGTTTTGTAACCTGCATCACGTAACGGCGTGAGGCGACACCAGCGAAATGTGATCGAAGTTGTTCGATTTCGATCGGATGGTGAGCGACTCCGCCCCACCCCGCTACTCGAGCGAAAAGGGCACCATGAACCGAAACGAGCTGCCGCACCCGTGGCAACCCTCCCGGCGCACCTTTCTCAAGGCCGCGCTCGGCGCCGCGGGCGCCCTGTCGACGGCCGGCCTGCTGTCCGGGTGCACCAGCGGCGTCGACCCCCACGTGATCACCCTCGGATCGCGGCTGTCGGACAAGAACGCCAAACTCGGCGTGCAGGACGTCGTCAGGATGTTCCAGCAGCAGACCGGCGGCGCCGTGCGCATCAACTCCGTCGACTCCACGTCGTTCCAGGAGAACGTCAACAACTACCTGCAGGGCACCCCGGACGATGTCTTCACCTGGATGTCGGGATACCGGATGAGGTATTTCGCCGACAAGGGCCTCGTCGACGACGTCAGCCCGGTGTGGCAAACGCATGGCAGCGGCTTCAGCGACAGCTTCCGCGAGGCGTCCACCGGCACCGACGGCAAGCAGTACCTGATCCCGTTCTTCTACTACCCGTGGGCCGTGTTCTACCGCCCCAGCCTCTGGCAGCAACGCGGTTACGCGCCGCCGAAGACGTTCGACGAATGGGTGGCCCTGTCGAAACGCATGCAGTCGGACGGGCTCACCCCCATCGGTTTCGGGGTCCGGGACGGCTGGTCGCCGTTCGGCACGTTCGACTATCTCGATCTGCGCCTCAACGGCGTCGACTTCCACCGCTCCCTCCTCGCGGGCGACGTGAGCTGGACCGACAACCGCGTCCGGTCGGTGTTCGACACCTGGCGCGAGATCCTTCCGTTCCATCAGCCGCAACCGCTGGGCCGCAAGATGTCCGAGGCGCAGCAGGCGCTCCTCAACAAGGAGGTCGGGATGCTGGTGGCCGGCATGTTCGTCGCACAGAGTTTCCCGGCGGGCCCCGACCGCGAAGACCTGGACTTCTTCGCGTTCCCCGAACTCGACTCCGCGGTCGGCACGTCGGCGGTGGAGGCGCCGATGGACGGATTCATGATGCGCAAGGATCCGCGGAATCCCGACGGGGCGCAGCAGTTCCTCTCCTTCCTCACGAACGCCGACGCCGCCGTCGCGTACGCGAAGCAGGACCCCCAGGCGATCCCGGCGCACCGCGACGCCGACCTGTCGAGTTTCCCTCCGCTCGTGCAGAAGTCGGCTGCCCTCGTCCAGGGTGCGGGGTCCATCACCCAGTTCCTCGACCGGGACACCCGCCCCGATTTCGCGTCCGTCGTGATGATCCCCGCGATGCAGCAGTTCCTCGGCAACCCGAACGACGTGGACGGCCTGGTCCGGAGCATCGAGCGGCAGAAGGCGGCGGTGTTCGGGCAATGAGCGCACACGAGAAGACAACGACCGCCATCACGGTCCCGACAGGTCAGGTGAATTCATGACCAGCACAGTTCCTCCCCAGGCCGGAACCGAACCCAGGATCCCGGCGCCGAAGATCCGACGCAGCCGCGGCGACCGGTGGACCATCGCCGTCATGCTCGGGCTGCCCGCCGCGATCGTGATCGGGCTGGTGTGGATTCCCACCGTCTTCACGGTGATCCTGTCGTTCGCCCGCTGGGACGGCATCGGCGGCACATCGAGCATCGAGTGGATCGGCCCGCAGAACTACGTCGACGCGGTCCAGGCGTACCCGCCGTTCCAGCAGGCGCTCCACAACAACGTCCTGTGGCTGGCGTTCCTCTTCGTCTTCCCGACGATCCTCGGCATCTTCCTCGCCGTGCTGCTCGACCGGGGCCTGAAGGGAAGCCGGCTGTACCAGAGCATCTTCTACATCCCCGTGGTGCTGTCGATGGCCCTCGTCGGGTTCGTGTGGCAGCTGATCTACTCCACCGACGGCGGCGTGCTCAACACGATCCTCGGCACGGACGTCGACTGGCTCGGCAACCCGGACGTCAACATCTGGGCCGTCATGGTCGCCGCGAGCTGGCGACACACCGGCTACATCATGCTGTTGTACTTGGCCGGTCTCAAGGCCATCGACCCGTCGGTGCGCGAAGCCGCCCTGATGGACGGTGCCGGGCCGATCCGCACGTTCTTCCGGATCGTGTTCCCCCTGATGAAACCCACCAACCTGCTGATCATCGTCATCACCGTCATCGAGGCCCTGCGCGCCTTCGATCTCGTGTGGGTGATCAACAAGGGCCGCAACGGACTCGAACTGATCTCCGCCCTCGTCACCGCGAACGTCGTGGGTGAAGCGGGCCGGGTCGGATTCGGTTCGGCCCTGGCGACGATCATGCTCGTGATCTCGCTGGTGTTCATTGCCCTCTATCTCTGGATCGTGATGCGGAGCGACGACTGATGACCATGACGACACCCCTCGCCGACCGCAGTGCGCCCGCCGATCGGACCGGGCCCCGCAACAGGGCCGCGGTGGCCAACCGGCGCCGGCTCAGTGCCGCGCACGCAGCGATGTACTTCCTGCTCACCGCGCTCGCGTTGCTGTGGATCTTCCCGCTGCTGTGGGCGCTCTACAACTCGTTCCGCGACTACGACTACGTCCTCACCCACGGCTACCTGTCCGTCGGCGGCTTCACGCTGAGCAATTACACCGAGTCGTGGGAGGTCGGCGGAATCCCGCACTACTTCCTCAACTCGATGATCATCACCGTCCCGGCGGTGCTGTTGATCCTGTTCATCGGGTCGATGGCGGCGTTCGTGCTCGCCCGGTTCCCGTGGAAGTTCAACGTGATCATGCTGGCGGTGTTCATCGCAGGCAACCTGCTGCCGCAGCAGACGCTGCTGACCCCGTTGTTCCGTCTGTACAACGCGATTCCGCTGCCGTACTGGATGAGTTCGTCGGGTTCTCTCTACGACAGCTACTGGGGACTGATCCTGGTGCACGTCGCATTTCAGACCGGCTTCTGCGTGTTCGTGCTGAGCAACTACATGAAGACCGTTCCCCCCGAGCTGCTCGAGGCCGCGACGGTCGACGGGGCCGGCCTGTTCCGCCAGTACTGGCAGGTGGTGCTGCCGCTGTGCCGTCCGGCGCTGGCCGCGCTCGCGACGCTCATGATCACCTGGATTTACAATGATTTCTTCTGGGCCCTCGCGTTGATGGTCAGCGGCGACAAGCTGCCGGTGACCACCGCGCTGCAGAATCTGCAGGGCAGCTTCTTCACCGACACCAACCTGCTCGCCGCCGGATCGGTGCTCGTCGCGTTGCCGACGGTGCTCGTATTCGTGGCCCTGCAGCGACATTTCGTTTCCGGACTCACGATGGGAGCCAACAAGTGAGCGACACCGCCTCACCGCACGCATACGTTCACCTCACCGCCGGCGGCGTGTCCGTCGTGCTCGACGTCACCGGGGGCCGGTTGCCGGCGGTCGTGCACTGGGGTGCGGCGCTCGGCGACCTGAACGTCGGCGATGCCGTGGCCCTGGCGCAGGCGAACATCGAGCCCCTTGCGGGCAATGTCGTCGATCTTCCGGTGCGACTGTCGATCCTCCCGGAACACCACACCGGATGGGTGGGAAAACCAGGGATCGCGGGCCATCGGGACGGCACCGACTGGTCGCCGCTGTTCACGACCACCGCGCTGACCGTCGACGGGGCCGAACACCGGCCGTCCCCGGACGCGGAACTCGTCTCGGCCGGTGCGGGCACCGTCCGGGTCTCGGCGCACGACGCCATCGCCGAACTCGGGCTGACCCTCGACATCGAGCTGCGGCCGAGTGGTCTCCTGCGGGCGCGCGCCGAGGTCACCAACACGGGCAGCTCCTTCTACGTTCTCGACGACCTCCAGCTCGCGTTCCCGGTCCCGCCGCAGGCCCGGGAGATCCTCGACTTCGCAGGCCGGTGGGGGAAGGAACGAACCCCGCAGCGCCGCGAACTCACCGTCGGGATCCACGAACGCGAAGGGCGGAAGGGGCGCACCGGCCCGGACGCGGCAACGGTGCTCTCCGTCGGCGTGCCCGGTTTCGGTTTCGGCCGCGGTGAGGTGTGGGGCACCCATGTCGGGTTCAGCGGCAACCATCGCCACTACGCCGAGCGGCTCTTCACCGGTTTCCAGGTGGTCGGCGGCGGAGAACTGCTGCTGCCGGGCGAGATTCGGCTGTCCGACGGCGAAAGCTACGAATCCCCCTGGATCTACGGCGCCTACGGTGACGGGCTCGACGCCCAGGCCCACCGCTTCCACGACCATCTCCGGTCGCGGCCCACCCACCCGCGGCGCGCGCGCCCGGTCACGATCAACGTGTGGGAGGCCGTCTACTTCGATCACGACCTCGACCGGTTGAAGGACCTGGCGGATCGAGCGGCGAAGCTCGGCGTCGAGCGTTACGTGCTCGACGATGGCTGGTTCCGGTACCGGCGCAACGATCTGGCGGGGCTGGGGGATTGGCACGTCGACGAGACGGTGTGGCCGGACGGACTGCACCCGATCATCGATCACGTGCGCTCGCTCGGCATGGAGTTCGGCCTGTGGTTCGAACCGGAGATGATCAACCTCGATTCCGATCTCGCGCGGGAACATCCCGAATGGGTCATGGCGACCGGCGGGCGCACGCCGGTGCCGTCCCGGAACCAGCAGGTGCTCAACCTGGGGATCCCCGAGGCGTACGACCACATCCTCGAGCGGATGTCCGCGATTCTCGGCGAGTACGACATCGCGTACATCAAGTGGGACCACAACCGCGACCTGATCGACGCGGGCACCGCCCCGCACGGGCGTGCCGGGGTCCACGACCAGACGCTCGCGACGTACCGGCTGATGGACGAGCTGAAGCGCCGGTTCCCCGGACTGGAGATCGAATCCTGCTCCTCGGGTGGCGCGCGGGTCGACCTCGGCATCCTCGACCGCACCGACCGCATCTGGGTCTCGGACTGCATCGATCCGCTCGAACGCCAGCAGATGAACCGGTGGACGATGCAACTGCTTCCCCCCGAACTGCTCGGCTCGCACATCGCGTCGGGGATCTCCCACACGACGGGCCGGTACCACCGGCTGTCGTTCCGGGCGGGGACGGCGCTGTACGGGCACCTCGGGATCGAGTGGGATCTCGCGACCGCCACCGACGACGAGAACGCACAGCTCGCCGTGTGGATCGACCTGTACAAGCGGCACCGGGAACTGCTGCACACGGGAACGATGGTGCGCGCCGACGAGATCGACCCCACCCTGCTGGTCTACGGTGCCGTCGCCGACGACCGCGCGGAGGCACTGTTCTTCCTCGCGTACGTGGGGCGGTCCGACGTGTCGCCGCGCGGCCGGTTCACGCTCCCCGGGCTCGACCCGGACCGGCGGTACCGCGTGCGGCCCGTCTTCGCCGGTGAACCGGACGAGGGCCTGAAACCGCCCGCCTGGTTCAACGTGCCGCCGCAGCCTCACCCGACCGTCACCACCCTGCCCGGCGGCGGCCGAGCCGACGGACTGTCGGCGGGCAGCGAGGTTCCCGGCGTCTCGATGACGGGACGGGCCCTCGCCGTCGTGGGCCTGCAGACGCCCGCGTCCTTCCCCGACGACGTGGTGGTGCTGTCCGTGACCGAGGAGACGTAACCACACACCGAGACGAGAAACACCTCACCGGAACCCGAAGCCGGTGAGGTGTTTTCGTCTGTGCCGGCGGGTGGGTCAGAACTCCATGCCCGCGTCGGCGCCCATCTGCCTGGTGGTGTTTCCGCCGTCGAGGGATTCCCGGATGATGTCGGCGTGACCGGCGTGGTGGCTGGTCTCCCGGATGATGTGCAGCAGGGTGCGGCGGACGGTCCACCACTGCCGCTCAGGGGCCCAGGGGGCGGTGGGCAGCGGAACGAGCACATCCAGGTCGTCGAGTCCGGCCACGGCGGCCTCCGTCGCGCGGGCCACCTCGGCGTACTCGGCCAGCAGTCCCTCGAGGGTTTCGTCGTCCCGCATATAGTACTGCTGCATCGACCACTCCATGTCGAACTCCGCGTTCTCGTCGGGTTCGAGAATGGTTTCGATCCAGTGCTTTTCCGTCTGGGACACGTGCTTGATCAGACCCCCGAGCGTCAGGTCGCTGACGGTCGAGCGCTTCCGCGCCTGTTCGTCGTCGATGCCGCGGATCGTGATCAGCAGGGTGGCGCGCTGCTCCTGCAGGATCTGGAGGAGGTCGGCGCGTTCGCCGGTGGCCGGGGAATTCTGCGAAGTGGTCATGAGAAGAACGATAGAAGCGATTGAGGTCAGAAACGGTCCTCATTAGGAAGGGCTTTTCGGGGTGTCGCTCGGTTGGGTGTCCTGTGTGGAGTAAGAAAAGCGCCGGCCGAGTCAGCGACTCGGGCGCAGCCACGGCGACACACCGGGAGCGAACAGCGCGAGCACTCCCACCACGACGAGGGCGCTGTAGGCGAGCGGCGCCCACTGCAGCACACCCGCGGTCGCGTCCCCGGCGTCGGACAGCAGCATCCACAGGCCCACCCCGCCCGCGGCGCTGAGGACGCCGACGATGGCGAGGGTGATCCGCCCCGCCGTCTTCCGCGCGCGCAGCAGTTGAATCCCCAGCAGTCCGAGCAGGATCAGCACGACCGCGATGGCACCGCTGCCGATCAGCGTCAGGTTCACCGTGTCGGTGATGTCCGTCGCCGAGTCGCCGGGATTGTCCGCGGCCACCGACGCCTCGAGGGCGTGGCGGACCGCGCCGAGGTCGAGGGCGACGGCACCGGCGATGCCGGCGAGAACGACGAACGATCCCACCCAGGCGGACAGCGACACCGCGACGGCCTTCGGGGTGGCGTCGGTGGGGGCGGCGCGCAGCGGAGTGACCGCGAACTCCGGGCGCGGCGGTACGGGTCGCGGCGGTGCCGGCCGGCGTGGCGGCTGTTCGGGTGTCGTCACGCTGCGATCCTATCGACCGGTCGCGTGTAGGTTGGCCGACGCGCACGAGACCGCGTCGGCGGAGCCGACAGAAGTCCGGGTGGCGGCGGCGAAAGAAAATTTGGGCGGCCGGGAACAAATCTCCTCACCCCTCCGTTGTGCCCTACGACAAGATTGAGCGTGCTCGACTCAAGTTCGAATTGACTCCCGACGGTGTCGGAGTGCAAACTTGAGCGGAGGGCGCTCACTAAGCGCCAACATCGCAGTTCAGTACTGAACAACCTGCCCACAGGACTGCAAAACGGAAGTGAGGAACACTATGGCTCGTGCCGTCGGTATCGACCTCGGTACAACGAACTCGGTCGTGTCTGTGCTGGAAGGCGGCGAGCCCGTAGTGGTCGCCAACGCCGAAGGTTCACGCACCACCCCGTCGATCGTCGCCTTCGCCAAGAACGGTGAGGTGCTGG
This sequence comes from Rhodococcus sp. NCIMB 12038, assembly GCF_002165735.1. NCBI lineage: Bacteria > Bacillati > Actinomycetota > Actinomycetes > Mycobacteriales > Nocardiaceae > Rhodococcus > Rhodococcus sp. NCIMB 12038. The sequence continues at coordinate 54,388 of NZ_NHML01000035.1, forward strand.
TCGGCCAGCCCGCCAAGAACCAGGCCGTCACCAACGTCGACCGCACCATCCGCTCCGTCAAGCGCCACATCGGCACCGACTGGAACGTGGAGATCGACGGCAAGAAGTACACGCCGCAGGAGATCAGCGCGCGCACGCTCATGAAGCTGAAGCGCGACGCCGAGGCCTACCTGGGTGAGGACATCACGGACGCCGTGATCACCGTCCCCGCGTACTTCGAGGACGCCCAGCGTCAGGCGACGAAGGAAGCCGGCCAGATCGCCGGCCTCAACGTCCTGCGCATCGTCAACGAGCCCACCGCGGCCGCACTGGCCTACGGCCTCGACAAGGGCGACAAGGAACAGACCATCCTGGTCTTCGACCTCGGTGGCGGCACGTTCGACGTCTCGCTGCTCGAAATCGGCGACGGCGTCGTCGAGGTCCGCGCCACGTCCGGCGACAACCACCTCGGTGGTGACGACTGGGACGAGCGCATCGTCACGTGGCTCGTCGACAAGTTCAAGGCTCAGAACGGCATCGATCTGACCAAGGACAAGATGGCCCTGCAGCGTCTCCGTGAGGCTGCCGAGAAGGCGAAGATCGAACTGAGCTCCTCGCAGAGCACGTCGATCAACCTGCCCTACATCACCGTCGACGCGGACAAGAACCCGCTGTTCCTCGACGAGCAGTTGTCCCGCAGCGAGTTCCAGAAGATCACGTCCGATCTCCTCGACCGCACCCGCGCGCCGTTCCAGGCCGTGATCAAGGACAGCGGCATTGCCGTCAAGGACATCGACCACGTCGTGCTCGTCGGTGGTTCCACCCGTATGCCCGCCGTCTCCGACCTGGTGCGCGAGCTGACCGGTGGCCGTGAGCCCAACAAGGGCGTCAACCCGGACGAGGTCGTCGCCGTCGGCGCCGCCCTGCAGGCCGGCGTGCTCAAGGGCGAGGTCAAGGACGTGCTGCTCCTCGACGTCACCCCGCTGTCCCTCGGCATCGAGACCAAGGGTGGCGTGATGACCAAGCTCATCGAGCGCAACACCACCATCCCGACCAAGCGTTCCGAGACCTTCACCACGGCTGACGACAACCAGCCCTCGGTGCAGATCCAGGTGTTCCAGGGTGAGCGCGAAATCGCGTCGCACAACAAGCTGCTCGGCTCGTTCGAGCTGGCCGACCTGCCGCCCGCCCCGCGTGGCGTGCCGCAGATCGAGGTCACGTTCGACATCGACGCCAACGGCATCGTGCACGTGACCGCCAAGGACAAGGGCACGGGCAAGGAAAACACGATCAAGATCCAGGACGGCTCCGGTCTGTCCAAGGAAGAGATCGAGCGGATGGTCAAGGACGCCGAGGCGCACGCCGAGGAAGACAAGGCCCGCCGCGAGGAGGCCGAGGTTCGCAACCAGGCCGAGTCGCTGGTGCACCAGACCGAGAAGTTCATCAAGGACAACGAGGACAAGGTGCCCGCCGACGTCAAGGAGAAGGTCGAGGCGGCCATCAAGGAAGCCAACGACGCTCTCGCAGGCACCGACATCGCGGCCGTCAAGACCGCGGTCGAGAAGCTGGCCACCGAGTCGCAGGCCCTCGGCCAGGCGATCTACGAGGCCAGTGCCGCCGAGGAGGCCGCCAACACCGACGGCGCCGGCGCGAGCGGTGCCGACGACGTCGTCGACGCCGAGGTCGTGGACGAGCCGTCCGACGCGGAGAAGAAGTGACGTCCGACAACACCGAGCAGGAACCGGTCACTTTCGTGGACAAGCGGAAGATCGACCCCGAGACCGGTCTCACACGGGACGCGGAACCGGTAGTGGAGCCCCTCGCGGGCGCCGCTGCCGCTCCGCAGCCCGGCTCGGTGGACGAAGGGGCCCTGTCGGAGACGGCGGCACCGGAGACGGACGAGTTGGCGGAGCGCACCGCTGACCTGCAGCGACTGCAGGCGGAGTACGCGAACTACCGTCGCCGCGTCCAGCGCGACAAGCAGTCCGACATCGCGAACGCGAAAGCGTCCGTCGTCGGTGAGCTCATCGCGGTGCTGGACGACCTCGACCGCGCCCGCAGCCACGGCGACCTCGACTCGGGGCCGCTGAAGGGTGTGGCGGACAAGCTCACCGGCACCCTCACCTCGCTCGGTCTGAGCGAGTTCGGTGCCGAGGGCGACGCATTCGACCCGGCGCTGCACGAGGCAGTGCAGCACGAGGGCGAGGGCCACGACCCCGTTCTCGGCACGGTGATGCGAAAGGGCTACAAATTCGGTGATCGCGTCCTGCGGCATGCGATGGTAGCTGTGATCGACCGCGCCGGCGATGCCGACGCGAACACCCCCGACGGGGCGGCGAAGCCCGCCGCGTCGGAACAAGAGTAAGAGCGAGAGGAGGAGACGCCCAGTGAGCCAGCGGGAGTGGATCGAAAAGGACTTCTACAAGGAGCTGGGCGTCTCGTCCAACGCATCCGCGGACGAGATCAAGAAGGCGTACCGCAAGCTCGCCCGCGACCTGCATCCGGACGCGAACCCCGGCGACACGAAGGCCGAGGAGCGTTTCAAGTCCGTCAGCGAAGCACACGCCGTGCTGTCCGATCCGGCCAAGCGTAAGGAATACGACGAGGCGCGGCGGCTGTTCGCGAGCGGCGGCTTCGGTCAGGGCGGCGGCGGATTCAACCCCGGAGCCGGCGGTTTCGGCCAGGGCGGATTCGACATCAACGACCTGTTCGGCGGCGGCGGCGCGGCGGCCGGTGACGGCGGCCTCGGCGACATCTTCGGCGGCCTGTTCAACCGCGGCGCCGGCGGCGGTGGCGGCGGCGCGACCCGCACCACCAACCGCCCCCGCCGGGGCAGTGACGTCGAGACGGAGACGACCCTCGAATTCCGCGAGGCCACGCTGGGTGTCACGGTTCCGCTGCGACTGACCAGCCCGTCGCCGTGCACCACCTGCCACGGCAGTGGCGCCAAGCCGGGCACCAGCCCGCGAGTCTGCCCGCGCTGCAACGGGACCGGGATCGTCAGCCGCAACCAGGGCGCGTTCGGGTTCAGTGAGCCGTGCGACGACTGCCGCGGCACCGGATCCATCATCGACTCGCCGTGCGAGGTGTGCCACGGCAACGGGGTCACCAACCGGACCCGCACCATCACCGTCCGCGTCCCCGCGGGTGTCAGTGACGGACAGAAGATCCGGCTGGCAGGCCAGGGCGAGGCGGGCCTGCGCGGCGCGCCGTCCGGCGACCTGTTCGTGACGGTCCGGGTGCGTCCCGACAAGGTGTTCGGCCGCAACGGCGACGACCTCACCCTCGTCGTCCCCGTCAGTTACGGTGAGCTCGTGCTCGGAACCACCGTCTCCGTCCCCACCCTGGAGGGCCGGGTCGGTGTGAAGATTCCGGCGGGCACGGCCGACGGCCGGATCCTGCGCGTACGCGGTCGGGGAGTCCCCAAGCGTGCCGGTGGCGCCGGTGACCTGCTGGTCACGGTCAAGGTCGCGGTTCCGCAGAAGCTCGACGACCCGGCCACCGAAGCACTGAAGACCTATCTGGAAGCAGAGAAGGCCAGCGGATTCGATCCGAGGGCCGGGTGGGCTGGTGCCTGATGAGCGACACGACCGGGGATCCACGCGAAACCGCCGTTGATCCGGATGCCCAGATATTCGTGATCTCGGTGGCCGCGGAACTCGCGGGCATGCACGCCCAGACGTTGCGCAACTACGACCGGCTCGGACTGGTCACCCCGCACCGCACGTCCGGTGGTGGGCGACGCTACTCGCCGCGGGATGTGGCTTTGCTCCGCGAGGTGCAGCGCCTCTCCCAGGACGAGGGTGTCAATCTGGCCGGGATCAAGCGGATCATCGAACTCACCAACCAGGTGGAGGCTCTGCAGCACCGGGTTCGCGAGCTGGCGGAGGAGATCTCGAAGGTCCACGCCGGTTACCGGCGCGACCTGGTGCCGATCCCGCGGAGCAACGCACTCGTTGTGTGGAAGCCACGGCACCAGCGCTGACCGGGCGTTCCGCCGTGTGAACCGGGACCGGTGTCGCACTGATCCTGTCGGAGTGGATCAGTGCGACACCGCATTCCCCGCCCTCCAGCCCCCCAGCCCCCCGGCTTATCGGTCGCGGCTGCCCCAGCGGGGCCCGCGGCGGGTGTGTGAGCGTGGAATGTCCATCTGCTCGAGTCGTGCCTTGATCTCCTCGGTGCTCCACAGTGCCTTGGAGACGGTGGGGGTGGGGGTGGGGGTGACGTGCATGATCATGGTCTCGGTCTTTCGGGGAGTGTTCGGTGGATGGTTGTGGTCGTCGATCAGGGCTGGCCGTACAGGTGGTAGCCGGCGTTCATGTTCGGGTAGCCCGAGTCGATCCAGCTGCTGATGCCGTAGCCGTGGCCGAAGTTGCCGTCGATGCGGGTCCCGTCCACGTCGGTCGTGTTGTTGTAGTTGTCGGCGCGGAACACGGCCTGGGCACCACCGGGCAGTGAGTAGGTGGTGTCCACCTCGACGCCGTTCGGGTCGTTGGAATACGCCTTCACGATCTGGCTGCTGTGCGGGGCGAGGTAGTCCGACGGCGCCTGAATCCACTGCCCGTACGGGTTCGACGATCCTGCGAGGACCATCGGCAGGTCGGTGTCGTTGCTGATCGTCATCGCGATCGTCGGTCCCGACGTCGGCATCGTGCCCGCGGTGGCGACTCCGGCGGCCGCGACGGCGAATCCGGTGACGGCCAGGGCGGTGGCGGGCAGTGCGATGAAGAGGGCGATTCGGCGGCGGGCGTTGGTGCGCATGATGGCTTCTCCTGAGTTGTGACTCTTCGGGGGAACGTCTGGGGCCGTGGGGTTTTCGTTTTCCGATCACCCCGTTTTCCGGTGTGCACCAACTATGTCGCGAATCCGCGCCGCAGTCTGTCCACCGACAGGACCGAGGGCGGGATGAATCCGGTGTCCCCCGATCGGGGGACACCGGCGCCGCGAAGTGCTCCGCGCGGGCCCCGTCTCGTGAGAAAGTGAGCAATGGACTTCGCCGGAGCCGACACGGATCGGACCGCGCCGTGACCGCCGTGCGGGTCGTGGTGGGCGACGACCACCCGATCTTCCGGGACGGTGTCGTCCGTGCCCTCCTCGCGAGCGGCGACATCGAGGTGGTCGGCGAGGCGGACGACGGTGCGGCGGCGCTCGCCCTGATCCGCGAACTGGCCCCCGACGTCGCGCTCCTCGACTACCGGATGCCGGAACTGGACGGTTCGCAGGTGGCGGCGGCCGTGCGTCGTGCCGAACTCGCCACCCGGGTGTTGCTGTTGTCGGCGCACGACGAGTCCGCGATCGTCTACCACGCATTGCAGGAGGGGGCGGCGGGGTTCCTGCCGAAGGAGTCGACGCGGGCGGAGATCGTGAAGGCCGTCCTCGACTGCGCTCAGGGACGCGACGTCCTGCCCGCCTCCCTCGCCGTCGGGCTGGCCGGCGAGGTGCGGCGCCGCAGCGAACCGGTCGGGCCGGTGCTGAGCGGCCGGGAGAAGGAAGTGCTGGCGCTCATCGCACGCGGCCAGAGCATCCCCACGATCGCCGGGGAGTTGTACCTGGCGCCGTCGACGGTCAAGACCCACGTCCAGCGTCTCTACGAGAAGCTCGGGGTGAGCGACCGCGCGGCCGCCGTGGCCGAGGCGATGCGACGCGGTCTGCTGGAGTGACGTGCGCGAGACGTCGCAGAGTCGCGTAGTCCGCCGCTACACCACCGAGGCGGTCCGGGTGACCGCCATTCTCCGGTTACCGCTGATCGGGCTGATGGCGCTGCTCGGGCCGGTGATCAGCGTGACGCACTGGCAGCCCGACGTGTTCGCCGGGCTGCTGATCGGATATGCGCTGCTCTCGGCAGGCTGGCTGATCTTCGTCCTCGTCCGGGACGTCGGTCCGTGGGCGGGCTGGGTGTCCACCGCCGCGGACATCTCCGCGGTGGTGGCGTTGTGCATTGCGTCGGGCGGCGCGACGTCGGTGCTGCTGCCGGTGTTCTTCCTGCTGCCGATCTCGGTGGCGTTCCAGTACCGGCCGCGGCTGACGGCGATCGTCGGGGTCTGTACCGCCGTCGGGTATCAGGTGGTGTGGATCGTCTACTCGAAACGCGACGACCTCGTGGGTTTCCCCGACGAGGTGTACCTCTACTTCGGTTTCCTGTTGTGGCTCGCGGCCGCGACAACGGCGTTGTCGTACGTGCTGGTGCGGCGTTCCGCGACGGTCATCTCGCTGATGGACGTGCGCAGGCAGCTGATCGCGGAATCGATGGGCGCCGAGGAACGCGAGCGACGGCAACTCGCCGAGCACCTCCACGACGGGCCCCTGCAGAATGTCCTCGCAGCCCGGCTGGATGTGGAGGAGGCGCTGGAGCGGCACCCGGACGCGCAGCTCGACGCCGCCGAAACCGCTCTCCGCGAGACCGCGGCGCAACTGCGCTCCACCGTCACCACCCTGCATCCGCAGGTACTCGCGCAGCTGGGACTCACCGCGGCGCTACGCGAACTCGCGGACCTGTTCTCCCGGCGCGGGGAGATCGGGATGTCGGTGAGACTCGACGACGTCGGTCACCCCGACTGCCAGGAGCTGCTCTACCGGGTGGCGCGGGAACTGCTCACCAACGTCACCAAGCACGCGGGCGCCACGACGGTCGAACTCGCGCTCACCCGCGCCGATGGGCGGACCACGCTGACGGTCGCCGACGACGGCACCGGATTCGATCCCGCCGTCGTCCCGGAACGGGTGGCGCAGGGTCACATCGGACTGGCGTCGCACATCGTGCGGGTCGAGAGCCTCGGCGGCACCTTCGACGTAACGTCCTCGCCCGGATCGGGCACCCGGGTGGTGGTGACGGTCCCGGATTCCGGCTAACCAGACCCGTCGGGTTCACTGCGGGTGGCGGCCCTCGGCGAATTCCTCGACGATCTTCGCGCAGAACGCGGGGAGGTCGTCCGGATTGCGGCTGGATACCAATCCGTTGTCGACCACCACTTCCTCGTCGACGACGGTCCCGCCGGCGTTGCGGATGTCGGTGCGCACGCTCGGATACGACGTGAGAGTGCGGCCGCGGACGACATCGGCCTCGACGAGCGTCCACGGTCCGTGGCAGATCACGCCCACCGGTTTGCCCGAAGTGACGAAGTCGCGGACGAATCCGACGGCCGCCTCGTCCATCCGCAGGTGGTCGGGGTTGGTGGTGCCGCCCGGCAGGATCAGTGCGTCGAAGTCGGCGGCGGACACGTCGCCGACGACGGCGTCGACGGCATAGGTGCCTGCCTCGTTCACATCCGAGTTCATCGCCTGGATCTTGCCTGGGGACAGCGAGATCAGCTGCACCTGCGCGCCGGCCTTCTCGACGGCGGTGCGGGGTTCGACGAGTTCGACTTCTTCGACGCCGTCGGTGGCGAGGATCGCGACCTTCCGGCCGCGCAGTGTGTCTGCCGATGTCATGGGCATTCCTTTCGACGGGAAGGGGTTACGGCTTCAGGAGGACCTTCACCGCGCCGTCCTGCTTCTTCTGGAAGATCTCGTACGCGTGCGGTGCCTGGTCCAGGGGCAGTTCGTGAGTGGCGAACGTGTCCACTCCCAGGGGGTCGGCGTCGGTGAGCAGCGGCAGGATGTCCGGGGCCCACCGCTTGACGTTGGCCTGACCCATGTGCAGCTGAATCTGCTTGTCGAACAGCGTGAGCATCGGGATCGGGTCGGCCATCCCGCCGTACACCCCGCTGAGCGAGATGGTGCCGCCGCGCCGCACGATGTCGATGGCCGAGTACAGGGCGTGCAGGCGGTCGATTCCCGCCGTCGACATCAACCGGGCAGCGATGGCGTCGGGAAGGAACGACGTGACCTGCTGCAGGAGTTTCGCGGTGGGGGAGCCGTGCGCCTCCATGCCGACGGCGTCGATGACGGAATCGGGACCGCGGCCGTGGGTCATGTCCCGGATGATGCCGCCGAGTTCGTCCCCGGCGTCGTTCAGGTCGACCGTCTCGATCTGCCGCGCCTTCGCGCGGGCGAGACGCTCGGGCACGAGATCCACGCCGATGACACGAAAACCCTTGTGCGCGGCTATGCGTGCGGCCATGTCGCCGATCGGCCCCAGTCCGAGAACGACGACAGAGCCACCGTCGGGTACGTTCGCGTATTCGACGGCCTGCCATGCCGTCGGCAGCACGTCGGACAGGTACACGAACCGTGAGTCCGGTGGGCCCTCCGGGACCTTGATGTGGGTGTTCTTCACATGCGGCACGCGGAGATACTGGGCCTGCCCGCCGGGCACGCTCCCGTACAGCTTCGAGTACCCGAACAGTGCCGCGCCCATGCCCTCGTCCCGGGTCTGCGTGACTTCGCACTGGGTGAACAGTTTCCGGTCGCACATGTGGCAACTGCCGCAGGAAATCTGGAACGGGATGACCACCCGGTCACCGACCTTCACGTCGGTCACCTCGGACCCCACCTCGCGGACGATGCCCATCGGCTCGTGGCCGAGGATGTCGCCCTCGTTCATGAACGCGCCCAGCACCTCGTACAGGTGCAGATCGGAACCACAGATGTTGGTGGTGGTGACCTCGATGATTGCGTCCGTCGGCTGTTCGATCACCGGGTCGGGCACGGTGTCGACGCTGACCTTCCGCCTGCCCTGCCAGGTAACGGCTCTCATCGTGCCCTCCGATTCGCCTTTTCGATGGCCTCGACGAGTTCGTCCTTGGTCATGGTCGACCGGCCGTGAATGTCGAGTCTCTGCGCGATATGCATCAGGTGCTCTTTGCTCGCGTTGGCGTCGACGCCCTCCGCGGTCTCGCCGGACGGGTTCGGGCCGCCGCTCTCGGCGCGTTCGTCGGAGGGGCCCTTTTCGGCCTTGGCCTCCCAGTGGTCGCCGACCTTCTCGTAGCTGTGTTTGAGGGCGTCGAACGCGACGCGATGCGCTCGTTCCTCGTCCCCGTACTGGTCGATCGCGGAGTCGTACACCTTGGCGAACGTGCGCTGCGCCTTCTCGGGCGACTTCTTCAAGGTCTCGGGGAGTTCACTCTTCTTCGGCTTGCCGCTCTCGGTGGTCTTCGGCACGAAATCCTCCTCGGGTGTGGCGGTGCCCTCGCGGACGATTACCCGACTCCCGGAGATTTACGCGACGGGCGGAGGTACGTGGCCGGGCACCGAGGCCAGTGCCTGCTCGAGCAGGGCCAGTGCGTGTTCGGTCGTGGCGGTCACGACGTCCTGCGGTTCGCCGTCGAAGCGGCGCATCTCGGTGTCGACGCGACCGTGGGCGAAGAGCCCGAACCAGACGGTGCCCGGGGGTTGCCCGTCCTGGGGGTTGGGGCCGCCCGCCCCGGTCACCGCGACGGCGATGTCGGCTCCGAGCAGTTCCGCGACCGCCCCCGCCATCGCGCGGGCACTGGCCTCGCTGACGACGGGGCCGTCCGGCACCTTCAGCACCCGGTGTTTGACCTCGCTGGAATAGGCGACCACGCTGCCCCGGTACCAGTCGGAGGACGCGGGCGCGGCGCCGAGAAGGCACGAGATCTGCCCGCCGGTGAGGGATTCCGCCGTCGCGAGGAAGACGTGCGCGCTCCGGGCCGCCGTCGAGATCCGTTCGGCAACTCGATCCTGCAGAGTCATGGACCTCACGTTATCGGACGTGACCCGGCCGGGAGCGGGGATCGCCTCCCGCAACAGGAGTGGAACAGGTTTCAGTTTTTCCGGTTTCCGGTTAGGGTGTCGGTGACCCAGGACACAGAAAATCCAGGCCGCCGCACGACGCACCCCGGCCTCGCGGGAGTAGAAGGATCACAGATGACCGACGAGTTCGCAGATCTGCATCGACCCGCCTTCGCTGCAGACCTCCTCATCACTGCACTGGACCGCAATTCCGACAAGCCGGCGCTCTACCTCGGCGACGTCGTTCTCACCGGCGGTGAGATGCGTGATCAGATCAGTTGCTTTGCGCAGGCACTGGCTTCGCTCGGGATCGGCAAGGGGACGAGCACCGCCATGCTGTCCAAGAACCGGCCCGAAGTGCTCATCAGCATGGGCGCCACCATGATCTCCGGATGCCGCGCCAGCGCGCTGAATCCGATGGGCTCGCTCGACGACCACCTCTATATCGTCGGCGACGCCGAGATCCGGACCCTGATCTTCGATCCCACCGCGTTCGAGGGGCGCGCCGCCGAACTGGTGGCGCAGTCGCCGTCGGTCGAGAACGTGTTGTCGTTGGGGCCGTCCGAGGTGGGCACCGACATCCTGGCCCTCGCCGAGACGTTCACCCCCCAACGCCTGCGGGCGGCAGACGTGGCCGCCGACGACAACAGCAGCATGGTCTACACCGGCGGCACCACCGGCAAGCCGAAGGGCGTCGTCGGCTCCTACCAGTCCGGCGCGACACTCAACCAGATCCAGATGGCCGAATGGCAGTGGCCCGACGAACCGCGTTTCCTCATCTGCACGCCGCTGTCGCACGCCGGCGCCGCCTTCTTCATCCCCACCCTGCTGCGCGGCGGCGCGCTGATCGTGCTGCCCGCGTTCGAACCCGGCGCCGTCCTCGAGGCGATCGAGAAGCACAAGATCTCCGCGACGATGCTCGTCCCCACCATGATCTACCTGCTGATGGACCATCCCGACCTGCCGAAGCGGGACGTGTCCAGCCTGCAGACGCTGTTCTACGGCGCGTCGGCGATGTCGCCGGCCCGGCTGAAGGAGGGCATCGAGAAGTTCGGTCAGATCTTCTTCCAGTTCTACGGGCAGACCGAATGCGGAATGACGATCGCGGTGCTGCGGAAGGAGGAGCATCTGCCGGACGATCCCAGCCGCCTCGCGACGTGCGGACGCCCCGTGCCCTGGCTGAAGGTGGCACTGCTCGACGACCACCTGAACGAGGTCCCGCAGGGTGAACTGGGGGAGATCTGCGTCCGTGGCCCCCTCGTCATGAAGGGGTACTGGAACAAGCCCGCCGAGACCGCCGAGGCGTTCCGTGGTGGGTGGCTGCACACCGGTGACGTCGCGCGCAGGGACAAGGACGGTTTCATGACGATCGTCGACCGCAAGAAGGACATGATCGTCACCGGTGGATTCAACGTGTTCCCCCGCGAGATCGAGGACGTCATCTCGGCGCACCCCGCCGTCGGCTCGGTCGCGGTGGTCGGCGTCCCGGACGAGAAGTGGGGCGAGGCCGTCAAGGCGTGCGTGGTGCTGCGGGCGGGACAGACGGTCGAGGCCGCCGAACTCGTCGAACGGGTGCGGGCCGCGAAGGGGTCGGTGCACGCCCCCAAGTCGATCGATTTCGTCGACACCCTGCCCCTGACCCCGCTGGGCAAACTGGACAAGAAGGCGCTGCGCTCCCGGTACTGGGAAAGTGCAGACCGAGCGGTCGGATAGCACGGCTGGGGCGAGAAACAAGGGACCTGGTCTGCGGCGTGGCGCTCACGCCTATAGTCTGCCCAAGTACTTCGCGGCGGGGCCGCGTTCAGTCGGTGACGAGGATGCGCGGTGGATTCACAGGCAATATCGCTGGTCCGGTCGAGTTTCAAGGCTATCGCGGCAGTGCCGGACGGGCCTCAGACTCTGTCGCGGTCCTTCTATGCCCTGCTGTTCGCCCGGTATCCCGAAGCTCGCGACTTCTTTCCCGCGGCCATGGACGAGCAACGTGACCGGCTGATCGCCGCCGTCCAGTACGTGATCGAGCGGCTCGAGGAGGAGTCCGGGCAGATCCTCGCCTACCTCGCCCAACTCGGCCGGGATCACCGCAAGTACGGGATCGAGGACGCGCACTACGTCGCCGTCGGCAACTCCCTGATCGCCGCAGTCGAGCAGTTCCCCTCGACCGAGCCGTGGACCGACGAACTCGAGCAGGCGTGGCGTGACGTCCTCGCGGTCGTCGCCGCCACCATGATGGACGCGGCCAACGCCGAGAGCGGCCCGCCGGCGTGGGGCGCGACCGTGATCGAGCACCTGCAGGTCCGCAAGGACGTCTCGATCATCCGACTGCAACTCGACGAGCCGATGACGTATACCGCAGGCCAGTTCGTGAGCGTGCAGGTGCCGTCCCGGCCCCGGATGTGGCGGTACCTGTCGCCGGCGAACCCCGCCAACGACCAGGGCATCATCGAGTTCCACGTCCGCCGGGTGTCGGGCGGCTGGGTGAGCCCCGCCATCGTCACCCAGACACTCGTGGGCGAGCGGTGGGTGGTCGGATCCCCGCTCGGCGACCTCGGGATCCGCTACGAAAACGGTCGCGACATTCTCATGATCGGATCGGGGACCGGCATCGCCCCGCTGCGCGCACAGATCCTTCAGATGTCGCAGCGCGGCCAGGACCGGCGCGTCCACCTCTTCTTCGCCGGCCGGTACCCCTGCGACCTCTACGACCTGGGCACCCTGTGGGCGCTCGCGGAACAGAATCCGTGGCTGACCGTCGTCCCGGTCACCGAGGAGGACGAGGATCCCTGGTGGTACACGGGCCCCAGCAGTGCCGGGATACCCGGTATGCACCGCAGGCTGACCGGCAAGGTCGGGCAGGTCGTCGCCGACTTCGGGACGTGGGCCGAGCGCGACATCCAGCTCGTCGGCTCCGAGGCCATGATCAACACCACCAAGTTCCGGCTGCACGCCGCAGGGACGCCGCCGGAGAACATCCGGCACGATCCGTCCTACTGACCGGCCCGCTCAGTACGGGTCGAACTGAATGTTCTCGGTGGGGGTCCCGGTGTCACGGAGGCGGTCGAGGGTGGCGCGGACCATCGCCGCCGAACCGCACACCAGCACCTGGTGCTCGGTGAACGCGCCGTAGGACGTGACGACGTCGGGCAGCGAGCCCTCGATGAGGTCGTCCTCGGTGAACCCCACATCCACTCTGGTGCGCTCGTACCACTCGTCGGTCCAGTCCGGATTCGCGACGTTCTCCACCACCGGAATGACGGTGAGCCACGGCAGATTCTGCAGCAGCAGGTACAGCATGTCGGACGCGTAGAGATCGCGCGGCGTGCGATCGCCCGTGAACAGGAACACCCGCGGTGGATTCGGCCTGCGGGACAGGTCCAGCAGGATCGACCGGAACGGGGCCAGGCCGGTGCCGCCGGCAATCATGATGACGTCCGGTCCGTCCTCGTCGACGGACATAGTGCCGCGCGGTTCGAGGATCTGCCACTGGTCACCCGGTGAGGTCCCCGTGACGATGTCGCCGCTGACCCAGCCGCCCGGCACCGTGCGGACGTGGAATTCGAGTTTGCCGTCCAGCGACGGCGGAAGGGCGGGGGAGAGCCTGCGCAGCAGCCGCGGATTCTGGGGCACGCTCACGTCCACGTACTGCCCCGGCTCGAACGGGACGTAGTCCCCGACGAGGCGGACGACGGCGAGGTCGTGCCGCAGTCGGTGATGTTCGACGACGGTGCTGGTCCAGGTGGTCTGCGTGGCTTGCATGGCGTGATGCTCTCCCGACGGTCGAACCGGATGGCGGATGGGCAGGGACTGGCTGCGCGACTAGATCAGGGGGTCGTGGCGGATCAGCTCGGGCGGGGTGCCGCCGCCCTGCAGTGCGTACGCGGTGGTCTTGATCATCGCCGGTGAACCGGAGATCTGGATCTGCCGGTCCGCCCACGACCCGAACCGCGCGACCACCCGGCCCAGCTGGCCCTGGAGTCGCTGATGCAACCCCGGCGGCGCCTCGGGGGCGGGAATCGTGTGCCACCACGGGTCCTCGTCCTCCTCGGAGACGGGAACCACGGTCAGCCACGGATTGCTCAGCGACAGGTGCCACAGGGTCTCGATGTCGTACAGGTCGCACGGGTACTTGCCGCCCACGAACATGTGGACGCGCGGGTTGTTCGACCGCATCGCCATTTCCATCACCTGGGCGCGCAGCGGTGCGATGCCCGTCCCCGAACCGATCATCAGGACGTCCCGACCGCTCTCGCGGTCCACCTCCAGCCCGCCGAGCGGCGAGCTGAGCAGCCAGCGGTCGCCGACCTGCGTCTCGTTCACAATCGCCGGACTGACCCACCCGCCCGACACCCGGCGCACGTGGAACTCGAGCTGTCCGTACGGGTTGGCGGGGATGGCCGCCGACAGGTACCGCCACATCCGGGGGCGCTGCGGGATCTGGACGCTGAGGTACTGGCCCGCGCCGTAGGGGATGGGGGTGTCCGTCTCGAGCCGGACGATCGCGAGATCGTCGAGGCGGCGTTCGTGATCGACGACGGTGGCGCCCCAGGCGGCGGGCAGGTCGTCGTTGTCCGCGGCGTCGGCCATCGTGTGCAGGAGGAGGTCGAGCAGGTCCGTCCAGGCCGCGGTCAGCGACGGCGTCCAGATGGCCTGGGTGAAGGAGCTCTGCACGGCGACCAGCAGCGCATGGCCCGACGCGAAGTAGTGCCTGCCCTCGACGCCGTACTTGCGGTGGTCGCGGCCGAGCTGGCTCAGGAAACCGAGGACCCGGTCGGTGTCCTCGAGGTTGTCGATGACGTACTGCAGCGCCTGGAACAGGCGATGACTCTGTTGATCCAGCGCCGCCGGGAAGAGCGCGCGGAATTCGGGGTGTTCGGCGAACAGGGTGGCGTAGAACGTGGTGGTGAGCCGATTGTGGCCGTGTTCGGTGGACACGATCGACGAAAAGCTGGCGCGCAGACGCGAAATCACGAGTGGGTCGAGGCAATCTCGTGTCAAGCCGTCCCCTGCCTCCGTGCCTGCTGATTCGAACACCCGCATTCTAGCCGTCCTCCGCGCGGGACCCCGGGTTACGGCGCCGGCCGGTTCGGCCTCCGACCCCGGTATTTCGGCGGGTCGCTATTGAGCCGTGACCACCGGCAGGGCACGATGTGCATCGAGAATCGGACCGGGTTACCGAGGGGGGCTCCATGCGAGTTGGTGTTGCGCGGGATCGGGGTCGGTTCCGCGAGGGGATACGCAGCACCGACTCGGTTCGACGCGTGGGCACCGTCGTGCTGGCGGTCGGCGCCCTGATGGCGTCGAGCGTGGGAACGATCGCCTCCGCGGAACCCCGGGCGACGGTCGAGTCGCTCACGGCCGACGAGGCGCCCGACGGTTCGCGGCTGGTCGAGGTCACCCCCGTCGGCGAATCGCAGATGAACTTCACCGTCCACTCGACCGCCATGGACAAGGACGTCACCGTCCGGGTCATCCGGGCCGCGTCCGGGAAACGTCCCACCGTGTACATGCTCGGCGGCGTCGAGGGGAACTCCGAACAGTTCGGCTGGGAGCAGAAGGCGGACGTCGAGAAGTTCTTCTCCGACAAGGACGTGAACGTGGTCATCCCGTTCGGTGGCCAGTCCAGTTACTACGCCGACTGGCAGCGCGACGATCCCGAACTGGGGCGGAACAAGTGGCAGACGTTCCTGACGAAGGAACTGCCGCCCATCGTCGACTCGGCGCTCGACACGACCGGCAAGAACGCGATCGCCGGGCTGTCCATGTCGGCCACCAGCGTGCTCAACCTCGCGATCTCCAAGCCCGGGCTGTATCAGAGCGTCGGCGCGTACAGCGGGTGCGCGATGACGAGCGACCCGGTGGCCCGCCGATTCGTCGAGATCACGGTCGCGGACTTCGGCGGCAACCCGGAGAACATGTGGGGTGCGGCCAACGATCCGCTGTGGGCCGCGAACGATCCGTACGTCAACGCCGAGAAACTTCGGGGGACCACCCTGTACATCTCCAACGGCAGCGGACTGCCGGGACCGTACGACACCCTGGACGCCAAGACCGTCGGCGGCGACCGCCGCGCCCTCGCGACGCAGGTGGTGGTCGGCGGTGTCATCGAGGCCGTGACCAACGACTGCACGATGCGGCTCGCGGAGAAACTCCGGGCCCTCGACATTCCCGCCACCGTTGATCTCCGGCCGGTGGGCACGCATTCGTGGGGGTATTGGCGTGACGACCTCACCACGTCCTGGCCGATGATGGGTGCCGCGATCGGGGCGTGATTTTCCGCCCCGCGGAGTCTCGGGGGCGAGATGATGGGGGTAGCCAAAAAAACCAAAGTTGAGCGGAACAGACTCAACTCTTTGTGCGTTAAGAAGATGACAGCGTCGCCACGTGCCACCCGGCCCCGGCGGCGAACCGCTCTACAACGCCAGAAGAGGTGACCAGTGGACTCGTTCAATCCGACCACCAAGACCCAGGCCGCGATGACCGCTGCGCTCCAGTCGGCGTCGTCGGCCGGTAATCCCGACATCAGGCCCGCGCATCTGCTCGTGGCCCTGCTCGACCAGACCGACGGCATCGCCGCCCCGCTGCTCAAGGCCGTCGGGGTCGACCCCACCGCGGTCCACCGCGAAGCGCAGAATCTCGTCGACCGGCTCCCCAAGACGACGGGCGCCACCACCACACCGCAGCTCGGTCGCGAGGCCCTCGCCGCACTCACCGCAGCACAGCACCTCGCCACCGAACTCGACGACGAGTACGTGTCCACGGAACACCTGATGGTCGGACTCGCATCGGGTGAGTCGGACGTGGCCGGGCTGCTCGGCAGGCACGGCGCCACCCCCGACGCGCTGCGCGACGCGTTCACCACCGTCCGCGGCAGCGCGCGCGTCACCAGCCCGGATCCCGAGGGGACGTACCAGGCGCTCGAGAAGTACTCCACCGACCTCACGGCCCTCGCCCGCAACGGCAAGCTGGACCCGGTGATCGGCCGCGACAACGAGATCCGCCGCGTCGTGCAGGTCCTCAGCCGCCGCACCAAGAACAACCCGGTACTGATCGGTGAGCCCGGCGTCGGCAAGACCGCCATCGTCGAGGGGCTGGCCCAGCGCATCGTGCAGGGCGACGTCCCCGAATCGCTGCGCGGCAAGTCGGTGATCTCCCTCGACCTCGGCTCGATGGTCGCCGGAGCCAAGTATCGCGGCGAATTCGAGGAGCGGCTCAAGGCCGTCCTCGACGACATCAAGAACTCGGCCGGTCAGGTCATCACGTTCATCGACGAACTCCACACCATCGTCGGTGCGGGTGCCACCGGTGAGTCGGCGATGGACGCCGGCAACATGATCAAGCCGATGCTCGCCCGCGGTGAGCTGCGGCTGGTCGGCGCGACCACCCTCGAGGAGTACCGCAAGTACATCGAGAAGGACGCCGCCCTCGAACGCCGCTTCCAGCAGGTGCTCGTCGGCGAACCGTCCGTCGAGGACACCGTCGGCATCCTGCGCGGGCTCAAGGAGCGGTACGAGGTGCACCACGGTGTGCGCATCACCGACTCCGCGCTCGTCGCTGCCGCCACGCTCAGCGACCGCTACATCACGTCCCGGTTCCTGCCGGACAAGGCGATCGACCTCGTGGACGAGGCCGCGTCCCGGCTGCGGATGGAGATCGACTCGCGACCCGAGGAGATCGACACCGTCGAACGCATCGTCCGCCGCCTCGAGATCGAGGAGATGGCGCTGCAGAAGGAATCCGACGCGGCGTCGAAGGACCGGCTCGAGAAGCTGCGTCAGGAACTGGCCGACGAACGGGAGAAGCTCAATCAGCTGACCACCCGCTGGCAGAACGAGAAGCAGGCCATCGACTCCGTGCGCGGAGTCAAGGTGCAGCTCGAGACGCTGCGCGGTGAGGAGGAACGCGCCGAACGCGACGGCGACCTCGGCCGGGCCGCGGAACTGCGCTACGGGCGGATCCCGCAGCTCGAGAAGGAACTCGAGCAGGCCGCCCGCGAGTCCGGTGCCGCCGCCGACGGCGACGTCATGCTCAAGGAGGAAGTGGGGCCCGACGACGTCGCCGACGTGGTCGCGGCATGGACCGGCATCCCCGCCGGCCGCATGATGGAGGGCGAGACCGCCAAACTGCTGCGGATGGAATCCGAACTGGGTAAGCGGGTCGTCGGACAGGAAGAGGCCGTCGTCGCCGTGTCGGACGCCGTCCGCCGCGCCCGCGCCGGCGTCGCCGACCCCAACCGGCCCACCGGATCGTTCCTGTTCCTCGGACCGACCGGCGTCGGTAAGACGGAGCTCGCGAAGTCCCTCGCGGACTTCCTGTTCGACGACGAGCGCGCCATGGTCCGCATCGACATGTCCGAGTACAGCGAGAAGCATTCGGTGGCCCGGCTCGTCGGCGCGCCGCCCGGCTACGTCGGGTACGAGGCGGGCGGGCAGCTCACCGAGGCCGTGCGACGGCGCCCGTACACGGTGGTGCTGTTCGACGAGGTGGAGAAGGCGCACCCGGATGTCTTCGACATCCTGCTCGCCGTCCTCGACGAAGGCCGGCTGACGGACGGTCAGGGGCGGACGGTCGACTTCCGCAACACCATCCTGATCCTCACGTCCAACCTCGGTGCGGGCGGATCGCGGGAGCAGGTGATGGATGCGGTGCGGCACGCGTTCAAGCCGGAGTTCATCAACCGGCTCGACGACGTCGTGATCTTCGACCCGCTCACCGAGGAGCAGCTCGAGTCCATCGTCGACATCCAGCTCGACCAGCTGTCCCGGCGGCTCGCGGCGCGCCGGCTGACGCTGGACGTGTCCGACTCGGCCCGCTTCTGGCTGGCCGTCCGCGGCTACGACCCCATGTACGGGGCCAGGCCGCTCCGCAGGCTGATCCAGCAGGCGATCGGCGACCAGCTCGCGAAGCTGCTGCTGGCCGGCGACGTCAAGGACGGCGACACCGTCCCCGTGAAGGTGTCCGAGACCGGGGACGCGCTCGTCCTCGGCTGATCCCCCACGTGAGTGGCACGGAGTGCTCCCGCACGCCGTGCCACTCACCTGTGTTTTCACAGGGGCGTCTTAAGTTTCGCCGTTACCCTGGACCGTCCATAAGCGCAGGACACCGGCCACACGAACCCGAGGAAGGGGCCGATCATGACGAACCCCGACGATCCGCGCACCCCGCAGGAGCGCGCGTACGACGGCACGGAGTCGTGGACGACCGACGGTACGGCGTCGCGGGCGACCGACGATTCGGCGTCGCGGGCTCGTGACGAGGACTCGACGCAGGCGTGGTCGCGGCAGGACCAGCCGACCGAGCACCTCGGCGCGTCGGATCAGGGCCACCGCACCCAGTACCTGGGGTCCGCCGGTGGGCCGACGGAGCAGTTCTACACGTCCGACCCGACCGCGGCGTACGGGCGGAACCAGCCCAATCCGACGCAGGCGTACCCGACCTACGACCCGCGGTTCGACCAGCAGGCTCCGCCGCCGAACGCCACGCAGGCGTATCCGCCCTACGAGGCACAGCAGTACCAGGGCGGGTATCCGACGGGGCAGTATCCGAACGCCCAGTACCCGGGATCGCAGCACCAGCCGCCGGTCGCGGAGGCCACCGAGGAGAAGAAGCCTCGCCGGATCGGCACGTGGATCGCGGCCGCGGCCGCCGCGCTGCTGCTGATCGCGGTCATCGGCTTCGGCGTCGCCCTGTTCACGACGGCGCCGAACAACTCGTCGAGCACCACCGCGGCGGGCCCCACCACGTCCCGCCCGCCGGCCACCACCGCGCCGCCGAAGACGACCACGCCGCCGCCGTCGAGCACCAGCGAGTCCCCGCTCGATCAACTCCCCGGCGGAATCGGGCAGGCCATCGGGGCCGCGGGTGCCGCGTTCGGAACGATCAGCACCAACGACGGTTCCACGCTCACCCTCGACGCCCTCGGTGGTTCGAAGCTGACGGTCCAGACCAACGCGCAGACCAACGTGATCGCACTCGACGGCACCACGGTCGCCGATCTGAAACCCGGATTCACCGTCATGGTGCAGGGGACGAAGGTCGAGAACGGCACGATGATGGCCGAGACGATCATCAGCACCGAGCTGCCCAAGCTCGGTGGTAACTGAGCCATCCGTGCCGGCGGGCACGGCCGTCGGGCCGGTTCGGGCAAAACCGACACGGGGTGTCCCGGCACCGCCTACCCTCGTTACGCCCTCGACTCGCTAGGCTGATCATCGATGACCGGAATGTGGTTCGTACTGGCGTTGATCGCACTCGCAGGCGCGTGCGCGTTGCTCTATTTCGATCGCTCGCGTCGTGATCAGACGGGTCGTGTGCGGCAGATCTGGGCCAAGGCCCAGGGCTACACGTACGACAACGTCGAAGAGCGGCTACCCGCCCAGTTCCACCGGGCCGCGCTGGCCAAGCAGGAGTACCTCAGCGCCATCGACGTGGTGAAGGGCGAACGCCGCGGTGAGTCGTTCATCCTGTTCGACCTCGAGGAGACGGCGACCATCGTCGCGGTCCGCCGCCGGGTCGGTTCGGACGTCGACATCGACCTCCGCCTCAAGTCGACCCCGCCGCCGAAGGACTCGGACCTCGACCTCCTCGGCGCCATCGGACCGCGCGTCGTGTTCGCCACCGACCTCGAGATCGCCCGCAGGGTCTGCGATCAGCGGATGGTCGCGTTCACCGAGTCGGTGCCGCCGCACGTGAACATGCTGTGGAGCGAGGGCGAGTGGACCCTCGGTTCGCTGCCCATCGGCAGCAGCGGGCGGGAGTGGGATTCGGCCATCGAGGCCGTCGCCCGGCTGTCCGGCATCCTGCACGTCCTGCCCCCGGTCACCGAGCCGAGCGGACTCGACCGTGGCCATCACGACCCGAGCAGGCCGCGACTGCGTGACGGCGCCCCCGCCGAATCGCGCCCCGCACCGGAGAAACGCCCCGCACCGCAGGGGCGTCCGGCACCGCAAGCGCGCCCCGCGCCGCAGGGACGTCCCACCCAGCAGGGACGTCCCGCACCGCAAGCGCGTCCGACATCCCAGGGACGTCCGACCCCGGAAACGCGCCCGGCCACACCGCCGCGTCCCGCACCGCAGGACCGTCCCGCACCGCCGCCGGGCGCTCCGCGCTCGTGAGTGCCTGACGAGTCCCTGGACTCGTTAACCGCGCACAGGCGCGCAGCGCCTTGCTACCGTCACCGGTATGTCGACGCCCCCCAGCTCAGCCCGACCCGTTGCCCTCGTCACCGGCCCGACGTCGGGGCTCGGTGCCGGTTTCGCGAGAAAGTTCGCGTCCCTCGGTTACGACCTCGTGCTCGTCGCGCGTGACGACACCCGCCTGCACGCCCTCGCCGACGAGATGAAGGCGTTGTTCGACACCGAGTCCGAGATCCTGCAGGCCGATCTGGCGACGGCGTCCGGGCGCGAGGAGGTGGCGCAACGCCTCGGGAAGGGCGTCGAGGTACTGGTCAACAACGCCGGATTCGGCACGTCGGGCGAATTCTGGACCGCGACGCCGGAGCTGTTGCAGTCCCAGCTGGACGTGAACGTCACCGCCGTCATGCAGCTGACCCGCGCGGCGTTGCCCGGCATGATCGCGGCGGCGAACGGCACCGTCATCAACGTGGCGAGCGTCGCGGGACTGCTGTCCGGGCGGGGGTCGACGTATTCGGCGAGCAAGGCGTACGTGATCTCGTTCTCCGAGGGTTTGGCGAACGGTCTGGGCGGCACGGGTGTGCGGATCCAGGCGCTGTGCCCGGGGTTCATCCGCACCGAGTTCCACGAGCGGGCGGGCATCGAGATGAGTTCGATTCCGAATGCGATGTGGCTGAGCGTCGACCAGGTCGTCGCGTCGTCGCTCGCCGATCTCGAGAGCGGCAAGGTCCTGAGCATCCCCGGCCTCCAGTACAAGGTGCTGACGACCGCCGGGCGTCTCGTCCCGAAGAGTCTGGTCCGGCGGCTGACCAACGTGTTCGGCCGGGGGCGTGCCCGTACGTAGAGGTGGGTAGGGTTTCGGGCATGAGTGATCGCGAGGATCTGGCCGCGTTGGTGCGTGAGCTGGCTGTTGTGCACGGCAAGGTGACGTTGTCTTCGGGCAAGGAAGCCGACTACTACGTGGACCTTCGCCGCGCCACGCTGCATCACGAGGCGGGCCCGCTGATCGGGAAGTTGCTGCGTGAATTGGTGGCGGACTGGGACTTCGACGCCGTCGGCGGGCTGACGATGGGCGCCGACCCGGTGGCGATGGCCGTCATGCACGCGCCGGGCAGGCCGATCGACTCGTTCGTGGTGCGCAAGGCCGCGAAGGCGCACGGGATGCAGCGGCAGATCGAGGGACCGGACGTCGTGGGCAAGCGTGTCCTCGTCGTCGAGGACACCACCACCACGGGCAACTCACCGCTCACCGCGGTGAAGGCGCTGCGCGACGTCGGGGCGATCGTCGTGGGTGTCGCGACCGTCGTCGACCGGGCGACCGGGGCGGGCGACGTGATCGCTGCCGAGGGTCTCGAGTACCGTTCGCTCCTCGGTCTTCCCGACCTGAACCTCTGACACAGGTGAGTGGCGAAGCGTGCCGGGGCACGCTTTGCCACTCACGTCAGGGGGTCAGTCGGCGTCGCCGGCCGTGACGGCCAGTGCCTCGTCGACGCTGTGCGGTTCGGGATCGTGCTCGTCGACGTGGGCGAGGACCTTTCGGCCGGTCGCGAGGACGAGGATCGCGGCGGCGGTGCACACGGCGCCGACCCAGAACGGCATGTGGATGTTGCTCTCACCGAGCTTGCCCGCGACCCACGGTGCCGCGGCGCCGCCCACGAAGCGGACGAAACTGTAGGCCGCGGATGCCGTCGACCGCTCGACGGGGGCGGAGATCATCACGGTCTCGGTGATGAGGGTGTTGTTGACACCGAGGAACAGCCCGGCGAGGACGACGCAGACGATGAGCACGGTCTTGTTGTCGGTGAACGCGGCCATCATGGCGAGGTCGAGGGCGAACAGCGCGAGGGCCACCATCATCATCGGCAGCGTGCCGAAGCGCCGCTGCAGGCGCGGGGCGAGGAACACCGACGCGACGGCCAGTGCGAGACCCCAGCCGAAGAAGATGAATCCGATCGAATACGTGCCCATGTCCAGCGGGAACGGCGTGTACGCGAGCAGTGTGAAGAAGCCGTAGTTGTAGAGCAGCGCGGTGATCGCGACGGTGAGCAGGCCGCGGTGGCGCAGGGCGAGGAACGGTGCGGCGATCGACGTGCGGTGCTCCGGTTTGGGGGCGGACGGCAGCATCACGACGATCAGGATGAACGCGACGGCCATCAGGGCTGCGACGCCGAAGAACGGTGCGCGCCAGCTGATGTTGCCGAGGACACCGCCGACCAGCGGGCCGACGGCGATGCCGATGCCCAGTGCGGCCTCGTAGAGGATGATGGCCCGCGCGACGCCGCCGCTGGCCGCGCCGACGATGGCGGCGAGTGCGGTCGCGATGAACAGGGCGTTGCCCAGTCCCCAGCCGGCGCGGAAGCCGACGATCTGGGCGATGGTGCCGGAGCTGCCGGCCAGCGCCGCGAATACGACGATGACGGCGAGACCGGTCAGAAGCGTCTTCTTGGCGCCGATCCGGCTCGACACCACACCGGTGATGAGCATCGCGACACCGGTGACCAGCATGTAACTGGTGAACAGCAGCGACACCTGCGACGGGGTCGCGTCGAGTTGTTCGCCGATCGGCTTGAGGATCGGGTCGACGAGCCCGATGCCCATGAACGCGATGACGCTGGCAAAGGCGACGGCCCACACCGATTTCGGCTGGTGGAGGAGGCTCGGTGGCGCCTCGCTGCTGTTCGTGACGGTTGCGGTCGTGGTGCTCACGGCCACCTCCTTCGATGTGTTTCGGGGTGGATGGGTCGTCAGGCGCGGGCCGACGACTTGACGATCGAACGCAGTTCCGACAGACCTTGCGTCAGTCGTTCGAGCTGCTCGGATTCGAGGTCCGCGAAGTGCGGGGCGAGGGCGCCCGCGATCTCGTTGCGGGCCACGGTCAGCCAGTCGCGTCCGGGATCGGTGATGGACACCCGGACTGCCCGGGCGTCATCCGGATCGGGCCGGCGGGCCACGTATCCGCGATCGGCGAGCTTCTGGAGCAGGGCGGTCGCGGACGGTTGCGAGCAGCGGTCGATGCGGGCGAACTCGCTGATGCGGAGCTCGCCGTGGTCATCGAGCAGGGCGAGGGCACGTACCCACGGCCGGGGATGGTCCTCGGATCCGAAGGAACTCGCGAGCCTGGTGAATCGGTGAGAATTCGTGACCAGGTCGACGAGCAGGCTCTGCAGCCGCGTGTCGCCGTCCATGCAAAACATGTTACATAGGCTAACTATCTATGTACACAGGCGCCGGCTGTTCCACCTGTCACACGAGGGTGAACAGCGGCCGCGAAGTGAGTCAGGCCGACCGGCGCGCCACTTCCTCCACCTGACGCCGCAGCGTGGCGTCGGTGTGGCGGATCGCCTGCGCGACGAAGGGCTCGATGATCCTGCCGAGCGCCTTGCCCGCGAGTCCACCGGGCAGGTCGTAGCGGAAATCGACCGTCAGGCGGGTCTCGGTCTCGCCGACGGCCTCGAACTGCCACCGCGAGTGCGTGTACAGGCCGTCGATCGATTCGAGCTCGATCAGCGAATTCCGTTCCCACCCGGTGACCTTCACGACCGAACCGAGAGTCTTGGGGCCGATCTTCATCGCGGCGTCGTAGACGGCTCCGAGCCCGCGGTCCTGTTCGCCGATCGGGTCGAACTTCGTGATCCCGAACATCCAGGACGGGACGTGGCGATAGTCGTCGACGTAGTCGAACGCGCCCGCGACGGGTGCGCCGGCGACAGCAGTGTGATGGATCTCGATCATCGTGACTTTCCTGACGGGTGAGGGGAGGGGGACGGCTGTGTCCGGTACGGCCGGACGGCGTAGTTCTCGAGGTCGAAACGGGCGAGGCGGCGGCGCAGGGACCGGGTGGACCACGGCCACGCGGCGAAGTTCCTGCCGTCGGCGTCGAGGTAGTAGCTGCTGCACCCGCCGTTGTTGAACACGGTCGGCTCCAGGCCCTTCTGCACCGCGTCGTTGAACCGGCGGAACGGCTGGTCGCGCACCTCGAGCACTTCGATGCCCTGCCGCTCCGCCTTGGTGATTCCGTCGATTATGTAGTCGAGCTGGGTCTCGGCCAGTCCGAGGAACGAGTTGTACACCAGGATGTTCGGGCCGAGCATGATGTACGCGTTCGGTGCGCCGGGTGTCGTGGTGGCCAGATACGCCTCGGGACTCTTCGACCACTTCTCCGACAGCAGTGCCCCGTCGCGTCCGCGGATCCGGCTCGCGATCGGCGGATGGCTCACGTCGAAACCGGTGCCGAAGATGATGACGTCGACCTCGCGGCGGGTGCCGTCGGCGCCGACGACGACGCGTCCATCGACCTCGGTGAGGGCGTGCGGGATCAACTCGACGTTGCTCTTCGTCAGTGCCGGGAGATATGTGTTGGACAGCAGGAGACGTTTGCATCCGAGTGTGAAGTTCGGGGTCAGTGCCGCGCGAAGTGCCGGGTCCGGCACCTGCCGGGCGAGCCAGCGGGTGCCGAGGGGGTTGAGGAGCCGGGCGGTGCGTTCGCGGCGCATCGCCCAGGAGAGCGTCCGGAGAACGACGTCGAGGATCTGCCGCAGCGCGCGCTGCACGGCGGGGACCCGCGAGAACACCGACTGCGCGAGTCGGGGGAACGGGAAGTCCAGGCGGGGCACCACCCAGGCCGGGGTGCGCTGGAACACGTACAGCGCCTCGACGTCCGGCTGGATCTCGGGGATGAACTGCACCGCGGACGCGCCCGTGCCGACGACCGCGACCTTCTTTCCGGTGAGGTCGACGTCGTGGTTCCAGCGGGCCGAGTGGAAGATGTCGCCGCCGAAACCGTCGATGCCGGGTACCGCGGGAGTGCTGGGTTCGGTGATGGGGCCCGCCGCGAAGATCACGTGCTGGGCGACGATCGTGCCCCGACCGGTGTCGAGGATCCAGCGTCGGCGCTCGTCGGACCACACGGCCTCGTGGAGTTCGGTCTGCATCGAGATCCTGGACTGCACGTCGTACTTGGCGACGGTGTCCTCGATGTAGGACAGCAGTTCCGGCTGGAGTGCGAAGTTGCTGCGCCATCCCGGGTTGGGGTTGAACGAGAACGAGTACACAGGTGCGGGAATGTCGACACCGCACCCGGGGTAGGTGTTCTCGCGCCACACGCCGCCGACGCGATCGGACTTCTCCAGGACGGCGAAGTCCGTGATGCCCGCGCGTTCGAGTTTGACCGCGGCGGCGATTCCTGACAGGCCGGCGCCGACCACGACGACGCGCAGGTGCCGCTCGTCTCCGCTGCTCTCGCGCGCTGCGGCGTGCTCGGGGGTGGTCGCTGTCATGGTCGCTTCCCTGGGTGGATACGGAACCTTCGCCGTCAGTCCATTTAACTGAGACGTGGTGTCACAGTAAAAGGAGTGTGGGCGGCTTGGCAAGTGATCGGCAATCATTTGCGTCTTGACTTATATAAGCGAAGGCTGAAATATAGGGGCATGCACGCCTTCGACGTACTCGGCGATCCGGTCCGACGCCGGATCCTCGAGCTGATCGCGGACGACGAGAAGACGTCCGGTGCGGTCAGCGACGTCATCCGTGCCGAGTTCGGCATCTCGCAACCCGCCGTGTCTCAGCATCTGAAGGTCTTGCGGGAGAACGGTTTCGCCACCGTCCGGAGCGACGGTGCGCGAAGGCTGTATGCGGTGGAGACCGAACCGCTCCGCGACATCGACGCGTGGCTCGGCCAGTTCCGGCGTTTCTGGACGCCGCGGCTCGACGCACTGGCCACGGAGATCGCGCGGGGGCGCCGCGAAAAACGACTGTCCGGCGAGGACAAAACAGACCCGAAACAAGGGAGCGATCGATGATCGAAGTGACGGAACAGATCAACGCGGTGCGCCGCTCGGTGGGCAGTCGGACGCTCGAGGCGGGCGAGGCCCGCACCGTGACGATCGGACGCATCTACGACGCCACGGTGGAGGAGGTGTGGGAGGCCTGCACTACCGCCGAGCGAATCCCACGGTGGTTCATGCCGGTGACGGGCGACCTGCGCCTGCACGGTCGCTATCAGCTCGAAGGCAACGCCGGCGGCGAGATCCTCACGTGTGATCCGCCCAACGGATTCACCGCGACCTGGGAGTACGGCGGCGACGTCAGCTGGATCGACGTGTCCTTCACCGCGGACCCGGCCGGGGGCACCCGCTTCGAGCTTCTGCACACGGCGCACGTCGACGACAAGTTCTGGGACGAATACGGGCCCGGCGCGACCGGCGTCGGCTGGGAACTGGGGGTTCTGGGGCTGTTCCTGTATCTGGGGACGGGGAAGTCGATGGACCCGAAGGAGAGCGAGGCCTGGTCGGCGAGCGAGGAGGGCAAGGAGTTCATCACGGCGAGCAGCGAGCAGTGGCGGGCCGCGAGCATCGTGTTCGGGACTCCGGAAGCCGCGGCGACCGCGGCAGGCGATCGCACGACCGCGTTCTACACGGGAGCCGACGCCCCGGCAGGCTGAACCGGGTCCTGGAACAATGGCGTGCGTGACCGAGCGCAAACCTCCCGGGGTGAGCTTCGAGAGCTGGATCGACAAGCAGATCCGGCTCGCTCAGGAGCGCGGCGACTTCGACGATCTCCCCGGTGCGGGCAAACCGATTCCGGCGGGCGACGTCGACGACGAACTGTGGTGGGTGAAGAACTACCTCCGGCGCGAGAATCTGCCCACCGACTCGTTGCTCCCCACGCCGCTGCAGTTGCGCAAGGAGATCGAGCGGCTGCCCGACACGATCCGTGGAATGCCGTCCGAGCAGGCGGTGCGGGATGTGGTGGCGCAGCTCAACCTGCAGATCGTCGAATGGCTGCGGGCGCCGTCCGGTCCGAGGATCCCGGTGAGCCCGGTCGACGCGGACGAGGTCGTCGCGACCTGGCGGCAGCAGAAGCAGTACGTGCAGAAGCCGCAGCAGGCAGCGCCCCCGAAATCGCAACCGGAGCCGGTACCGGACCCGCCCCCGGCAGGCAGGTGGTGGCGGCGGGGGCGGTGACCGATCATCCCTTCCGGAAATCACCCGGTTCCATCACCCGGGACACGAGCAGTCCGGCGATCAGTCCCCAGAAGGCCGCGCCGATGTTGAGGAACTGCACGTTCGAGACGGTCACGAGAAACGTCACGAGCGCGCCGAGCGTGTATCGGGAGCCGAACGCCGCGACGAACGACCCCTGCAGCGCTCGGAGCATCGCGAGGCCGCCGAGCGTGGCGACGAACGCGGCCGGGGTGGCCAGCATCAGCTGAACGAACAGCGGGGCGAAGAGGCCGACGACCACGGCGAGCAGTCCGCAGACGACGGCCGCCGTGTACTGGCGGGTGCGCTGCCCGGACGCCACCAGCAGGGCGTTGGTCGGCCCGGTCAGGCACGTCGACACGGCTCCGACGGCGGCGGTGGCGAGGGACCAGACCCCGCACAGGACGGTGCCGACGTTCATCGGCGGCCTGTGGCCCGCGGACGTCAGCACGGCCGCACCCTGACCGTTCTGCACGACGATGACCGTGATCGCCAGCGGGACGACCAGTTCGGCGATCGCCTGCCAGGTGAACTGCGGAGCCTGGAACATCGGCGCCGCGATCCATGGTGTGCCGGTGCCGGTGGGCTGGAAGCGGCCCGTGACCGCGACCGCGGCCGCCCCGACGAGCAGTGCGCCGAGAATCGGGGGCATCCACCGGCCGAGCGCGGCGCGGGACGCGAGGAGGACGAAGGCGACGACCATCGGAACGGCCACGGCCGCATCGGCTCCCACGGCGTGGACGAGGTCGGTGCCGAATTTCAGGAAGACGCCGGCGACCATGGCCATGACGATCGGCATCGGAAGCATCGCCATCACCTGGCGCACCCGCCCGGTCAGGCCGAGGGCGAGGACCAGGAGTCCGGTCACGAGGAACGCCCCGAGCACCTCCGGCCACGACAGGTGGGTGAGCGAGCCGCCGACGATGATCGTGCCGGGGATCGTCCAGAAGAACGCGAGCGGCTGACGGTACAGCCAGCTGGCGAGGACGGTGAGGATGCCGTTGAGGAAGAAGACGCCGAAGATCCACGACGCCATCTGCCCGGGCGACAGTCCGCCCGCGGAACCGGCGGCCAGGATCACGGCCACGGGACCGGTCGCGGAGAAGATCAGTCCGATCAGCCCATTGGCGGCGTAGGCGCCGCCGAGGTCGCGGAGTAGGCGGCGGGGGCCGGCGGGCGGCCACGGCGGTCGTTCGAAGCGAGGGGGGCGCGTCTGCGCGTCTTCGCTGCGGGTCGGTTCCTCGGTCGTCGTCATGAGGCCTTCCTGCTCGGGCGATGCTCACGATGTACGCATAGCGGACAGAATCTCCGCTCTGCGTACACCTGGTGTGGTCCGGATCATAACCGCCCGCGCCCCGGGGTGCCGGGCCGGGCCGTCCAACCCTGGGTGGAATGCATTCCATCCCTGGGGGCGGCGACACCCGGCCGCCGCCGCGACAGACTCGTAAGCGTCGACCCGACACCATCCGCACCGACCGATCATGCGAAGAAGGGCCACATGGTGGAACTCAGCCGAAATCCCCGAGAGCGAAGGGCCGTGTACGCGCGGCGCACCACGATGGCACTGGAGGGCGAACCACGATCAGCTGTCGAACGAACGTCGACGTTCCTGGCCTACGGCCTGCTGGCATTGTTCGGCGGCCTCGGCATCTTCGGAACCATCTGCTCCGTCGACGCGATTCCGGACGGCGCCCGCATCGCCGTCGTCCAGCCGGCGCCGACGCAGTCACATCCGCTCGACCTGCCGCAACCGGCGCCGGACGGTCCCGAGGAACCCGCCCACACCGGCGTCTGAGTCAGGACGCGACGTCGTCGCGCAGTGCCACGAGTTCGAGCAGGCGCGGCAGCATGTCCGGCGACGCGATCGACGGCAGCAGCAGCCCCCACATGTCGGCCAGCCGCTCGTACAGGTCCGCGCGCCCGGTCAGCGCCTCGGACACCAACTGCATGCCCGTGAACGAACTGACCAGGAAACGGGCCAGCGCGGCGGGATCGACGGTCGCGCGCAGTTCACCCGCCTCCCGTGCCTTGCCCGCGAGTGCGACGAGGGTGTCGGTCCAGTCGATGTAGGGATCGGTGGCCGGGCCGCGGGACGTCCCGAGTTCCAGGGTCAGCCGCACTCCCGCCCGCACGATCGGCTCGGTCAGCAGCTGGCGGGCCATCTCCTTGGCGCACAACAGGATCGCCTCCATCGGCGACCGGGCCGTCGCGAGCACGCGCTGCGCCGCCAGCATCGCCATCGCGTGCTGTTCCTTGATCACCGCCCAGGCCAGCGCCTCCTTGGACTCGAAGTGAAAGTACAAGGCGCCCTTCGTCACGTCGGCGTAGGAGAGGATGCCGCTGAGGCTCGCGCCGCCGTACCCGAGCTTCTCGAAGCTCAGTGCAGCACCCTCTAACACTTGATGGCGGGTGGCCGCCGCGCGCGCCTGTTTTGCCATCAGCTGTGCCTCACAATCGCGGATTCTCCGTCGCATCCACTCTCCAGTCAACCACTGTTCGGACCGGTAACCTCGGCTCATCCGAAAGCGTGGGAGGAAGACGTGAAGTCGAAGAACAACTGGGGTGTCGAGCACGCGGTATTCGCCGGTGCGACGCTGGCCACCGTGGTCGGAGCCGTCACCGGTCGGGAACGGTTGCAGCGCGTGGCGAAGCCACTGATCGCGCCCGCGCTCGCCGTTCGGGTGCTGCGGCGGCGCGCGGGCACCGACCCCGCCGACGTCGCGCTTCTCCTCGCCGGTCTCACTGCCGCGACCGTGGGGGACGTCTTCATGATCGACCCCGACGACGACGCCCGTCTCGTGCGCGGCGCGTCCTCGTTCGCCGTCATGCAGGTCGGCTACTCGGCGCTGCTGCTGCGCCGGGGCGCCCGGCCTACGGTGCCCGCGTTGCTGCCCCGGCTCGCGGGGTGGGCGGGCGCGGCGGCGCTTCTCCACGGGCGCGCGAAGGAGGTCGCCGCACCGTTGACCGCGTACGGCGCGCTGCTCGGCACCACGTCGACCCTCTCGGCCGACCCGTCCCTCGCGCCCGGCGCCGACGTTTACGCGAATGTGGCCGTGCCGGGAACCGACCGGCGCAGCTGGCTCGGCGTGGGCGGGATGCTGTTCACCGCCTCCGACGGCCTGATCGTGGTGCGGCGCTTGTTCATCCGGGGAGAACAGGGGAGAGCCGCGGCCGAAGGAGCGATCCTCGCCAGTTACGCGGCGGCCCAGCTGCTGCTCGTCGAGGGGATGCTCGCGCTCGGGCGCCGCCGGATCACGGGCAGAGCATGATGTGGTCCCGGTCCTCCGGGTCCACAAGGATGGTGATCGTCTCGCCCGGTACGAATCGTGTCGCGTTCTCCCGCCGCACCTCGTAGACGACCCGTCCGGCGTAGCTCTCCGATCCGGGCACGGTCAGCCGGAGGTCCAGTTCGGTGAGTTCGCCGTCGTCCGGGGTGCGGCGGAGCGGGGTGACGTGCTCGATGCGGGCCCAGCCCTCGAGTCCGTGGCGTTCGAGTTTGCGGTCGGCGCGGCTGGGCCGACCGGCCGCCATCATCCCGAAGCCCAGCGCCGAGCCGAAGGCCGCGACCAATCCCATGATCTGGTACGGAATGGTGGCCGGCGGGGTGTGCTGGATCAACCATCCCAGCCAGACGGCGAGGACGACGACGTAGCCGACCGTGACGAAGCAGACCGTCCGCACGATGCGCTGATGATTCATCGAATGCCTCCACCTCCAGGTTAACCCGTCCCGGCCTCGCCGAAGCGGCCCCGCCGCCGCACTGCCGTTAGAGTGCAGTGTCGGCAGCAGGTAAGTATGTATGGAGGTGGCCGTATGGCGTGGCGTCGGGTGTCGTTGGTGTGTCTGAGCATTGGCTCGGCCATGATGCTCGCAGGGTGTGGTGGGTCCTCGGACGCGGTGGCTCCGCCGACGTCGACGACGACGGCCGCGGCCCCTGTGACCACCACCACGACGACGGTTCCGCCGACCACCACGACCACGACCGTTGCGCCGCCGCCGCCGACGACGACGACCGAAGCGCCGACCACGACGCTCGTCGACGTCCCGTACGAGCACAACGAGTCGTACTTCTTCACGTCCCCGGACGGCGGGTTCCAGTGCGGCATCATCAAGCTGCCGAACCGCACCGAGGCCGGCTGCCAGGGGTCGACGAGCCCGGTGCCGCCGCGCCCCGACGACTGCATGGTCGACTGGGGTCACGGCATCCGCGTCGAGAACGACGGCGAGGCGTCGTTCATGTGCGCCGGCGGCCTCGTGTACACCTCGGGCGGCGCCGAACCGGACGCGGCACTGCCCGCCGGGTCGAAACTGACGAAGCTCGGCTACACCTGCGGCACCACCGCCACGGCCGTCACGTGCACCAACGACGAGACGTCGCACGGGTTCACCGTCGCCCCCGATTCGAACAAGACGTTCTGACGTCGTGAGCGGAGTCGAGACGGGCCCGGTGGAGGTCGAGGTCGCCGAGACGGGTCCCACCGAATGGGGCGAGAACCCGAACGGCGTCGGCCCGTGGACCGAGGAGCACGACACCCCGCCCCCCACCGACCCGCGGTACGACCCCGAACTGCTGGCCGGCGGGGATCGCCGCAACGTGGTCGACGCCTACCGGTACTGGACGCGGGAAGCGATCGTCGCGGACATCGACAGCCGGCGCCACCCGCTCCACGTGGCCATCGAGAACTTCGGGCACGACGCGAACATCGGGACGGTGGTGCGCACCGCCAACGCGTTCGCCGCCGCGGCAGTCCACATCGTGGGACGTCGACGCTGGAACCGGCGCGGCGCCATGGTCACCGACCGGTACCAGCACGTCCTCCACCACCCGGACGTCGAGGGCCTCGTCGACTTCGCACGTGAGCGAGGTCTCACCATCGTGGCCGTCGACAACACACCCGGGTCGGTGCCGCTCGAGACGGCGAACCTGCCCCGCGACTGCGTGCTCCTGTTCGGCCAGGAGGGGCCGGGAGTCACCGACCAGGCGAAAGAGGTTGCGGCGATGACGGTGTCGATCGCACAGTTCGGTTCCACCCGCAGCATCAACGCGGGGGTCGCCGCGGGAATCGCGATGCACGCGTGGGTTCGACAGCACGCGGACCTGGGCCGTGCGTGGTAGCGGAACCCTCGGCGAATAGGCAAGATCAACTCTTATGCAGGACTCGTGGTCGGCGCGCGCGGACGCCGCTGAAGAAGCGGTGGTGAGCAGGCACCTTCGCCGGCTGTGGGCGCTCCCGGGCACCACCCTGGGCGTCGTCGCCTGGCCGGCGGTGCGGCGCGAGCGGCTGTTCCTCAGCTGGCACTACTGGTGGCAGGCCCACCTGCTCGACTGCGCCGTCGACGCCCTCGAACGCGACCCCACGCCGCGCCGTCGTCGCCGCATCGTGAAACTTGCGCGCAGCCACCGTATGCGGAACATCTCGGGCTGGACCAACAACTATTACGACGACATGGCCTGGCTGGGAATCGCCCTCGAGCGTGCCCAGCGAATGCACTTCATAGACAACAGAAGTGCGGTGCAGGCGCTCGAATCCCAGTTGTTCGACGCCTGGGCGCCCGAGGCGGGGGGCGGCATCCCGTGGCGGAAAGGCTCGAATTTCTACAACGCGCCCGCCAACGGCCCGGCCGGGATCATGCTGGCCCGCACCGGAAAGTTGTGGCGCGCCCAGGCGATAGCCGACTGGATCGACGACACGCTGCGGGACGCGCACACGAACCTGATCGCCGACGGCATCCACCCGGGCGGCGAGATCGAACGCAGCATCTACTCCTACTGTCAGGGCGTCGTTCTCGGACTCGAAACCGAACTCGCCGTGCGCCTCGGTTCCCCCCGGCACCGCAACCGGACGCACCGGCTGGTCGACGCCATCGACGAGCACCTCGCACCCCACGGCGTCATCGACGGCGGCGGTGGGGGAGACGGCGGCCTGTTCAACGGAATCCTCGCGCGGTACCTGGCGCTGACCGCGGTGATGCTGCCGTGGGAGTCGCCCGCCGACATCCGGGCCCGGGAGATCGCCGCCCAACTCGTGCTGACCTCCGCGGAATCGGCGTGGGAGAACCGCCTGCAGATCGAGGGGCAGCCGCTGTTCGGCCACGACTGGACCCGGCAGGCGCAACTGCCGGGACTGGGTGGGGGAATCGCCACGTTCACCGGGGGCACCGTGCGCTCGTCCGGGATCCCGGAACGCGACATGTCCGTCCAGCTCGGTGGCTGGATGCTGATGGAGGCCGCGCACATGGTGTCCGCGGCGGGGTACCCGCGACGCTAGGCGACGGTTCGAATCACGCGAAAATTAACCGTATCGCCCCGGATTCGGCGCTGTTAGACAGTTCGTTATGTCAGATCAACAGCGGCAGCTGAGTCTCAACGCGTTCATCTACCCGGCCGGGCACCACGAGTCGGCGTGGCGTCACCCGCTCACGACGCCCGAGCGGCTGTACGACGTCTCCTACTTCCAGGAGATCGCGCAGACAGCGGAAGCCGCGAAGCTGGACGCGATCTTCTTCGCCGACGGCCCCGCCCTGCGCAGCGACGTCGAGCACGGCGCCGCCGGAGCACTCGAGCCCATCACGCTGCTGACGGCCATCGCGACGGCCACCGAACGGATCGGGCTGATCGCGACCGCGTCCACGACGTACTTCGAGCCCTACAACCTCGCGCGGCTGTTCGCGTCCCTCGACCACATCTCCCGCGGCCGGGCCGGCTGGAACATCGTGACCACCGGCACCGACGTGGCGGCCGCCAACTTCGGACTGCCCAGCCACCCGGACCACGCCGACCGCTACGCGCGGGCGCGGGAGTTCGTCGACGCGACCGTCAAGCTGTGGGACAGCTGGGAGGACGACGCCATCCTGATCGACAAGGCCGCGGGCATCTACGCGGACCCGTCGAAGATCCACGAGATCAACTACGTCGGACGCCACCTGCGGGTGCGGGGACCGTTCAACGCGCCGCGCTCCCCGCAGGGACACCCGGTGCTGGTGCAGGCGGGTGCGTCCAACGAGGGCCGCGCGTTCGCAGGCCAGTACGCCGAGGCCATCTTCACCGCGCACCAGCGGCTGTCGGACGGGCAGGCGTTCTACGCGGACGTCAAGCAGCGTGCGGTGCAGTTCGGCCGCAACCCGGAGCACGTGAAGATCCTTCCCGGCATCAGCCCGTTCCTCGGCGACACCGAGGCCGAGGCGCGGGACCTGGAGCGAGAATTCAACGAACTGACCTCGCCCGAGTACGGGATCGCCCAGCTCGAGGCTCTCACCGGCTCGAGCGTGCGGCACCTCGATCTCGACGCCCCCGTGCCCGCCGGACTGTTCGGGGACGCCGGCGACGTCACGGACAACAAGCAGAGCCGTCTGCAGGTGATCGCCGGCATCGTCGAGCGGGAGAACCCGACGCTGCGCGGACTGCTGCACCGTCTCGCCGGTGCGCGTGGGCACAGGGTCGTCGTCGGGACGCCGGTGCAGGTGGCCGACACCATCGAGGAATGGTTCACGCAGGGCGCCGCGGACGGGTTCAACGTCATGCCGCCGTACTACCCGGGCGGTCTCGAGGTGTTCGCGCAGAAGGTGGTCCCGATCCTGCAGGAGCGCGGACTGTTCCGCACCGAGTACTCGGGCACCACGCTGCGCGACCACTTCGGGTTGCCGCGCCCCGAGAGCCAGTACGCGGACGCGCCGGGCACCGTCGCGCTGTAGTCACACGGGCCGGGGCTCAGGCCTCGGCCCGGTCGCGGCCATCGACACGATGGTGACGGTCGTGGATGCGTCGACGTTCCTCGCCGAACTGGCCAGGGGCGAGCGCCGCGGGGCACACCCCGGAGTCGCAGGCCGGACCGAATCTCGTGACCGAACCCGCCCAACTGTGGGCGCGATCAGGACCGGCGGCGTGGACTCTCTTCGACGGCCCGTTGCCCGCGTGGGACGCGGTGCACCGGCACTAGTCCAGCACTTCCTCGACTTCCACTTCTTCGGGCGGACGCGCCATCTCCTGCCGGTAGTGCCACACCCCGAGCACGGTGCCGATCACCAGCAGCGCGACCATCCCGGCGAGCACCGCGGGCATCAGCCACGACACCCGGTCGAGGAACGAGCCGAAGTAGAAACCGATGAGCAGCAGGACAGGCGCCCAGAAGATGGCGCCGATGGTGCTGGCGATCGTGTACTTGGTGTGATTCATCTTGGCGGCACCGGCGACCAGCGGGCACAGGGTGCGGATCCACGGAATCCAGCGGGCGACGAGTACCGCCCAGAATCCGTGCTTCTCCAGCAGAAGGTTGACCTTGTGGAGGTTGGTGTAGTTGAGATACTTCCCGCCCTTGCGGGCGAGGATGTGGTTGCCGGTGCGGTGACCGATGACGTACCCCACCTGGTTTCCGCAGATGGCAGCGATCATCGCGCCGACCGACAACGCCCACACGTGACCGGTGCCCGACGCATGGTTGGCCAGCACGATGCCCGCGGTGATCAGCATCGAGTCGCCGGGCAGGAACAGGCCCAGGATCACCGCGCACTCGATGAACACGAACGCGAGCACGACGACCCAGACCAGCGCTGGGCCGGCCGAGACGAGAGGCCCGAAGCTGCCTGCTGCCGTGGTGACCATCGTCAGTGCGCTACCCCGATCGGATTCAGGAGGTGGGATCGGTGGGGGTGGTGACCGGTTGCGGGTCCTCGGCCGCGGCGCCCGCGCCCTGGCGGGACTTCACGATGCGCTTGCCTACCTCCACGATGATCGGCAGCACGGACACGAAGACGATCAGCAGGAAGATGACGTCGACGTTGTCGCGGATGAACTCGATCTGCCCGAGAAGGTAGCCGAGCAGCGTGACGCCGGCGCCCCACAGGATGCCGCCCACGATGTTGTACGTCAGGAACAGGGGGTACTTCATCCGCGACGCACCCGCGACGACCGGCGCGAACGTGCGCACGATCGGAACGAACCGGGCCAGGATGATGGTGATGGGGCCGTGCTTCTCGAAGAAGGCGTGCGACTCGTCGATGTACTTCTTCTTGAAGAACCGCGCGTCGTCACTCTTGAACAGGGCGGTCCCGCCCTTGCTGCCGATGAAGAAGCCGACCTGGTCGCCGAGGATCGCGGCGATCGGGATCAGAACCAGAAGCACCCACAGGGGGGCGAACGGTTCGATCTCCGTCGACTTCGACGCCGCGATGAGTCCCGCGGTGAAGAGGAGCGAGTCGCCGGGGAGCAGGGGGAACAGCAAACCCGACTCGATGAAGACGACCAGGAGAAGTCCGACGAGCACCCACGTGCCGAAGGAGTTGAGGAGGTTCACCGGGTCGAGGAATCCCGGCAACAACGCGAGGTTGGTCACGGAATCCGATGCTGCCTGCACAATCACGGCCCTCAGCGTACCGGCGTTCTGGCCGACTGTCGGAATAGTGCAGGTCATGGAGTTTCGGCCCGGTCGGGGACCGGCTCAAACCCCGGTCGTCGACCGGACCGAACGAGGTGCCACGACAGCCACCGGGCGACGTACGCTAACGGTATTGCCATACTGCTAGGACCACATCGCGCGCTGCGCTGATCGCGCGTGCCGAAATCGACTCTTTATGGAGGACTGCCGCCGTGCCTATCGCGACTCCCGAGGTCTACGCCGAGATGCTTGGTCGGGCCAAGGAGCACTCCTTTGCCTTCCCCGCCATCAACTGCACTTCTTCCGAAACCATCAACGCCGCCATCAAGGGCTTCGCGGACGCCGGCAGTGACGGCATCATCCAGTTTTCGACCGGTGGCGCCGAGTTCGGTTCGGGCCTGGGCGTCAAGGACATGGTGACCGGTGCGGTCGCACTCGCCGAGTTCGCTCACGTGATCGCCGCGAAGTACGACGTCACGATCGCCCTGCACACCGACCACTGCCCCAAGGACAAGCTGGACACGTTCGTCCGCCCGCTGCTCGAGATCTCGCGCCAGCGCGTCGAGGCCGGCCGCAACCCGCTGTTCCAGTCCCACATGTGGGACGGTTCGGCCGTCCCGATCGACGAGAATCTGGAGATCGCCCAGGAACTCCTCGCGAAGGCGAAAGCAGCCAACATCATCCTCGAGGTCGAGATCGGCGTCGTCGGTGGTGAAGAGGACGGCGTGGAAGCCGAGATCAACGACAAGCTCTACACCTCGCCCGAGGACTTCGAGAAGACCGTCGACGCGCTCG
This sequence comes from Rhodococcus sp. NCIMB 12038, assembly GCF_002165735.1. Taxonomy (NCBI): domain Bacteria; kingdom Bacillati; phylum Actinomycetota; class Actinomycetes; order Mycobacteriales; family Nocardiaceae; genus Rhodococcus; species Rhodococcus sp. NCIMB 12038. The sequence continues at coordinate 92,269 of NZ_NHML01000035.1, forward strand.
GCACCGGCGAGAACGGCAAGTACCTGCTGGCCGCCACGTTCGGCAACGTGCACGGCGTCTACAAGCCGGGCAACGTGAAGTTGCGTCCCGAGGTGCTCGAGACCGGCCAGAAGGTCGCCGCCGCCAAGCTCGGCCTGTCCGACGGCTCGCAGCCGTTCGACTTCGTTTTCCACGGCGGGTCGGGTTCGCTGAAGTCGGAGATCGAGGACGCGCTGAACTACGGCGTCGTCAAGATGAACGTCGACACCGACACCCAGTACGCGTTCACCCGTCCGATCGCCGGCCACATGTTCACCAACTATGACGGCGTGCTGAAGGTCGACGGCGAGGTCGGTAACAAGAAGTTCTACGACCCCCGCAGCTACCTCAAGAAGGCTGAGGCCGGCATGACGGCCCGCGTCGTCGAGGCCTGCAACGACCTCAAGTCCGCGGGACGTTCCGTCTCCGGATAGGCCCTTCGGGCTCGTGCGCCTTTCTGGTAGCTGTAGCTACCGGAAAGGCGCACAGTCGTTTATCGGGGGTCGCAGATCTTCCAGGTGCCGTCGACCTTCTCGAGGTTGAACGTGCGCCACGACTGCTCGGCCGGGTTGGCGGCCGTGTGGGCCTTCACCTGGGCGATGGCCGTGTCGCCGGTGATCTGCACCGCGTCGACGCCGCCGACCACGGGAATGTTCTGTTGCGTCACGGCGACCTGGTGGACCTCGGCGAAGTCCTGATCGGAAATGCCCTGGTAGTACTCGGCGAGGCTGCCGCACGTGCTGGTGCGCAGCGTCGCCAGGTCACCCTGGGTGAGAGCGGCGACGAACGTGTCGATCGTTCCCTGCACCTGAGCTTCGGGTGCATTCTCGGCCTGGTTGTTGTTGTAGACCACGATCCCGGCGACCGCGATGGCGGCGACGACGATCACGCCGGCGGCGATCGCGGTGAACAGCCACGCCTTCCCGTGCTTCTTCGAGGGCTTCTCGGCTGCAGCGACGCGCTGCGGCGCGCTCTGCTGCGGCGGCAGCACCCGCTGCGGTGCGGCCTTCGGCGGTGCGGGCGCCGGCCGCGGGGGAGTGGGCGGCGGGGGAACGGGCCGACCGTTCTGCGGCTGCTGAGGCCGGTTCGCCTGGGGTGCCGGCCGGGGTGGCGGCGGTGTCGACGGGACGCCGGGTCTCGTCACCGGGATAGCGACCGTCTCGTCGCCGGACGGCGCCTTCGCCTGGCTCTGCTGGTTCTGCGTGTTCGGGGTGCGGCGCATCTGCACCGTCGCGGCCTCGGGTGCGGCCCGTCCACCCGTCTGCGTGGGGATCGCGGTGGTGGCCGCCTCGGATGCCTTCTCCTCCGGCTTCGCTCCGGGAGCCGCGCCGGCTCGAGGTGCTTCCGCCCGCGGGCGGGGCGCCGGGGGCTTGGGCAGCTCGGACTGCGGCTCGACGGGCTTCTCCGCCGCCTTCTCCGGGGCCTTCTTCTGCGGGGGCTTCGGCTCGGGCGAGGACTTTGCCTCCGGCGCGGGCTGGGAGGACTTCGCAGGCTTCGCCGTCGCGGAGGTGCCCTTGCCTGCGGTGGTGTCGGCCGCAGCCGGGCCGGACGGTGCGTCCGTGGCCGGCTTCTGAGTCGGATCGTCTTTCTTCGGGTCCTGCACGCGCTGCCCCTCGGTCTGCAGAGAAATGAACGTTGGAGGCAGCCTAACGACATCGCGAGTCATCGGAGACCACGAGAGGGCGCGTCGCGGACGCGGGCCGACGCACTGACGGCTCCGCGGCGGGGGCACAATAGGCGCATGACGTCTTTCGGTGACCTTCTCGGACCACAGCCCACGCTGCTTCCCGGGGACGACGAGGCCGAGTCGGCCCTGTTGAACCACGAGGATCCGGCTTCCGTGGCAGCCGCCCATCCCACCGCATCCATCGCATGGGCCTACCTGGCCGAGGCCGCCCTCGACGCAGACCAGACCATCACGGCCTACGCCTACGCGCGCACCGGGTACCACCGTGGCCTGGACCAGTTGCGTCGCAACGGCTGGAAGGGTTTCGGCCCGGTTCCTTACGCCCACGAACCCAACCGCGGTTTCCTCCGCTGCGTCGCCGTCCTGGCGAAGGCGGCGAAGGCGATCGGCGAAACGGACGAGTACGCGCGGTGCCTCGACCTGCTCGAGGACTGCGATCCCCGAGCCGCCGAAGCGCTTGGCGTCAGTTAACGCCCTCGGTACAGCGAAAGTCCGTGGCCGGGACGGGCTGAGGACCTCGGTTCACCGGTTGCGGGTGTCGGCGCTGCCCATCCTGCAGTGCGCGATCGCGGCCGGTGCCGCGTGGTGGGTGGCGACGGTGGTGATCGGTCATCCGACGCCGTTCTTCGCTCCCATCGCCGCGGTGGTGTCGCTGGGCTTGTCGCTCGGCGCCCGCCTGCGTCGTTCTGTCGAGTTGGTGGCCGGTGTCACGATCGGGATCGGGGTCGGCGACCTCATCGTCTCCGTCATCGGAAGTGGCGCCTGGCAGATCACTCTCGTTGTCATACTGGCGATGTCCGCGGCGGTGCTGCTGAACAGCGGCCCGATCTTCTCGATGCAGGCGGGCAACTCCGCGGTGCTCGTGGCGACGCTGCTGCCTCCCGGCGGTGCCGCCGGGATCAACCGCATGGTGGACGCCCTGACCGGTGGTCTGGTGGGGATCGCCGTTGTCGCGCTGATTCCCACGCATCCGGTGGGTCGGGCGCGCAAGTACGCCGCGAACGTTCTCGGGACGGCGTCCGAGGTGATGCAGTTGGTGGCCGACGGGTTGGTGGCCAATGACGACAAGCCGATCGAGGAGGCGCTGCGGAAGGCGCGGGCGACGCAGGCGTCCATCGACACGCTGCGGACCCACCTCGCGGGTGGCCGCGAGATCAGCCGCATCTCGCCGCTGTACTGGAACACCCGGGGCAGGCTCGAGCGGCTGACCGCGGCCGCGGACCCACTCGACAACGCGCTGCGCAACATCCGGGTTCTCGCGCGGCGGTCGCTCACGCTGGTGCGGGACGACGAGATCCTCAACCCGCGGCTCGTCGACCAGGTGGAGAAGCTCGCCCACGCGTTGGAAACCCTTCGGCAGATGGCGCTCGCGGACCCCGGTCAGCAACCCGACCAGGCCGAGGCGGCGCGGGTGCTGCGGTCGGTGGCGTCCGGCCTGAAACCGGAACTGGTGGAGAACGCGGGCCTGTCGGCGACCGTCGTCTTCGCGCAGATCCGGTCTCTGACCGTCGACCTTCTGCAGGTCGCAGGGCTGAAACGCATCTCGGCCATCGCGACGCTGCCGCCGACGGTGGAGAAGCCGGCGTATCGTCCCGAACTCTGACCGCCCGAGCACGCTGTTGAACATATGCGCATGTACGCATATGATCGGCACAACTCGGGAGGAGGCTCACCTATGGGAGTCGGTCACGGACATTCGCACGGCCACACACCAGGTGCCGGTGAGGTAGGCCCGTCCCGGGGGCGGATCCGCCGCATGGTGATCGCTCTCGTCATCCTCCTCGCGTTCCTGGTCCTCGAGGTCGTCGTCGGCCTGACCGTCAACTCGCTGTCGCTGCTCGCCGACGCCGGACACATGCTGACCGACGTCGTCGGAATGTCGATGGGACTCGTCGCACTCCTCCTCGCCCGCAAGGGCAGTGCCACCGCAGCCCGGACCTTCGGCTGGCACCGCGCCGAAGTGCTCACGGCCATGGCCAACGCCGCGATGCTGCTCGCCGTCGCGATCTGGGTGTTCTACGAGGCCATCTCCCGGATCGGCGACGTCCCCGAACTTCCCGGCATGGCGCTGATCCTCACCGCATCCGTCGGTCTCGCCGCGAACCTCGTGGTGATGCTGATGCTCCGCGCCGATTCCAAGGACAGCCTGGCCGTCCGCGGCGCCTACCTCGAAGTGCTCGCGGACGCCGTCGGCAGTGTCGGCGTGCTCATCGCCGGCGCCGTCGTGCTGGTGTTCGACTGGACCTACGCCGACATCATCGTCGGTGTCCTCATCTCGCTGTGGGTGGTGCCGCGGGCGATGAAACTGGCCGCCGCGTCGCTGCGCATCCTCACCCAGGCCTCGCCCGAGGACGTCGACGTCGAATCGGTGCAGGCCGACCTCGAGGCGCTGCCCGGGGTCACCGGCGTGCACGACCTGCACGTGTGGACGCTCACCACGGGAATGGATGTGGCCACCGTCCACCTCACCACCGAGGCCGACTCGTCCACGGTCCTCGAAGCGGCGCGGACCGTCCTGGAGCGTCACCACCTCTCGCACGCGACCGTGCAGGTTGAGTCCACCGCCAACGGGCGCCACTGCGCCGAGAACGTCACCTGGTAGACCCTGTCTGTTTCGTCCGGAATCGCGGCGGGAAATCGTTGTCGGACGACTCACGGAAGGGAACACCATGTCCACTCTCGCAGCGTTCGCACGACCCGCCGCCGTTGCCGCACTCGGTGCGGCCGCCCTCTTCGCAGCACCCGCCGCCGCCTCCGCCGCGCCGTTCATGCCCGATCCGCTGGCGAACTGTACGCCGGCCGCGACTTTGGGTGTCGAGAAGGAAGGCAACCAGGTCGAGTGGGAGTTCGAGGGACCCGAGAAGGCTACGACCGACGCTCAGGTGACGTACCTCAACATTGGTGGCCAGGCGCCGACGATCGGCACGTCGGGCCCGTTGGCGAATGGTGAGGGTGTGGAACGGGATCTGCCCGGCTTGACCGCCCATCTGATCCCCGGCGGCAGCTACGACGCCGATGGTGCAGGTACGGCGTCGCAGCCCTGTGCGCTCGGCTTCGGATTCGCCGTCACGCAATGACCGTCACTTGGTGAACCGGGTGACGCCCGCGCCCGGGCGCCACAGATCGACGTACAGGTGCTCGCCGTCGACGGTGGTGTGCACCACCTCGTCGAGGTCGAGTTCGAAGACGTCCGCCTCGGGGATCTCGTCGGGGTAGCGGTCGACGATCGTCTGCTTTCGTTCCCCGAGGATCTCCCGGGCGCGGCCGCTGATCTTGGCGTCGCCGCCCTCCATCGTGTGGTGACCGGGGTTGCTGTGGAGGGAGTATCGCGGATCGCGTTGCAGATCCTGCACTTTGCGTGCGCCGACCATCGATCCGAGCAGCAACGCGCCGTCGTGGAACTCGACCTCGGTGCCGCTCACCCGTGGGGAACCGTCCTTGCGGAGCGTCGCCAGCACGTGGTGCTTGTGCGCCTCGAAGCGCGCGGCGACGGCCTTGGCGAGGTCGGGTGCTTCTGTCTCGAACTGTGCCCAGTTGGTCATGCCGGCCAGTGTGCGCGCATATCCCTGACATCTACTGTCAGGGATTCTGTCTAGACTCGGAGGATGCGTTCGAGTCGGCTCGTCGAGGTGATGCTCCGTCTGGAGGGCAGTCGCGGGGCCACCGCACAGCAACTCGCGGACGAACTGGGCGTCTCGGTTCGCACCGTGTATCGCGACGTCACGGCGTTGTCGGCGGCGGGGGTCCCGTTGTGGACGGAGAGCGGACCCGGGGGCGGGATCCGGTTGCTCGACGGCTGGCAGTCGAAACTCGGCGGCATGACGGGGGCGGAGACGTCCGCGTTGATGTTGCTCGGGGTCCCGTCGATCGCCGAGGATCTCGGTCTTCGCGACGTCACCGCGGCGGCGCAGTCGAAGTTGCTGGGGGCGTTGCCGGTTCCGCTGCGGGCCGGGGCGCAGCTGTGGCGGGACCGGCTGTACGTTGACGCGCCCGGCTGGTTCGACGGGCCACAAGACAACGGCGACCTCCCGGTGGTCGCGTCCGCGGTGCTCGAGGGGCGGCGTCTGGGTATTCGTTACCGCAAGGGGAACCGTTCGGCGGCAAGAACACTCGACCCCCTGGGATTGGTGGCAAAGGCCGGCGTCTGGTATCTCGTTGCGCAGCATCACGGACGGACGCTGTCGTACCGGGTGTCGCGGATCAGTGATGCTACCGTGCTGAAGCAGCCGGCGGTGCGGCCCCGCGATTTCGATCTCGGTGCGTGGTGGACGGACTCGGTGGCCGAATTCGACCGTGCCCTCCTGCGATTCCGGTGCCGGGTGCGGCTCTCGCCCGCGGCGTGGCGCCGGCTGCCCCGGGTGGTCGGGGTGGAGGCCGCTCGCGTCGAACCCGGCCCGCCCGACGACGACGGCTGGGTCACCGTCGACCTGCTGCTCGAAGCCGAGGACGTGGCCCTCGACCATCTGACCGCTCTCGGCGGGGGCGCCGAAGTGCTCCAGCCGCAGTCGCTGCGGGACTCGCTGCGTGCGGTGGGAGAGGCGATCACCCGCCGGAACGGCTGAGGGTCACCCGAGTCGTTCGAGGACGGTGGCGTTGGCGAGTCCGCCCGCCTCGCACATGGTCTGCAGTCTGAACCGGGCCCCGCGCTGCTCCATCGCGTTCACCAGCGTGGTCATGAGCCGGGCGCCACTGGCCCCCAGCGGATGTCCGAGCGCGATCGCACCGCCGTGCACGTTGACCCGGTCCAGGTCGGCTCCGGTCTCCGCCGCCCAGGCCAGAACCACCGGCGCGAAGGCCTCGTTGACCTCGAACAGGTCGATGTCGGAGATGTCGAGGCCGCTGCGCTGCAGCACCTTACACGTCGCGGGAATGACGGCGGTGAGCATCATCAGCGGGTCGTCGCCGACGACGGCGAAGCTGTGGAGCCGGGCCAGGGGCCGCAGTCCGAGGCGTCCCGCGATCTCGCTCGTGGTGATCATGAGCGCCGCACTGCCGTCCGACAGGGGACTGCTGTTGCCCGCGGTGATCGACCAGTCGACCTGCGGGAACCGCTCCCCGTAGATTTCGCTGCGGAAGGCGGGTCGTAGGCCGGCGAGCGCGGCCGCCGTCGTGTCCGGCCGGATGGCCTCGTCGACCCAGCTCCGGGAGGGCGGCGAGTTCCTTCGTGAAGTTCCCGGCACTCGTTGCCGCCGCGGCCTTGTGGTGGCTGCGCAGCGCGAAGTCGTCCAGTTGGGTACGGGAGAGTCCCCACCGGGCGGCGATGAGTTCGACGCTGATGCCCTGTGGGACGAGGCCGTCGGGGTAGCGGCGCTCGAAGCCGACGCCCATCGTCTCGCGTCCGATGCTGCTGGACCCCATGGGGACTCGGCTCATCGACTCGACACCGGCGGCGACGACGATGTCGTAGGCGCCGGACAGCACGCCCTGCGCGGCGAAGTGGACGGCCTGCTGGCTGCTGCCGCACTGCCGGTCGACGGTCGTGCCGGGAACGGACTCGGGGAACCCGGCGGCGAGAAGTGCACTGCGGGTGATGTTCTGGCTCTGGTCGCCGACCTGGGTGACGGTGCCGCCGATGACGTCGTCGATCAGTGCGGGGTCGATACCCGTGCGCTCGACGAGGGTCGACAGGCTGTGGGCGAGGAGGTCGACGGGATGCACCCCGTGCAGGGCGCCGGAGGGCTTGCCCTTGCCGATCGGCGTGCGGACGGCCTCGACGATGACGGCGTCTCTCATGACTGTTCCTTTCGCTGCCGTGAGTACTTGTCAACCGCGGGCGGTTAACAAGTACTCACGGGTCGGAGACCTGGCTATGGTTATGGCAAGTCAGGTGTGATGAACGCCTCGGATCGACGGTTTGTGCTGCGTATATCCCGCGGCGGTCCTAACGTGAGGCATGGCTGTTCTGACCCCCGGCTTCCACGGCAGACCGCGCAGCGAGCACGCCCTCCCGCCCGGTCAGTACGAGGTCACCGATTTTCCGGTCCTCTCCGCAGGGCCGACGCCCCGCGTCCCGACCGACACGTGGACCCTGACCGTCACCGACGAGACCGGCGGGCGCCGCGAGTGGTCGTGGGCCGAATTCATGGCGCTGCCGCAGGAGCGCTCGACGGTCGACCTGCACTGCGTCACGCGATGGTCGAAGTTCGGCACCTCCTGGAAGGGCGTCTCCCTCGACACCCTGTTCGCGGATGTCGAGACGTCCGCGGGATTCGTCCTCGTCGGGTGCGACGGCGGCTACACCACCAACCTCCCCGTCGCCGACCTTCTCGGCGGCAAGGCGTGGATCGTGCACACCTACGAGGGTTCGCCGCTCGCGCCGGTGCACGGGGGTCCGGCCCGCCTGCTCGTGCCGCACCTCTACCTGTGGAAGTCCGCGAAGTGGGTTCGGTCCATCCAGCTCGTCCCCCAGGACCTTCCCGGCTTCTGGGAACAACTCGGGTATCACGATCGCGGCGACCCGTGGCGGGAGCAGAGGTATCAGGGTGACCAGTGAACTCGTGGGCCGCGCCGTGCTCGGCTGGCGGGTGGCCGAACTCGTCGAGTCGTGGCCCGAGACGGCGAGTGCGCGTGCCCTGGTCCTCGAGGTACCCGACTGGCCGGGGCATCGCGCCGGGCAGCACGTCGATCTCCGTCTGACCGGACCCGACGGGTACACCACCGAACGGAGCTACTCGCTGGCGTCGCCGCCCGCGCGCTCGTCCGGCGGGTGGCGCCTGCAGTTGGTCGTCCAGCGGGTGCAGGACGGTGAGGTGTCTCCGTATCTGACCGACGTGTTCGCCGCGGGCAATCTGATCGAGGTGCGCGGACCGATCGGTGGCTGGTTCGTGTGGTCGCCGCGCGAGGGCGGCGGCGCGCCTGTGCTTCTCGTCGCGGGTGGGTCGGGCATCGTGCCGCTGATGTCGATGATCCGGGAGCGCCGGTTCCGCCGCGATCGCACACCGTTCCGGCTCGTGTACTCGCTGCGGACGCAGGCCGACGAGTTGTTCGCGGACGAGCTGAACAGACCGGGGACCGGCGACGGGGGAGTCGAGACGTTCGTCCTCCGCACCCGTGAGGACTCGCCGCGGTCCGGGCGTCCGGCCGGTCGGATCAGCGCTGCCGATCTCGCGGCGTGGGGATGGCCCGCGGACTTCGCGCCGCGCTGCTTCGTGTGCGGGCCTACCGGTTTCGTCGAGGAGGTGGCTCGTCTGCTGCTCTCGCTCGGGCACTCGCCGGACGACATCAAGACCGAGCGGTTCGGTCCCTCCGGGCCGTGACCGGAGGAAGGGGCTTTCGATGAGTACGTTGCAGGGCAACGATTTCGAGGACGGAAACGTTCTCGGTGGGCCGTTCGCGGAGATCTTCGTCCACGATCTCACCGCGGCGACCGGCCGGTGCCGATTCTGCGGTCTCGACGGACCGATGGCCGCCGTCCACGTCTATTCGCGTGCGCCCGGCGTCGTCGCGCGATGCCCGGGGTGTCAGGAAGTGCTACTGCGGCTCGTGTCGACTCCGCGCGGCCTCGAACTCGACGCCAGCGGTCTCGCGCACTTGTCCTGGAGGCTGTAGCCGCTGACTATGGAATCTGCAAGTCAGCTAGGCTGAGGTGCATGGATGCGGCACGGTTGGACGGCTTTCTCGCAGATCGCGACACCTGGCGGGCCACGCACTGCTCGATCGGCAAGGCGATGGACGTGATCGGCACGCGCTCGGCCGTCCTGATCCTGCGCGAGGCCTACTACGGCACCACGCGATTCGACGACTTCGCGAAACGGGTCGGCATCACCGAGGCCGTGGCGGCGTCCCGGCTGCGTGAACTGACCGCCGAGGGCCTGTTCGAGCGGCAGCCCTACAAGGAGCCCGGGCAGCGCACCCGCTACGAATACGTGCTCACCGCGAAGGGCCGCGACCTCCTGCCTGCCGTGCTCGCGCTGATGCAGTGGGGCGACAAATACCTTCAGGGCGAGTGCGGACCGCCGATCGGGCTGCGGGACGACGCCACCGGCGAACCCGTCCGCGTCGAGGTCCGCAGTCCGGGCCGGGAGGTGCCGCTGGCGGAACTGCGGCTGACCCCCAACTTTGCGGAGGGCGACGCCCGCCCGTGAGTACTTCTTAACCGCCGGCGGTTGATAAGTACTCACGGATCAGAGCCAGAAGCGCATCAGATAGTTGCCGTACTGCGCGTAGGTCTCCGGCACCCCGGACAGTTCGAACAGTCGGTAGATGAAGTCGAAGAACACCACGTTGATCGACGGCACGAACAGCAGCGCCACGAGGATCAGCAGTCCGTACGGTTTGAACTGGTCGACGGACCTGCGGGTGCGGGGCGGCAGGAACGGCTCGAGTGCGGCGTACCCGTCGAGTCCGGGAACCGGCAGGAGGTTGAGGACGGTCGCCATCACCTGCAGGAATGCGAGAAAGCTCAGGCCCGTCCAGAACACCAGGTGGTCGCCGCCGAGCCCGAACCAGCGGATCGCAGCGAGGAGGACGATCGCCGACACCAGGTTCACGGCGGGTCCGGCGAGTGACACCCGCGCCTGCACCTTCGGCGGGAACAGTCCGGTGCGCAGGTACACGGCGCCGCCGGGCAATCCGATCCCGCCGAGCGCGATGAACAGCACCGGCAGGCCGATCGACAGCAGCGGGTGGCTGTACTTCAACGGGTTGAGCGTCAGGTAGCCGCGCACCTCGACGTCGGTGTCGCCGTGCCGCCACGCCGTGAACGCGTGCGCGAACTCGTGCACGCAGAGCGTCACCACCCATCCCGCGACCACCAGCAGGAACACCCCGACATGCCCGAGGACCGATTCCCGCTCGGCACGCCAGGCGAGGACACCGCCGGCGACGGCGACCGCGACGACGAGCAGGAAGACCGGACTGGGACGGACCGCGGTGGTCCGCGCCCTGGGCAGGTTCATCGGACCAGCAGCCACTCTTGGTCGTGGCGGTAGAACGTCGAGCGCTTGACGTCGCGCGGGTTCGGCACGCCGTCCCGGGTGAGGGCCGCGGCGGGCGACCCCAACTGCACGGCGCGACCCTCGACCCAGCGGCGCGGCAGCCAGCGCCGGCGAGGTTCGACCGACGCCCGCAGACCGGGCATCCGCGGCGTCGGGGTGATGTTCATGTTCGTCGTCGTCCCCGAGAACAACCGGGTGTCGTCGACGTACGCCTCGCCGACGAGCGGGGCGCCGTCCGGGCCCGTGACGGTGGCGCATCCGACGAGCGCTATCCCCGCGTCGTCGCGGATGAGGGGGACCGGTTTGGCCGTGCCCTTCAGCGCCGTGCGGGCGCCACGAGCGCCGGCGGACAGGTGGTAGGCCTCCGTCGCGTCCGAACGGTGCTCCGCGACGTAGGCGAGTTCGATGTGCAGCCGTTCGGTGCGCATCAGCCGGGTCAGGGTGGCCGCGAGGGCGGCGTCGCTGCCGACCACGATCAGTCGCGGATCCGCGACCACATGCAGTTTGGAGAAGACCTCGTCGAAGTCGTCCTTGTCCGGAACCGTGGGTGCGCTCGAGGCGGAAATGGAGCCCAGAGGTAGGGGAAGCGGCGCGTCGCCGCAAATGAGCACTACGGGGGTCAACGCCACTCCTCGCCCGGATGTCCCGCCGCGATTTCCGCAGCTTCCCTTTCCGATCATCCTAGTGGCACGCCCGAGTTGGCCTCCCCAGCCGTACTGTGGGGTCTGTTCTCCGTGCCCTCGGCTAGACTGTTCCCCCGGCCACTGCCTACGAACGGCAGGACCACGCAGTCGGATACGACTGTACGTCGACCGTAGGAGACAACGTCATGCCGGCAATCGTCCTGATCGGCGCCCAGTGGGGCGACGAGGGCAAGGGCAAAGCGACCGATCTACTGGGCGGACGCCTGCAGTGGGTGGTGCGCTACCAGGGCGGTAACAACGCCGGACACACAGTGGTACTTCCGAACGGCGACAAGTTCGCACTGCATCTCATCCCGTCCGGAATCCTCACTCCGGGAGTCACGAACGTCATCGGAAACGGTGTCGTGGTGGACCCGGGAGTGCTGCTCACCGAACTCGCCGGACTCGAACAGCGGAGCGTGGACACCAGCCGCCTGCTGCTCTCGGCCGATGCGCACCTGATCATGCCGTACCACGTTGCCATCGACAAGGTCACCGAACGCTTCCTCGGGGCCAAGAAGATCGGCACCACCGGCCGCGGCATCGGGCCCTGCTACCAGGACAAACTCGCGCGAGTCGGCGTCCGCGTGCAGGACGTGCTGGACGAGAAGATCCTCACCCAGAAGGTCGAGGCGGCACTCGAGTTCAAGAACCAGGTGCTCGTCAAGATCTACAACCGCAAGGCCCTCGACCCGCAGCAGGTCGTCGACGAGGTGCTCGAGCAGGCCAACGGTTTCAAGCACCGCATCGCGGACACGCGCCTGCAACTCAACGAGGCGCTCGAACGCGGCGAGACGGTGCTGCTGGAGGGTTCGCAGGGCACGCTCCTCGACGTCGACCACGGCACCTACCCGTACGTGACGTCGTCCAACCCGACGTCCGGTGGCGCAGCGGTCGGTTCGGGCATCGGCCCCACCAAGATCACGACGGTGCTGGGCATCCTCAAGGCGTACACCACCCGCGTCGGTTCGGGCCCGTTCCCGACCGAACTGTTCGACCAGAACGGCGAATACCTCGCCAAGACCGGCGGCGAGGTGGGTGTCACCACCGGCCGTGCCCGGCGCACCGGATGGTTCGACGCCGTGATCGCCCGCTACGCAACGCGTGTCAACGGCATCACCGACTACTTCCTCACCAAGCTCGACGTGCTCAGCAGCCTCGACACCATCCCGATCTGTGTCGGCTACGACGTCGACGGTGTGCGGCACGACGAGATGCCCATGTCGCAGACCGACGTTCACCATGCGAAGCCGATCTACGAAGAAATGCCCGGCTGGTGGGAAGACATCTCCCACGCCCGGACGTTCGAGGAGCTTCCGAAGAACGCGCAGAACTACGTCCTGCGTCTCGAGGAACTGTCGGGTGCGTACATCTCCTGCATCGGCGTCGGCCCCGGCCGCGACGAGACCATCGTCCGCCGCGACGTGGTGCGGTAGTCCGACTTTCGCGCGCCGAATGTGGCATCGGCCGAGTTGAATTCAACCGGTGCGGCATTCGGCGATCCGCGATACATTCGAGCCGATGATCAGGACTGTGGAAGCGAGCACCCGGACACCTCCCGGTCGGTGGTACGACAGCTTTCACGCAGCGGCCACCGTCCTCGAGGCGTTCGGTTCCGGGCACGACCCTACGGATTCCGGCCGGTGCGTGGCGGTGGTGTCGACGGATCTCGGTGTCTGGGTATTCGAGGGTGATCCGAGGTCGACGGTGGATGCGTTCATCCACGCCGTGGAGCGGGCGATCGTCGCCGGCGGGCAGGCGTTCGTGCTGGGTTGTGCCGTTGTGAGCGGGACGGATCAGCGGGTCGTGCGGACCCTTCGGGTTCCCGACGGCGACAGGATGGTCGCGGCCGCCGCGATGGCGCGCGAACTCGTCGTCGATACGCAGGAGCCAATCAGAACAGCACCGGGTCGTCGAACCCGGGAGTGTGCTCGAGGGCCAGCAATTCGCGCTTGGTGAGGGTGCCGCCACCTGCGGAGAAGCCACCCACCTGCCCACCCGCGGCGAGGACGCGATGGCACGGGATCACGACCGGCAGCGGGTTGCGGCCCAGCGCCTGACCGACGGCCTGCGCGGCGCCCGGTTTGCCGAGTTCCGCCGCGATGTCGCCGTAGGTGAGGGTGGTGCCCGGGTCGATCGCGCGGGTGATGTCGTATACGCGGCAGTCGAATTCGGGGACCCCCTCGAAGTCGAGGTCGATCCACCGCAGATCGTCGAGTGCGCCGCCCAGATGTTCGCGTATTCCGTCGATGGCCTGCTGGACCGGTGTGGGTGGCTGGTGCTCCACCGCGTCCGGGAAACAGTGTTCGACCCGCTGCCGGGTGGACTCGGGTGAACCCTCGGGCAACTGCACACCCACGATCCCCGCGGCCCGCCACGCGATGGCGCACGTGCCGAGGGCGGTGTCGAACAGGGCGATTCCTGTGGTCACCAGCCCAGTATGCCTCCGACCTCCGACACCTACCGTCCGTGAACCGTGGCCGGCGGAGGTTCGATCAACTGCAGGGGCCGCCGGGGCGCCGAGGTCCCGGATCATGCCAGTCCGGATCTTCTGGACTGCTCGGCGGGTCGGGAAAGATGCCGCCGAGAGGGGCGCCGATCCGGAACTGCTCCAGGCGAAATATGCCCTCACCTTCCTCTTTCGGGCCGAAGTGCGCGACCGCCGCGGCCAGGAGAGCCATGCACAGGAGCGTGATCAGTGTCGTCATGGATCCGAGCTTCGTGAGAACTGGCTTGGAGTTGAATAGCCAAGAGGGTGATACTGGACTGCATGATGACTCGTGTACTCGGAGCTCGCTCCCTGGCCAGGGACCTCGGCAACTGGCAGGACGACAGCGGCCGCCGTTCGGCGGCGCGGCCGGCCTACCGGGCACTGGCCGAGAGCATCCGCCTGCTCGTGCACGACGGTCGCATCCCGCTGGGTGTCGCGTTGCCGAGCGAACGCGAACTGGCGTCGGTGCTGGAGTTGAGCCGGACCACGATCACGTCGTCGTATTCGGTGCTCCGGGACGAGGGGTATCTCATCAGCAGGCAGGGGTCGCGCAGCACGGTCGCGTTGCCGCTCGGGGCGCGGCAGAACGGGCTGATGTTCCGGGCGCACCAGCCCGGATCCGACGGTGCGGTGGTCGACCTCAGTTACGCCGCGATGGCCGCGCCCGCCGAAGCGGTCGAACAGGCCTACGCCTATGCGCTGCAATCACTTCCGCAGTTCCTTCCGACTCACGGGATGGAGCCGGTGGGGATCGGCGCGTTGCGGGAGGTGATCGCGGCCCGCTACCGGGCGCGGGGGCTGGAGACCTCGCCCGAGCAGATCATGGTCACGTCCGGGGCCCAGCACGCGCTGCGGCTGCTCCTGAACGTGCTGACGGCGCCGGGGGAGCGGGTGCTGGTCGATCACCCCACCTACCCCAACGCGCTGGAGGCGATCCGCAGGGTCGGCGCGCGTCCGGTCCCCGTGCCCGTCCGGCCGGAGGGCGGTGCGTCGGGGGCGTGGGATCTCGACGGAATCCGCAGCGCGGCCCGGCAGACCGCGGCCCGGATGGCGTACCTGATTCCGGACTTCCACAACCCCACCGGGCTGTGCCTGGACGCGTCCGGGCGAGCCGAGCTGGCGCGGATCGCGCGTGACACCCGCATGACGCTGGTGGTGGACGAGACGATGGTCGACCTGTGGCTCGACGAGCCGTCACCCGGTCCGGTCGCGGCGTACGCCAAGGGCGCGGCGAAATCGGAGGTCGTGACGATCGGGTCGGCGGCCAAGTCGTTCTGGGGTGGGCTGCGCGTCGGCTGGATTCGCGCGGATCCGGCGCTGATCACCCGGCTCGCCGGGGCACGGGCAGCGGTCGACCTGGGGACACCGGTGATGGACCAGCTCGCGGCGGCGCATCTGCTCACTGACGACGAGCTCGTTCTCGCGCGTCGCCGTGCGGAGCTGCGGGAGCAGCGGGGCGCGATGCTCGACGCGCTGGCCGACCGCCTCCCGGACTGGGTCCCGACCATCGGTTCGGGAGGGATGTCGCTGTGGCTGCGCATGCCTGCGCCGGTCTCGACGGCGCTGGCCGCGACGGCCCCCAACTTCGGCGTGCTGCTGGCCGCGGGACCGCGGTTCGGGGTGGAGGGTGCGTTCGAACGGTTCGTCCGGCTCCCGTACGCGCGGACGTCCGACGAGTTGCGCCGCGGCGTCGACGGCATCGCGGCGGCGTACGAGACGCTGGCCGTCGACCGTGAGCTCGCGGAACCGTCCCTCGTCGTCTGAGCACGTGAGTGGCAAAGTGTGCGCGGGCACGCGTTGCCACTCACCTGCGGTCAGGTCCAGACGGTGTCGATGTCGACGCCCTCGCGGGCCGGCGGGGTGGGAGCGCCGGCGGGGGTGCGGGAGAACCGGGGCGCCGGGGCGTGCTGGGTGACGCCGTCGAGGTCGATCAGCGACCCGCGGGCGGCGATGTGCTCGTTGGACGGCGCCTCCGCGAACGTCAGCACCGGCGACACGCAGGCGTCGGTGCCGAGGAAGATGGCGGCCCACTCGTCGCGGGTCTTCGACAGGAACTTCTCGGCGAAGACCTTCTTCATCTGCGGCCACGCCGACACGTCCATCTGCTGCGNCAGTTCGGCGGGGTCGAGTTCGAGGCCCTGCAGCAGCAGGGCGTAGAACTGCGGCTCGATCGAGCCCACGGCCATGTACTTGCCGTCGGACGTCTCGTAGGTGGCGTAGAACGGCGCACCGGTGGCAAGCAGGNTCACGCCCCGCTCGTCGGACCAGACGCCGCGCCCGCGGA
>NZ_NHML01000006.1:0-355339 GCF_002165735.1 Rhodococcus sp. NCIMB 12038
GGTCAGCAAGGCCCGCGGCCCCTTCACCGACTTCGCGGGCGCGATCCCCGCCGCCGAGGACGGCCCCCCCGCCGTCACCGCCGAAATCCAGGTCGCGTCCATCGACACCAAGAACGCCGACCGCGACGCCCACATCAAGTCCGCCGACTTCTTCGACGCCGAGCAGTACCCCACCGCCACCTTCACCTCCACCGCCGTCCGCACCAAGGGCGACGACTACGTCGTCGAGGGCGACTTCACCCTCCGCGGCGTCACCCGCCCCGTCGAGCTCGCCCTCGAATTCAACGGCGTCAACCCCGGCATGGGCAACGGACCGGTCGCCGGCTTCGAAGCCACCACCGTCCTCAACCGCAAGGACTTCGGCATCACCATCGACATGCCCCTCGAAGGCGGCGGCGCCGTCGTCGGCGACAAGATCACCATCACCCTCGAGATCGAGGCCGCCCTGCAGGCCTGACCCACCCGCACCACCGGCACCACCCGCGCCCCGTCGTCCACCCGGACGACGGGGCGCGGTCGTCGCGAAACCGATCGGCCGGAACTCCGCGACGGCACCACCTCTAGGCTGGCCGTGTGAAGAAGTACCTTCCCGCTCTCGCCCTGGATGTCGTCCTCGTCATCGTGTTCTGCGCGATCGGCCGCCGCAGCCACGACGAAGCCAACGCACTGGCGGGCCTGGCGACCACGGCGTGGCCGTTCCTGTCCGGTCTGGCGGTCGGCTGGCTCGCGACCGTCGCGCTCTACCGCGACAAGTTCGACGCGTTCCTCATCGTCCCGACAGGCATCGTGGTGTGGTTGTCGACGCTCGTGGTGGGCATGCTGTTGCGCGTGGTCAGCGGCCAGGGAACGGCGTTCAGTTTCATCATCGTGGCCGGCACCGTCCTCGCCGTGTTCCTCCTCGGCTGGCGGGCCGTCGCGAAGATCGTGACGAGGGCGCGCGCCACCACCTGATCGCAGCGAATCCGCCCCGACGGCACACGAACTTCCGCTCGAGGTGAGACAGTTTTCCCATGAGTGACACCATCGATCCGGCCCGGGACGAGCGGCGGGCCGACCGCGGTTTCTTCGGCCAGCCGTTCGCCCTCGCGAACCTGTTCGGCGTCGAGATGTGGGAGCGATTCTCCTTTTACGGGATGCAGGGCATCCTGATCTATTATCTCTACTATTCGGCCGCCGACGGCGGTCTCGGAATCGCCGAATCGTCCGCGACCAGCATCGTCGGCGCCTACGGCGGAACGGTGTACCTGTCCACCATCCTGGGCGCGTGGGTCGCGGACCGTCTCCTCGGCTCCGAACGCACCCTCTTCTACAGCGCCATCCTCGTCATGCTCGGCCACATCGCCCTGGCGGTGTTCCCGGGCCTGTGGGGTGTGGGCATCGGTCTGGTCTGTGTCGCATTCGGTAGCGGTGGGCTCAAGGCCAACGCCACGTCCCTGGTCGGCGATCTGTACGACGAACAGGACGAGCGCCGCGACGCCGGATTCTCCATCTTCTACATGGGTATCAACCTGGGCGCCCTGGTCGGCCCACTGCTGACGGGCTGGGCGCAGGACGCCATCGGCTTCCATGCCGGCTTCGCATTGGCCGCGATCGGCATGGCGCTCGGACTGATCCAGTACACGCTCGGCCGCAAGCACCTCCGGGGTGTGGGCGCCGAGCCGACCAACCCGCTCCCCCACGACCAGCGCAGCAAGTGGATCGCGATCGGCGCCGGCGCGGTGATCGTGATCGCCGCCCTGTCGCTCACCGGGGTCATCACCGCGGCCAACATGTCGGACATCGTCGTCGGTCTCACCATCGTCGCGGCGATCGGCTATTTCGCGATCATGCTGACGAGTCACCGCATCACGGCCGTCGAGCGCAGCCGCGTCTTTGCGTTCATCCCGATGTTCATCGCCAGCGCCGTGTTCTGGTCACTCTTCCAGCAGCAGTTCACCACCGTCGCCGTCTACTCGGACAAGCGACTCGACCGCAACCTGTTCGGCTGGGACTTCCCGCCGTCGTGGGTGCAGTCCATCAACCCGGTCTTCATCATCATCTTCGCGGGTGTCTTCGCGGCCGCGTGGACGAAACTCGGCCCCCGTCAGCCGTCGTCGCCGATCAAGTTCGCGGCCGGGACGATCATCATGGGGCTCGCGTTCCTCGCGTTCATCCCGATGTCGGGTGGCGGCGCGAACAGCGCACCGCTCCTGGGTCTTGCAGGCATCCTCCTGCTGTTCACGTTCGCGGAACTGCTGCTGTCGCCGGTGGGCCTGTCGCTGTCGACCAAGCTGGCGCCCGAGGCGTTCCACACCCAGATGGTGGCGTTGTTCTTCCTGTCCGTCGCCCTGGGCACCGCGATGGCGGGAACGCTGGCGAAGTACTACGACGAGAACAACGAGGTCCCGTACTTCACCGCGGTCGGGCTCGGCTCGATCGCCGTGGGTGTGCTCCTCGCCATCGGGGCACCGTGGATCAAGCGTCTGATGAAGGGCGTGCACTGAGACCGTCTGCGCTGAAAAACCGTCTGGGCTGAGAAACCGTCTGGGCTGAGAAACGGTCTCAGCGCACCCACAACCACACGGCCAAGCCGAATCCCGCCATCGAGATGACGACGCGGAGGATGGACGGCGGGATCCGCCTGACCACGGGCGGGCCGCACCATCCACCGGCCAGGGCGCCGATCGCCATCGCGGCGGCGGCGCCCCAGTGGACGGGGCCGAAGGCCGCGAACCCGATCGCGGCGACCAGGTTCGCGACGCCGAGAAGAAAGCTCTTCAGTATGGTCGCGCGCCAGATCTTCTCCGACGTGAGGATCAGGGCGATCGCCAGGAAGATGACGCCGGCGCCCGCACCGAAGTACCCGCCGTAGATGGCGACGACGAACAGCGACACCGAATAGGTGCGGGGCATGTCCCGCCCGCCCGCCAGCGCACGCAACCGGGGTTGCAGCAGCAGCGCCAACGCGGCGAACGCAACCATGAACGGGACGATCGCCTCGAACGACCCCGCGGGCGCCAGCAGCAGGATTCCCGCACCGACCAGGCCGCCCGCCGCCGAGTACAGCGCCCACCGCCACAGCTTGGGACCGGTGTCGGCGACCTCCCGCGTCGAGTTGGACAGCGCGCCCACGCCGACCGCCACCATCGCGACCGTGTTGGTCACATTGGCGGTCACCGGCGGCAGACCGACGGCGAGGAGTGCGGGATACGACACGATGGACGCCAGGCCGGTGACGAATCCGACCAGTCCCGCGAAGAACCCCGCTACGACGAGAAGACCGATATCAAGCAGGGACACAAGGTAGAAACTTACCCTTGCTCACTTACTCCCTCAGCGCGGACGGCCCGCCCCTCAGCGCCGACGGTCCCACCCCTCAGTTCGCCGGCTTCGCCATCTCACGGAACAGCATGTCGGTCATCTTCACCGCGCGGTCGCCGCCGTCGGCGTCGGCGACGAAGACCGCGAAGGCCAGGTCGCCGCGTGAGCCGTAGAACCAGCGGTCGTCGCCGCTGGCACCGTTCATGCCCATGAGGTCCGGGTAGCCGTTGAGGAACGACGCCCCGCCCCGCACGACGTTGTCGCGCATCATGGCGCGCAACTGGTCGTTGACGTTCGCCGGAAGCGGCTGAGCGGCCACGTCGGTGGTGCCCGGCTGCCCCTGGACGATCATCGGCGCCGGCGCGCTGCCCCGTGCGATCGACGCGGCCAGCATGGCCATCCCGAACGGCGTGACGGCGGGCAGGTCGCTGTCCTTGCGGTTCATCACCTGGTTCATGCCCGACTGGTCGGCGGTGAAGACGGCGGTCTGATGGTCGAGGCCCGGGATCTTGTAGTTCATGCCGAGCCCGAGCTGATTGCCCGCCTTCTCGATGTCCTCGATCGACAGCGAGGACGGGTCGACGCCCTTCTGCAGTCCGGCGGCCTTCTTCACCAGGTCGAGGTTCGATCCGGCGTTGTAGAGACCCTGGAACGCGATCGGCCCCTGCTCCATCGCCTGGTTGTTCTGGGCGGCGGCCAGAACGGCGCCGGAGGACGGCTGGATCGCGACGATCGCCGCGGGGGTGCCGACGCTGACGACGGCTTCCTCGGCTGCCAGTTGGAGGTGGGAGTCCACCGTCGCGACGATGTCCGGTCCGGGCGGGCCCTGGAAACCGGCCTGCGGAATGAGCGTGCCGTCGGGGTCGACGAGGTGGACGGCCCAGCCGGCCGTCGCGTCCCGGTTGGCCTGCCACACCTTGCGCAGCGGATCCAGCAGCGGTGTCGTGATGCGCCGATCCGACGTGATGAGCTTCGGCGTCTTGATGGTGATGACGCCGGGGATCGCGAGGTCCTCCTCGAGGAATTGCCAGTCCTGGTCGCGCAACAGCACGGCGGTGACCTGCTGGCCGGGTTTCTCGGCCATCTCCGCCATCATCGAGTCGGCCGTCACGAGGGGAGCCACCGGCTCGAGGACCTCCGCCAGACGCCGGGTGGTCGCGACGGGATCGGGCATCGTCGCGGGATCGAGGGTGACCGAGTTGATGGTCTGCTCGTTCATGAGCAACCCGCCGACAGCGTCGAACACCCGCGGCGGTGCGGCGTCCGTCCGGTCGTAGCGGACGACGCGCCCGTTGCCCAGGTCGGGCGCGAGGATCGACGGATCCCAGGAGATGCGCCAGCCGACGGACAGGTTCCGCACGCCGCCCTGAACCTGGTAGGTCCAATCCTTGCCCTCACCGAAATGCCAAGCGGCACCGACGGTGAAGAAGCCGGAGTCCGAGCCGAGGTCCATGAACTGGGTCACGTCGAACTTGGCGTCCTCGGGATGGAGTCCGTCGAACATCTGCTGTATCGCCGTCTCCGCGGCGTTGGGATAGGAGGTCTGCGCTGCAGCTGTAGCGGCATCGCCCTCATTCAGTGCGTTGACGAAGTCGTCGACGACCGACTGCGCGGTCGCCTCCTCTTTCGACAGCACGCACGACGCCAGAATTACCGCCAGAACGACAGCCGACGTCAGGGCGATCACGTATCTGTTGCGGCGGCCAAGCGATCGTCCATTCCCCATGTCCACCATCTTGCTTTCAGTCACATGCGTAACAAGCACCATTTGCCTACGAAGGAGTTACGGTTGAGCCACAACTTATCCCCGAACAGCAACGCGTGAACGGGTTTATCGAAGAAAACGCCCCGCAGCCTGCACAGCAGGGGCCGAACTGTCACCTGTTGCAATAAAGACGGCAAATGCTAGGTCGTCCTTGATTCCGACGAACCAGCCGTGAGCGGGACCACTTCCGGACTCGGCCGTGCCGGTTTTTCCGAGCAGCCCCGGAATGTCCTGCAGCGCAGTAGCGGTACCTCCCGTCACAGTTTCACGCATCATCGTCCGGAGGTCGGCGGTGACGTTCGCAGGCACGGCGGGCGCCGTCTTGTCGGCGGTGCCGGGCTGTCCCTGCACGATCATCGGCGACGGCGTGGAACCGTCCGCGATCGATGCGGCCACCATAGCCATCCCGAACGGCGACGCGGTCACCTGCCCCTGCCCGATGCCGGACTCGACCCGGGCGGCGGGACTGTCGGCGATCGGCACGTTGCCGGTGACGGTGGTCAGTCCGGGCGTGACGTAGTCGACGCCGAGCCCGAACTGCAGCGCGGCCTTCTGCAGGGCGTCGGGCGGCAGCCCGACCGCGAGCCGTCCCATGGTGGTGTTGCACGACCGCGCGAACGCGGTGTGCAGCGGGACCGCGCCGAGGTCGAATTCGTCGTCGTTGGGGATCTGCCTGCCCTCGATGTTCTCGGTGCCGGGGCAGGGCAGGACGGTGTCGGGGGTGGCGGCACCGGCCTGCAGGGCGGCGGACGTCGTCACCGTCTTGAACGTCGATCCCGGCGGGTAGAGGCCGGTGAGCGCGATCGGGCCGAGCGCGTCGGCCGGGGCGTTCTGCGCGACCGCGAGCACCTCACCCGTGGAGGGTCGCAGGGCGACGATCGCGGCCTGCTGCGGCACGTCGGCGAGAGCCCGCTCGGCGGCCATCTGCATCGGGAGGTCGAGGGTCGTCGCGATGTCGGGGGCGTCGGGGCCCTGCTCTCCGGCGACGCTCTTCACCGATCCGTCCTGCCCGACCAGTTGCACCGCCCAGCCCGCGGACGCGTCCTGCCCCTGCTGCCACAGGTCGCCCAGCCCCGCCAGGGTGGGCGAGGCCAGCGCCTTGTCGGTGCTGAGCAGCCTGGTCTGCGGGGCGAGCGTGACTCCGGCGAGTTGCCGCAGCTGCGGTTCGATCGGCGCGAGGTCCTCGGCCCGCAGCGAGATGGCGGTGCCCGGCTTGCCCTGGGCGCCGGCCAGGTCCTGCTGGAGCGAGGCCGCGGTGATGGTCGGCACGATGGGCGACAGCAACGACGCGACCGCCGCGGTGTCGGCGCCCTGGTCGAGGTTGACCAGCGTGACGACCTGTTGCTCGAGGATCGGGGCGCCACCCGCGGCGAGGACCTTCGGCGGTGTCCCCGTCGTGGTGGTGTACCGGACGGTGGTGTCGTCGGTGAGTCCGGGTGCGAGCACGGCCGGGTCCCAGACGATCTTCCAGTCGTCGCCGTCCTTGGTGGCGTTGCCGGTGGTGCTGTACTTCCATTCCTGTCCCGGGGCGAACGGCCAGGACACGTCCATCGTGAAGGTTCCGCCGTCGTCGCCCGACTCCTGCACGTCGGTGCGGGTGTACGTGCCGTCCTGGTTTCCGAGCCCGTCGTACATGGCCGTGATCGCGGCGGTGGCGGCTGCCGGGTCGGTGGTGAGTGCGGCGGCGGCCTGCACGTCGTCGCTGTTCAGGGCGTCGGCGAACTGCTGCGACACGGTATCGGGCTGGTCGGGCCCGAACAGTCCGCAGGCGGAGAGCACCGTCGCGAGGACGGCGATTCCGGCGGTCGCCTTCCGGGTGGGGGTGGGACGGATGGGGCTGTGACGAACGGTTGAGGTGCGCACGGACTCGATCATGCCTGACGTGGTGGCGCGCTTCGAATAATCGGTGTAATCATGTAATCAGTGCTGCATCACAGTGATAGTGGCACCCGGCTCCCAGGAGGACGCCATGAAGAACGCACAAGGTCCGGGACCCCGCCGCTTCGGCCGCCCCGGTGGATGGCAGCAGGCGGATGTCCCCGACACGAGCGACGCGGCCGAGTGGTTCGCCGGCCGACTCCCCGACGACTGGTTCACCGGCCCCGCGACCGTCGAGGTCGACCGGGAGGAGATCGTGGTGGTCGGCGAGTTGCCGCCCGTCGAGTCCGCCGACTCCGGTTCCGAGGCCGCGATCGAGGGGCGCATCTCGCGCTTCCGCGAGACGACCCGAGGCGATCGGATGCGCATCGCGGACGAGGCCGAGCGGCGCTATGGACGCAAGGTCGCGTGGGGTGTCAGCCTCGACGACCACAAGACACTTTTCACCCACCTCGCCGTCCCCGTGATGACCCGGCTCCGCCAACCCGAACGCAAGGTGCTCGACACGCTCGTCGACGCCGGCGTGGCGCGTTCGCGGTCGGACGCGCTGATGTGGACGGTGCGCCTGGCAGGCCAGCACAGCGAACAGTGGCTGGCCGAACTGCGCGAGGCCATGGCGAAGGTGGACGAACTCAGGGCCGACGGCCCCCAGATTTAATTCGATTGCGCGGGCATCGGCGGCGTCCTATCGTGAACGTCACCGATGCGCACCGGGCGCGTCAGACAGAGGGGAACGGTCCATTGCTCCTGACGAGGTAGTCACGCGAGTCTTCATCCGCACACACCTCGGGAGTACCCCATGGCACAGTCATATCTGTCCCTGTCCGACCTCACGTTCACCTGGCCCGACGGCGAGCCTGTGTTCGACGGCCTCGACGCCGTCTTCGGCCCCGGACGCACCGGCCTGGTAGGTCTCAACGGTTCCGGTAAATCCACGCTTCTCCGGCTGATCGCCGGGCGCCTGCGTCCCGACCACGGGTCGGTGACGGCGCAGGGCGAGGTGGCGTACCTGCCGCAGGACATCACACTCGACCCCACGCTGAAGATCGACCGGATCCTCGGCATCGACGATCTTCGGGCGGCGTTGCACCGCATCGAGTCCGGCGACGGCACCCCCGAGGATTTCGATGCCGCGACCGGCCGCTGGGACATCGAGGAGCGGGCCGTGTCGACGCTGCACCGGCTCGGTCTCGAGCGGGTACTCGGCAGCACGTTCGACCTCGACCGCACCGTCGGCACCCTGTCCGGTGGTGAGACCGTGCTGCTCGGTCTCACCGCGCAACTGCTGAGGGAACCGGAGGTGCTGCTCCTCGACGAGCCCACCAACAACCTCGACGGCGCGTCCCGCAGCAAGCTCTATGAAGTCGTGCAACAGTTTCCGGGCACGCTGCTGGTGGTCAGCCACGACCGCGCCCTGCTCGACCTCATGACTTCGATCGCGGAACTGCGCGCCGGCGAGATCCGCATGTTCGGTGGCAACTTCAGCGCGTACCAGGAGATCGTCGAGGCGGAGCAGGAGGCCGCGCGGGCCGCGGTGCGCGACGCCCGCAGCGACGTGCAGAAGCAGAAGCGGGAACTCGTCGAGGCCCGCATCAAGATCGACCGGCGTAAGCGGTACGGGCAGAAAATGTTCGAGAACAAGCGCGAACCGAAGATCGTGATGGGACTGCGGAAGCGGCAGGCTCAGGAGTCGGCAGGGAAGCTGCGGAACAATCACATCGCGAAGGTCGACGAGGCGCGGGATTCGTTGACGGAAGCGGAGAGTGCCCTGCGGGACGACCGCGAGGTGCGCATCGACCTGCCCGCCACGGAGGTGTACTCGGGTCAGGAGGTGGTCTCCGTCCGGGACCTGAGCCTGCGCAGCGGACAGCAGGTGTCGCTGGACGTGGTCGGTCCCGAGCGGATCGCCCTCGTCGGACGCAACGGCGTCGGGAAGACGACCCTGCTCGACGCCGTCGTGGCCGCGGGACCGCGGGTGCCGTTCAAGGCCCTGCCGCAGCGACTCGACGTGTTCGACGAGTCGCTGACGGTCGCCGAGAACGTGGCCGCGGCGGCGCCGCACGCGTCGCAGGAACAGATCCGCGCCCAGCTGGCCCGGTTCCTGTTCCGGGGCAACGATTCCGATGTTCTCGCGTCGGCGTTGTCGGGCGGGGAACGGTTGCGGGCGGCCCTCGCGACCATCCTGCTGGCCGAGCCCGCCCCGCGACTGCTGCTGTTGGACGAGCCGACGAACAACCTCGACCTGCCGAGCCTCGCGCACCTCACGCAGGCGCTCCGCAGTTACCGCGGCGCGCTGATCGTGGTCAGCCACGACCGGCAGTTCCTCCACGACATCGGTGTCACCCGATGGCTCGAACTGACCGGGGAGGGCCTGCGGCCCTGTGCGCCTTTCCGGTAGTCCCAGCGACCAGAAAGGCGCACGGGCGAGAGCTATTCGGCGACGCCGATGTCCTCGTGCCAGAGTGTGGGTCTGCTCGCGATGAATTCGGCCATCAGGTCGATGCAGTGATGGTCGCGCAGGACGGTGACGTCGACGCCGTTCTCGCGGAGCCATTCGTGTCCGCCGGTGAAGGTGACGCTCTCCCCCACGACGATCGCGCCGATGTTGAACTGCCGGACCAGTCCGCTGCAGTACCAGCACGGTGACAGGGTGGTCACCATGATCGTCGAGCGGTAGTCGCGCTGGCGCCCGGCGGCGCGGAACGCGTCCGTCTCACCGTGGACGGACGGGTCGCCGTGCTGGACCCGCCGGTTGCGGCCGCGGCCGAGCAGGGTGCCGTCGCCGGCGAACAGCGCGGCCCCGATCGGGATTCCACCCTCGCGTTTGCCGAGTTCCGCCTCGGCGATCGCGACGGCCAGCAGTTCGTCGGGGTCGAGCGCGGGGTTCGGGGGAATCGGCATGCCACCAGTATCGCCCCCGGCCCCTGCGCCCGAGTGCAGTCCGGGAGTCGGCCGCGACGCGCGTGATGCAGACTGGGCGGGTGCAGCACGCTACCAATCCCGTCGACGGCGTCCGGATCGCGTATCGGACGGTCGGCGACGGGGAACCGCTCGTCCTCGTCCACGGCACGGCCCTCTCCCACGCGATCTGGCGCGGGTTCGGTTACGTCGCCGCGCTGCGCGATCGGTACCGGCTGATCCTGGTCGATCTGCGGGGCCACGGGCGCAGCGACAAGCCGCACGACGAGGACGCATACGCGATGGATCTGCTCAGCGGCGACGTCCTGGCGGTCCTCGACCACCTGGAGCTTCCCAGCGCGCACGTGTTGGGGTATTCGCTCGGCGGCCGGGTCGCGCTGGCGCTGGCGGTCGGCGCGCCCGACCGCCTGGAGAGCCTGATCGTCGGCGGTGGCAGCAGCCTCCCGCAGGCCGGCGCGTTCGACCGGCTGTTCTTCCCGGGCTGCATCGACGTCCTCGAACGGGACGGCATGGACGCGTTCCTGGGGCAGTGGAATGCCCGGCGTGCGTGGCCGATCGACGCCGGAACGCGGGTGGCGTTCATGGCGAACGACGCGAAGGCCCTCGCCGCGTACATGCGACGGTCGGGTGTGGAGCCGGGAGTCGACGACGACGTCCTGCGCCGGATCGCCGTCCCCACCCTGCTGTTCGTCGGCTCGGAGGACGCCGAGCGGATCGGCGACACCCGGCGGGTGGCGGCGCTGATTCCCGGTGCGTCGCTGGCGATCCTGCCCGGTTTCGACCATTCGACGGCCGTGGCCGCGAGCACCGAGGTGCTCGCGGCCGTCGAGCCGTTTCTCGCCGCGGTGTGACCGCTACACCCATTCGACCAGTTGGATGATCACCCCATTCGGGTCGCTCATCTGGAAGTAGCGTTCGCCCCACGGCTCGGTTTCGATGGGCGTCACGATCGGGACGCCTTCCGCCTGCAGTCGCTCGTATTCGCGGTCGATGCCGTCGACGACGAGTGCGATCAACAGCCCTTGGCCGGCGTCACCGGCGATCCGCGCGGGTTTGAACGTCTCCAGTCCGGTCTTCAGGAAGACCAGATTGAAGCCGACGTCCGCGCGTTTCAGTGACACGAAGCCCTCCGCGGCCATCTCCTCGACGAAGCCCAGGTGGGATTTGGCGAACTCGGCCGACGCGACGGGGTCGGCGACGTTCAGCGACAGTGCGCTCGCGGTGACCTTCACGGTGGTGTCCTTTCGTTGACGACACCCCACTAACGTACGCCGTACGGCATTTGTTCCCGGGGCCGGACCTCACATCGCCAGCAGGCCCTTCGCGATGTGCGTCACCTGGATCTCGTTGCTGCCCGCGTAGATCATCAGCGACTTCGCGTCGCGCGCGAGTTGCTCGACCCGGTACTCGGCCATGTAGCCGTTGCCGCCGAACAGCTGCACCGCCTCCATCGCCACCTCGGTGGCGGCCCGCGAGGAGTAGAGCTTCATCGCCGACGCCTCCGCGAGGCTCACCCGATCCCCCGCCGCGGTGCGCTCGATGGCGTTGAAGACCATGTTCTGCACGTTGATGCGCGCGATCTCCATCTCGGCGAGCTTGAGCTGGATGAGCTGGAACTGGGCGATCTCCTTGCCCCACAGCTTGCGGGACTTGGCGTAGTCGATGCAGAGCCGGTGACATTCGTTGATGATGCCGAGCGACAGCGACGCGATACCGATCCGTTCGGCCGCGAAGTTCTCCTTCGCGCTGGACTTGCCGTCCGACTTGCCGCCGTCCTCCGTCTCGCCGAGCAGACGGTCACGGGTGACGCGCACGTTGTCGAAGAACAGTTCCCCGGTGGGCGAGGAGTTCATGCCCATCTTCTTGAACGGCGCCCCCTGCGTGAGCCCCTCCATGCCCGCGTCCAGGACGAAGGCGAGCACCTTCCGGTCGCGGCGGTCGACGGACGAGTCCCCCTCGTCGAGTTTCGCGTAGACGACGATGACGTCGGCGTAGGGACCGTTGGTGATGAACGTCTTCTGCCCGTTGAGGATGTAGTCGTCGCCGTCGCGGCGCACGTAGGACTTCATGCCGCCGAACGCGTCCGAGCCGGAGTCGGGCTCGGTGATGGCCCACGCCCCGACCTTCTCGAACGTGACCAGACCGGGCAGCCAGCGTTCCTTCTGCGCCAGCGTCCCGCGACTGCGGATGGTGCCCGCCGTGAGCCCGAGACTCACCCCGAGCGAGGCGACGAGTCCGAGGCTGACGCCTGCCAGTTCGGCGTTCATGATGACACCCATGCTGCCCGCGCCGCCGAGGCCGCCGGATTTCTCGTCCTTCGCGCCGGACGCGGCGTCGCCACTGCGTTCGCGGTCCAGGGACTTCGTCAGCGCCTCCCGGGCCATCTCGTCCAGGCCGAAGGTGGCGAAGAGCTTGCGGATGATGTCGAACGGAGGCAGCTCACCGGTCTCCAACTTGTCGACGTGCGGTCGAATCTCCTTGTCGATGAAACCGCGGATCGCGTCGCGGAACATCAGGTCGGTATCTGACCACTCATACATGCCGGGCACTCCAGTCGCCGAGAGACAAAGGGTTGCCGCAAATATAGAACACGTTCCTATTCTTGGACAGGTGTGCCGGACGGTGCACTCGTCCGGAACGGCACCGGAGCACCCTCGGCGAGCACCACATATGCGCGACGCCACGGGTCCGACCCGACGAGAGTCCACTCGTGACCGCTGCCGGACGTGTCCTCGGCGAGCAGGACGTCGCCCTCGCGAAGGCGGAACTGGTCACCGCCCCGGGTCCGGAAGTCGAGGGTGCCGCCGAGCGTGAGTACGAGTTGCCGCACCGGCGCGGTGTGCCAGTCGAAGGATCCGCCCGACGTGGTCTCCTCGAAACTGAGGTGGGTCACGTCGATCCCTGCCGTGCAGAGGTCGTCCTTCCGCCCCGGGTCCATGGCGAGGAACCCCTCCTCGAAGTGGGACGCGTCGTCCGCGCCGGTCCACAGTCGCACACAGCGAATCATGCCGAGCCACCTTTCGTTTCACCGATCCCGAGCCACGTCGACCGCAACCGGTCGAGGGTGCCGTCCGCGGCCAGGGCGCGCTGCGCCGACTCGATGCGGTCGCGCAGCGCGTGATCACCGGTGCGGACAGCGACGGCGATCTCCTCCCGGGAAATCCCCCGTTCGACCACCTCGACGTGCGGACGGTCCCGAACCAGCCAGGTGAGGACCGGCGCGAGTTTCATGACGGCGTCGCACCCGCCCGAGGACAGGTCGTCGAGGGCCTGCCCGATCCGGTCGTACGCATACACCCGGATCGCGCCCGCGCGGCCGTCCGCGACGAGGCGTTCGACGATCGGCTGACTGGTGTTGCCGTGCTGGACACCGACCGTCAGGCCGCGCAGGTCGTCGACCCCGCGCACGCCGGGATGCCGGGACGTGTCGACGGCCAGGGACTGACCCGACACGAGGTACGGGGCGCAGAAATCGGCGCGCTCCCGCCGCTCCGGCGTCACGGTGGTTCCCGAGGCGATGCAGTCGAATTCGCCGTTCGCCAGTGCGCCGAAGATGCCGTTGAAGTCGGTGCCCCGGTACGGGACGAGCGACCACTCGAGGCCGAGTTCCCGCGCGAGTGCCCGGGTGAACTCGACGTCGAACCCCGCAGGCGCCGCACCGTCGCGGAACTCGAACGGCGGGTCGGGCAGGGCCGAACCCACCCGCAGTACCTTCGCTGCCGCCGTCATGTCGCCCCTCTCCGCCGTGGCGGGTTCCTACGAACCGATCAGCCCCAACCGCTGTGCCAGCCAGGGCAATTCCTTCTCCAGCCCGGCGGACCACACCGCGAAGCTGTGCCCGCCCGGCACTTCCACGTACTGCACGTCCATGCCGGCGTTCTTCGCGGCCTGATAGACCTTCTGCGCTCCCGGCTTGTAGGCGTCGTCGTCGCTGCCGATGACGAAGACCCCGGCCGTGTCCGGGTATTTGTTCGACGCCATCAGGTCGAGCGGATTGACCTTCTTGAACGCCGCCTCGTCACCGCCGAAGCCGTCGTCGAGGGTGCGCTGGTGGTCGCCGAGGGTGGGCGCTTCCTGACCCGAGATGTCGAGGAACGTCGGATACACGTCGGGATAGTTGGTGGCCATCTGCAGCGAGCAGGTGCCGCCGTAGGACAGGCCGCCGATGGCCCACGCCTTCGGGTCCGGGTTCACCTGCAGATTCGACTTCACCCAGGCCGGAACGTCCTTCGCCAGATACGTGGCCACGTTGCCCAGCTTCGAATCGGTGCACAGGGGGTTCGCGATCTGCGAACCGGTGCCGTCCGCCACCACCACGATCGGGGCCAGCCCGTCGTGTTTCGCGGCGAACTCGTTCATCGTGGTGGCGAGCTTGCCGCCGGCGAACCAGTCCTCCGGCGAGCCCGGCTGACCGGCCAGCATCACGAGCACGGGCAGCAGCGGGCGCGGGTTGGCGAAGTAGGCGGGCGGGAGGTAGATCTCGGCGTCGCGGGCGGCGAACCCCGACTCCGTCCCGGGAACGGGCGCCGTCAGGACCCGTCCCTCGGACGGCATCCCGGGCGGGGCCGTCCACGACGCGTCGAGCGGCGTTCCCGTCACCACGTTCTCGGTGGCGCTGCCGAGGTCGTTCATCTGGACCCGGTCGAACGGTTCCGCCCCGAATGCCGTGCCCACCGTGGGGTAGGCGTCGAACACCAGATTGATCTGGGTCGCCGACGAGAGGAGGACGGCGACGACCGCGAGCACCGACACGATTGCGGCTTTCACCGTCCGGCCGGCGCGGATCCGCGGCACGAGCAGGACGATCGCGAAGAGCCCCAGACCGATCCACACGTAGATGGAGATCTCGATGGGGTCGGGGAACGGCCGGAGAACCTTCTCGACCATCACGTACAGGACGACGGTGACGACCACCGACACGGCCAGGAAGATCGGAATCGCCTTCCTGCGGTACCACGGTGCGCGGGCGGCGAGCAGCCACACGCCACCGAGCGCGCCGATCACCGTGAGGATCCAGGGCAGAGGCCCGGTGATCACGCTGAGGTCGCTGAGCCAGTCCACCTCACGAAGCCTAGAGCGCGAACCCGCACCGCGTCGGCGAGTCGGAGCGACCGGTAAAATCGCGGGGGTGACTTTCATCAAGGTGTGCGGTCTGCGTGACGCGGCCTCCGTCGATCTGGCCGTGCGCCTCGGCGTGGACGCCGTGGGTTTCGTGTTCGCCGACAGCGTCCGCCGAATCTCCCCCGGCGACGCCGCGCCGCTGGTCCGCCGGGTCACCGGTCACACCGTCGCGGTGGGCGTGTTCAAGGGGAGTTCCGTGCCGGAGGTGATCGAGGTCGCCGCGGCGGCAGGTCTCGGCACCGTCCAGGTGCACGACCTGCAATCCGCCGACGACGTCACCCGGTTGCGGGAGGCGGGGCTCGGCGTGATCCGTGCCGTCGTCGCCGGTGACACGTCGGGCGATTTCGGAGCAGACCGCATCCTCGTCGACGGTGCCACCGCCGGGGCCGGGGTGCCCTGGGACTGGGCGAACCAGAGCAGGCCGGACGGCGAATGGATCCTGGCCGGCGGGCTTCATCCCGGCAACGTGCGGGCCGCCGTCGACGCGACCGGCGCGTGGGGTGTCGACGTGTCGAGCGGTGTCGAATCGTCCCGCGGTGTGAAGGATGCGGCGCTGATCGAGCAGTTCGTCGCGGCCGTGCGGTCCGGCGACTGAGTCAGTCCGGTATCTGATTCAGCCCGGTATCTGAGTCAGCCCGGCATCCGAGTCAGCGCGGCATCCCGGTCACGGAATCCTCGACGTCCCACGATGCGAGCACCGTCCGGATGCCGACGACCAGCGCGAGCGGCTGATCGATCATCACATGGTGTCCGGCGTCGGGGATCTCGACGACCACCGCGGTCGGGCCGAATCGGCTGCGCATGCTGTCCATCATCTCGTCGGTGACGATGCCGTTCTCGGCGCGGAAGTAGGCGAGACGGCAGCGCGGGTCGGATGCGCCCAGATGCCCGCTGCCCTCGCGGGCGAAGAACGAGGAATCGAACTTCCACGACCACCCGCCGTCCACCTCCTCCATCGAGGTCTCCGCGACGTGACGCAGGACGGCGGGCACCGCGGTGTCCTGCGGCGGGACGAACCGGAACCGCTCCAGCGCCACCTCCCGGGACGGGTAGACCTTCTTCGGACCGAAGGCCCGCTGCTTCCGCGCTTCTTCCTCTTCCGGTGTGCGGGCGAGGACGGGAGAATCGATCAGCTGGACACCGGCCAGGTCCTCGCCGAACAGTTGCGCGGCCACGTACGACACCATGCCGCCCATGCTGTGCCCGACCAGCACCGGCGCCCCCGAGATGCCCGCCGGCTTGGCCACGGCGAGGGCTTCCTCCGCCCACCGTTCCAGTCCGTATTCCGGACGTCGGTCGCTGTCACCGTGCCCGGTCAAGTCGAGTGCGACGACGCGGCGGCCCGTGGCCAGCATGGGCGCCACATGGTCCCACCACCGGCTGTGGGCGGCGCCGCCGTGGACGAGCACGAGTCCGGGCGCGCCCGTCGGGCCCCACGCGCGGTAGTGGACCTCCGCGCCGGCGACGTCCACCCGGCCGATGTCGACCGGGGCCGCCACTGCCGCGGTGAACCAGTGGGGCGCGTCCGTCTGCACGTTGCTCATTCACCGAACATACCGACCACGTGCAGACGCTCTCGGCCGCCCTACCGAAGGTCCAGCATGGCCGCGACCACGCGTTCGACCACCGGGAACCTGTCCGGGGCCAGATCGTGCCGGGCGCCCTCGAGTTCGACGAGCGTCGTCGGAGCGGGGATCAGTTCGAGTGCCGACCGCATTTCCTCGGGGGTCGCGAACGGGTCCTTCGACCCGTGCACCACCACGGCCGGGGTGCGGAGGCCGGGAAGGTGCTCGGTGCGGAGTTTCTCCGGCTTGGCCGGTGGATGCAGCGGGTACGACAGCAGGAGCAGGGCGTCGACGAGACCCGGACGCTCCGAGGCGAGCATGGACGCCTGACGCCCGCCGTACGAGTGCCCACCTGCCCACACCGGCACCGGCACCAACTCCCGCATCACGGACACCGCGGCCGCGATCCCCTCCCGGTCCTCCGCCGCTTTCGACGGGTGCGGCGGGCCCGACGCGCGGCGCAGCCGGAACGGGAGGTCGAACCGCAGGACCACCACTCCCCGCTCCACGAACCCCTCGGCGACGGCACGCAACAGCTTTGTGTCGCAGTCACTTCCCGCTCCGTGCGTCAGGACCAGCCCGGCCGACGCGCCTCCCGCGGGGCGGTGAAGATGTCCACGCACGCCGTCGCGGTCCAGCAACTCGCTCATGCGGTTCACGGTAGTGGAATGCCGGGCCGTTCCAGAATTCCGATTACTGGACCTGCCTGCCGGAACTGCTCGTTGGTTGCGATTGGCTCACGATCTGTTTGCAGGGTTTGCGAGCTGGGTACTTTAACAATCACGACTGCTGGGAGTAGCCAATGGACACCATGACCATCATCTGGATCATCGTCGCGATCGTCGTCATACTCGCCGTGGCCGCGCTGCTCATTGCGGCATCGCGCAAGCGGAACGAGCGCCGACGCCAGGAGGCCGACAGCATCCGCGCGAAGGCGCAGGAGCGGACGTCCGTCGTCGAGAAGCGCGAAGCGCTGGCGGAGGAGACCGCGGCCAATGCACGGAGGGCCCAGGCAGAGGCGGAGGCGAAGGCCGCGGAGGCCAAGCGACTGCAGGTCGATGCGCAGACACACCAGAACACAGCGACCACGTCTCGTGACGACCTGAAGCAGGAATGGAAGAGGGCGGACGAACTCGATCCCGACGTCAAGACGACGGGTACCGCCTCGAAGGACGCCCGCACCACCGACGCCCGCGCCGCAGACGCTCGCACCACGGACGGCGGACCGGCCAACGCCCGGACCGACGGCACGAGTTCCACGAATACCCATGGAGCACACGCGAAGCCGACCGACACCTCGTCGACGTAGCGTTCGAGTACGACAGGTACACCGGCCCGGTGCCGGTGCCCACACGGGAGGTCGGAAATGCGTATCGGACGGCTCCTGTCGCTGATCGTGATCATCTGGCTGATCATCGGCGCCATCGCCGTGTTCCAGCGCGGCTATTTCAAGGACGCGCAGGCCGATTGCGCAAGCGCCGGAACGATCGCCGTCACCGTGATCGCCGGACCGCTCAACTATGCGGGTGTGAACCCGAAGATCGATTGTGAAGTGCCGCAACCGAGTCAGTAGTTCCTAGCAGCCAACGGAAAAGAGGGAAGACCGTGATCGTTCTCGGAATCATCCTGCTCGTCATCGGCCTCGTCGCGGGGATCTCGATTCTCACGACGATCGGAATCATCCTGCTCGTCATCGGCCTCGTCCTTCTACTGCTGGGCACGACGGGCCGCGCGGTCGGCGGCCGGAAGTACTGGTATTGACGTCGCCGACTCTCCTCAACCATTGACATTTTCAATGATTGATAGATAGGTTCCTTTCGGGTATGCAGGCGTGCGACGCGAGCCTGCCGACGAAAGGAACCTATCCATGTCTCCGGTTGCACTGGAACGGAACATCTTCGACGCCGATCACGACGCGTTCCGGGACACGGTGCGCCGGTTCGCCGAACGCGACGTCGCGCCATTCCTTCGCGAATGGGCCGATGCGGGGCAGGTCGACCGGGACGTCTATCGTCAGGCCGGCAAGCTCGGGCTCCTCGGGATAAACGTCGAGGAGCGATTCGCCGGCGGCGGAACCGACGACTTCCGTTTCAACGCCATCGTCATCGAAGAACTGTGCCGCGTCGGGGCGCCCGCCGTAGTGATGGGCCTGGCCGGCATCAACGACCTCGTCACGCCCTACCTCACCTCGCTGGCGAACGAGGAGCAGAAGCACCGTTTCTTGACACCCCTGTGCACCGGCGAGAAGATCGGCGCGATCGCCATGACCGAGCCGGGCGCGGGTAGCGACCTGGGCGCGATCTCCACGACCGCCGTCGTCGACGGCGACGACCTGGTCCTGAACGGCACCAAGATCTTCATCAGCAACGGCATGCTCGCCGACTTCGTGATCGTGGTGGCCAAGACGGATCCGGCCGCGGGCAAAAAGGGCGTGAGCCTGCTCGTGGTCGAGTCCGGAATGGACGGATTCACCCGCAACGGCCCGCTGCACAAGGTCGGCCTGAGCGCGCAGGACACCGCCGAGCTCGTGTTCGACGACGTCCGCGTCCCCCGCGAGAACGTCCTCGGCGAACCGAACGAGGGCTTCGGCTACCTGCGCCACAATCTGCCCCAGGAGCGCCTCAGCGTGGCCGTCACGTCCATGGAGTCGATGCGACGCACGTTCGACCAGGCCCTGACATACAGCTGCGACCGCACGGCATTCGGCCGGCGGGTGGCCGACTTCCAGGCCAACCGCTTCTACCTCGCGGAACTCGCCACCGAGATCGAGATCGCGCAGTGCTTCACCGACCGCTGCATCCTCGACGCCGCACACGGCACGCTCGACGAGGTGACCGCGGCGATGGCGAAATGGTGGATCACCGAGCTGCAGCAGCGGGTCGTCCAGCGGGCGGTCCAGCTGCACGGCGGCTACGGATACATGCGCGAGTACGACGTCGCGCAGGACTACCTCGACTGCCGCGGCGGGCCGATTTACGCCGGCACCACCGAGATCATGAAGGAGATCATCGGGCGCAGGCTCACGCGGTCCTGACGGGTCCGGTTGCTCACCAAGGCAATTCATGCAAACTGCGGCCTCGGCGGCCGTCTGCGATCACGATCCGCGAAGCGTTGGCGATCTCTTCCATTGACAAGTTCAATGATTAATGTTTAATTGTGATCCGCGCTACACATGCGCTCCGCTCTGTTGTCCCACGCTCGGCCAAGGAGTATCGATGACGGTCACCGCCACCGCCGGCACCATGTCGGCCACCCGACGCAAGAAGGAAGTTCGCAGGGTGCTCCTGTCGAGCTACCTGGGCAGCACCATCGAGTTCTACGACTTCCTGCTCTACGCCACCGCGGCGTCCCTCGTCTTCGGTCCGGTGTTCTTCGCCGATCTGGACCCCCTCGCCGCGACCATCGCGTCGATGGGAACGTTTGCGGCCGGCTACGTCGCACGCCCGCTGGGCGGAATCGTCTTCGGCCACTTCGGCGACACGGTCGGCCGGAAGGCGATGCTGCTGATCTCCATGACCGTCATGGGCATCGCCTCGTTCGCGATCGGGCTCATTCCCCCACCGGAGATGATCGGGTCCTGGGCGGCGGTGCTCCTCGTCCTCCTCCGCGTCTGCCAGGGACTCGCCGTCGGTGGCGAATGGGGTGGCGCAGCACTGATGTCGCTCGAACACGCCGAATCCGGCAAGCGCGGCTTCGCCGCGGCGTTCACCAACGCGGGCGCACCGACCGGTGCCCTGCTCGGCACCCTCGCCCTGGCGGCCGTGTCCCTGCTGCCCGACGAGCAGTTCCTGACGTGGGGCTGGCGCATCCCGTTCCTGCTCTCGGCGCTCATGCTGGCCCTCGGCCTGTTCGTCCGGTCCAAGGTGGCGGAGAGCCCGCTGTTCACGGCGGCGCTGAAGGAATCGGCCGAGAAGGAGACCACCCCGCCCATCGTCACCATCCTGAAGCGGCCCCGCGCGGTCGTCGTGGCATCGATGAGCTGCATCGCGAGCTTCGGAATGCAGACCGCGTTCACCACGTTCGCCATCACCTACGCCGTGTCGAGCGGCGCCCAGCGATCCGACGCGCTGCTGGCGTTCTCCTTCTGCCAGTTCTGTGCGATCTTCCTGGTCCTCGGATCGGCGCGGCTGTCCGACCGGATCGGCCGCAGGCCGGTCATGCTCGCGGGTCTCGCGGCGATGATCCTCAGCGTCTACCCGCTGTTCCTGCTGCTGGGCACGGGTCGGTTCCTGTTCATCGCGCTCGCCTTCGTGGGGTACACCATCTGTCACTCGGCCACCTACGGGCCGATGGCCGCATTCATCTCCGAGCAGTTCGGCACCCGCGCGCGCTACACCGGGGCGTCGCTCGGATACCAGCTGGCCACCCTCGTCGGCGCCGGATTCACCCCCGTCATCCTGGCGTCGCTGTTCGCGTCGTCAGGCAAGTCGATCGTCCCGGTCGGATTGTTCGTCATCGCACTGTGCGTGGTCAGCGCCGTCTTCCTCGTCGCGACGAAGGAAAGCAAGGACAACGACCTGAGCGCCGACACCCCGTCGGCCTGACACGAGCCCGAGAGTAGTTTCGAAGAGAACGAGGAGTCACCATGGACAACGAAGGCATCGGCTCGTGGCTCGAGCGCCGCATCACCATGACGCCGAGGAACGAGGCGCTCGTCTTCGACGGACGAGCGGTCACCTACGAGGAGATGGCCCTGCGGACCCGCCGACTCGCCCACGGCCTGCGCGCCCTCGGCGTCGAGAAGGGTGACTGCGTAGGCTTCTTCGGGTTCAACGACCCCGCCGCGCTCGAGGTGATGTTCGCCGCCGGGCTTCTTGGCGCCACGTACCTCCCGCTCAACGCCCGCCTCACCGCCGAGGAAGCGCGCTACGTTCTCGGCGATTCACGCTGCACCACAGTGATCTTCGGCGATCAGCAGGCCAACGTCGCACAGGAGCTGGCGCTGTCGGAGTCCCCGGTCACGACCTGGATCGGGCTGGGCGACTCGTGGTCCGCCCACACCTACGAGGGGGTGCTCGCCGGGCAGCCGGACACCCGCATCGACGAGCAGGTCGGTCTCGACGACCTGTCGGTGCTCATGTACTCGTCGGGCACCACCGGGGCACCGAAGGGCGTCATGCTCAGCCACGGAAACATGCTGTGGAACGCCATGAACCAGCTTCTCGCCCAGGACATGACGTCGAAGGAACGCACACTGTCGGTGGCGCCGCTGTTCCACATCGGCGGTATCGGCGGGGCTGTCACACCGACCCTGCTGTCCGGGGGCACCGTCGTGCTGTTGCGCAAGTTCGACGCCGGCGCCGTCCTCGACACGATCGAGAAGGAACGCATCACCACGTTCTTCGCCGTCCCCACGATGATCCAGGAACTGTGGCACCACCCCCGGTTCGCGGGCGCCGACCTGTCCAGCCTGCGGGCCATCTGCGTCGCCGGGGCTCCCCTGCCCGAAGCGCTGATCTCGCCGTGGCAGGAACGCGGCGTCGCGATCGCGCAGGCCTACGGTCTGACGGAAACCGCGCCGTCGGTGACCATGCTGTCGGGGGACGACGTCCGCGCGAAGGTCGGATCGGCAGGCAAGCGAACGTTCTTCACCGACGTCGATGTCGTCCGCCCGGACGGGTCGAGCGCCGAACCGAACGAGATCGGTGAGATCGTCGCGAAGGGACCGAATGTGATGCTCGGCTACCTGAATCAGCCCGAGGCGACCGGCCGCACCATCGTGAACGGCTGGCTGCACACCGGCGACGCCGGCTACTTCGACGACGATGGTTTCCTCTTCATCTGCGACCGCTACAAGGACACGTACATCTCGGGCGGCGAGAACGTCTACCCCGCCGAGGTCGAGGCGGCGCTGCTGAAGCTCGACGGCGTCCGGGAGGCGGCGGTGATCGGCGTCCCGCACGAGAAGTGGGGCGAGACCGGCATGGCATTCGTCGTCGCCGCCGACGGCACAGCCCTCGACGAGGACACGGTGCGCGCCCGGCTGCGAGAGAAGCTCGCAGGGTTCAAGATTCCCACGTTCATCCGGATCGCGGAGGGACTCCCCCGCACCGCGACCGGCAAGATCCGCAAACCCGACTTGCGAACCTCCGCCCGTGAGTACTTGTTAACGTCCGGCGGTTAACAAGTACTCACGGGTGCGTCAGCGCGCAACCGTCACACCGCCAGCGCCGTATCGATCTTTCGGGCGGCGGCCGCGAGGAGTAGCGCACCAACAAGACCCAGAATGCCGTTCAGACAGAAGAAGGCGGCGACGGGAATCCTGGTGTACAGCACGGCAAGGGCTCCGGCCAGNGACGATCCCGCACCCAAGGAGAGGATCGTCAAGGCNACTGACTGGGATTTGAACCGTTCCGGTGCGATGCGAGTGATCAGCGACAACCCGACGGGAGCTACGAGGACCTCGGAGACACCCGCGACGATGAGGCAGAAGGCGATCAGGAAGGGCGAGACGGTGCGCCCTGGCGAGGCTTCGGAGAACAGCATGAGTAGGTAGGAGGCTCCGACGACGGACAAAGCGACGGCAAACTTCTTTGACGGCGAGAGTCGCCCAACCGCGCTGTCCTTCCACACTGAGGCCATGAGTGGCAGCACAATCACCAACGCAACTGANCCGACGACGGAGAACCACGCCTGCGGGATCGTCCATCCACCGACGTCGAGATTGACACGGTCGAGGACAAACAGTGGAACAGTGGTGAAGACCTGTAGCAGCAGCCCATAGAACACCGCCTCGGCAACCCACATCGGGATGTAGCCGCGGACCCGACGCTTCTCGCTCGGAGAGATTGTGTCGGTGCGCAGCATGAGTGCGAAGTAGCAGGCCACTACGACCACGATGAGCANGCCGACGAAGTAGGTCATGTTGGCCTGAGTGATGACGTGAATCCGGAATAGCAACGCGAAAATTGCAATGACCACAACTGTGCCGACGGCAACCGCGGCCAGGCGCTGGGGACTGATCGGGTATTTGACCACAGCCGTTGTTGCCGGCAAGGCGCGGAAGGTCGCACTGTATTGCACGAGTGCCAAGAACATTCCAATCGCCGCAGCCAGGAAGGCTATGTGGAATCCGAAACGGCTCTGCAAGAATCCGGTCAGTACCGGACCCGCGATCACACCGATGTTGATGGCCAGAAAGAAGTACGAGAAGCCTGCATCGCGTTCTATCCGGTCACGGCCGTCGTAGAGAATTCCCACCATGGTGGCGATATTCGTCTTGAGCGCCCCGGTACCGAGAGCGATCATGCCAAGGCCTGCAGCTAAGCCGGGCATTNCCGGAATCAGAGCTAGACAAATGTGGCCGGACATGATGATGACGGCGCCATACAGAACCCCGGACCGCGGTGCGAGCACACGGTCGGACACCCAGGCGCCGATAAGCTGAGAGAGGTAGACGGAGCCGCCGTAGGCCCCGACAATGCTGACGGCAGTCGCCGGATCGAGCGCAAGGCCCCCCTCCGCCAGGNAAGCGACCAGGTAGTAGGTCAGGGTGACTTGTAGGCCGAAGTAGCTGAAGCGTTCCCAGATCTCGGTGAACGCCAAGTTCCAAAGCCCACGAGGCTGCGTAGTGCGCGACTGCCCGCTGCCGGTGGAGGGTTCTGTACTTTGTTGGATTGTCATCTGAGTATCCGCTTCTGCCCCGCTTGGGGCATGGTCTCGAGGGAGGGAACTCTGGTGCCGCGTTCCGGCTTGCGTCCTGGAGCGGGCCGTCGGCTTCTCAGGTAGTACGAAAGTTTCTGCAGCACTGCGCGTTCGCCGCGTCAGTAGTCGACTTGTTCGGTAAACCTCGGGTCGGCATGGCGGCGCCAGTACTCGTCGCGGATTTTTGTGGTGTGCGGACCCGGGAGGCCTGCGCCGATCGGTGTTCCGTCNAGGGTGGCGACGGGCATTATGCCCCCGGCCGTGCTGGTTACGAACACCTCGTCCGCGGCGCGGAGTTCGTCGACGCTGAGATCGCCTACCACGCAGGGGATC
Organism: Rhodococcus sp. NCIMB 12038; assembly: GCF_002165735.1. Classification (NCBI taxonomy): domain Bacteria; kingdom Bacillati; phylum Actinomycetota; class Actinomycetes; order Mycobacteriales; family Nocardiaceae; genus Rhodococcus; species Rhodococcus sp. NCIMB 12038. The sequence continues at coordinate 24,526 of NZ_NHML01000006.1, forward strand.
CCTAGCTCCTCCGCTATCTCGAGCACGCTTCTGCGGGTGATTCCGAGAAGTACTCCGCGAGCAGGTGTCCGGAGCGNGCCGTTGATCATCGCGAAGACGTTGTAGCCGGCGCCTTCNGTGATCATCCCGTGGCTGTCGGGAAGGACCCCCAGCCAGGCGCCGCGGTCATAGGCCTCGAACTGACCGCGGACGAGGTCACCCCAATGGAAGTTCTTGACGGTCGGATCGACGGAGTTCGGTGGGATGCGCTGGGTGCGCTGGGAGATGACCATGTCNGCGCCGGTTTNCTGCNGTTCGGGCCNGACTATCCATACGTAGGGAATCGCGAACGCGTAGAAGCGGGGTGCCCAATTGCGGGGATCGCGGTCGCCAGGNCCCGGTACGCCNCGGGTGACGATGACTTCGACGTAGGCGTTCCGGAGGCCGGATCGGCGNACNCCGTCGATCATGATGTCTTTGATCTCACCTCGNCTGAGAGGAGGTGCGAGACGCAGCTTTTCGCAGCTACCGAGCAGCCGATCGATATGATCGTCGAGCNTGAAGAAACGGCCTTCCCAGACNGCGGCGACGTCGTAGGTGAGATCCGAGCGGATAAAGCCGCTGTCGAGGATCGGTATCCGCGCTTGGTCGATGGGCACCCATTCGCCCTCGATCCATGCGCAGCCGTCCGCGAAGCGATTCGTGTTGTCAGTCGTCGTCATGAGGCGTCCCCTATCGTCGGAGTTTCACTGAGTACATCGGNAAGCACCGTGTAGGTCAGGTCGAATTTGTGGTCGGAGAGCGAGGACCGACGAGCCGATGCCGAGGGCGGACTCCCCGGCGAGTTCGGCGGGGTCGGTGATGGAGTCCAGCGCCGGACGGTGACGCTACCTGCGGAGACGCATCGGTCTTCCCTTCCCCACGTCGTTGTGATGGACCTAAAGCTAGAGGGAACGGCCCCGGGATGCTTATCATTTCGGGACGCGTTTCTATTCAAAATAGGACACATGGTGGAGTCATGAAGCCCCTTGCCCGGTACGCCGCGCTGAACAACTACGTCGAACTCGCCCAGTCCCTGGGCCTGAACCCCGTGCGCTCACTCAGGGAGGTCGGCCTGGATCCGGCCAGCCTCAGCCTGCAGGACCAATGGGCGCCGGCAGCAGCGGTCGCCGAATTGCTCGAGCGCTCCGCAGCCACATCCGGACGGGACGATTTCGGCTTCGCCCTCGCCACACTCCGGCGCTTCTCCAATCTCGGACCGTTGAGCCTGGTCATCCGCGAAGAGCCGGATGTCCGTAGCGCGCTGAAGGTCCTCATGCGCTATCAGCACACGTACAACGAATCGCTGCGCACTCGCATGAGCGAAGACGGCGGGATCGCCGCTCTCGAAGTCTCAGTCGACGTCGGCAAACCCGGGGAACTCCGGCAATCGATCGACCTGACGGTCGGCGTGCTGTACCGCCTGCTGCGGGATCTCCTCGGCCCGCAGATACAACCCCTCGCCGTATCCTTTTCGCACCCTGCACCGCGGCATGGAAGCACCTACACGCGACTGTTCGGACCCATCGTGCAGTTCGGTCAGGTCTTCGACGGAATATCGCTCTACGCCACAGATCTCGACGCACCCAACGCCATGTCCGATCCCCTTCTTCGCCCATACGCCCAGAAGTTTCTCGAATCGATCGAAGCCTCACACCAAGCGACCACAGTCAACCGGGTCCGCGAACTGATCGAAATTCTGCTACCCACCGGCCGCTGCTCGATGGAGCGGGTAGCCCACAGCCTCGGAGTCGACCGCCGGACCCTGCACCGCAAACTCGCCGCCGAGGGAAATACCTTCTCCTCGGTACTCGACTCGGTCCGCGCGGAACTGGCAGGGCGCTTGGTCGGCAACTCGCGGCGCTCACTCATCGAAATCGCCGACATGCTCTCCTTCTCCTCACCCAGCAACTTCTCCCGCTGGTTCAAAACCAGCTTCGGCTGCAGTCCCACCGTCTGGCGTACATCCGTCGTAGGAGATCGACGGGATAACAGATGATCTTGGATGACACGCACCCCCACATCACAAACCGGGTACATCCGAAGCCAAGCCACGAACCTGGCGACGTCGTCAAGCCTCACCGACCGTCATTCGATCCCGTGTCGATTCAGGTAGGTCAGCTCGTCCTTCAAGTCGTGCGCATATGCCATGACCGTGTTCGGCGACTCCTCGATCGATACCAAATACGACAGCTACGGCTCGGTCGGCCCACCGGAACCTGGTCATCGCCGTGCACCGTCCAGCACTCGAACTCAGTGCCCGGCATCAGCGCTCGATGCACCCGCACTCACGGGCGGTAGCATTTGAGGGTGAAGCACATCGGGATCGTGTTGTTCGACGGCGTCGAGGAGTTGGACGCCGTCGGGCCGTGGGAGGTGCTGTCCGCGTGGACGCCGATGTACCCGGACGACGGCTACGCCGTGTTCTGCCTGTCCGCATCAGGCGGGAGTGTGCAGTGCGCCAAGGGGCTCGTGCTGGGCGCGCATCATTCCTACGCCGACGCCCCGCCGATCGACGTCCTGATCCACCCGGGCGGTCAGGGCACCCGGCCGCAACTGCTTGACGACGCCCATCTCGGCTGGGTTCGCAGGCAGCGCGCCGAGGTCCCGTTGATGGCCGGCGTGTGCACGGGTTCGCTGGTTTACGCGAAAGCCGGCCTGCTGAACGGCAGGCCGGCGACGACGCACATGGCTTCGCCCCGTGAGCACTTGTTAACGTCCGGCGGTTAACAAGTACTCACGGGCGCGTCAGCGCACGACCGGCAGGGACACCCGGCTGGGGTGCCGGACGCCGGTGTGCACGCTCTGGTGGGCGACCACGAATTCGTCTGATTCGTAGGCGGATTCACCGGTGTTGAGGTTGCGGTCCCAGCGGGGATGGTTGCTGGACGTCACCTGGACGCGGATGCGCTCACCGGGCTGGAACGTGACGGCCGTGGACCACAGGTCGATCGCGTACTCGTACACCTCCCCGGGCCCGAGCAGGCTCGGCTCGGCGGACGTGTACGCCCCCGGTGTCCGGTAGGAGTCGCGGTAGCGGGCCCGCACGATGCCGTCGGTGAGCGTGATCGACGTGCCGTCCGCCGTGACCCGGCACAGCCTGACGACGAAGTCCGTGTCGACGGCACTCGACGACGCGAACAGTGTCGCGGACAGCCGGCCGATCACCGTCAACGGTTCGGTGAGGACCTCGCCGGTGAACACGAGGACGTCGTCGCGGGATTCGACCCGGCTCTGTTCCAGTGCGCCGGGTGCGCACGTTCCCGGCATCATCGTCGCCCCACCGACCGTCGGCACCGGATCCGCCGGGTCGTAGTCGTAGTCGACGCGTCCATCCGTCTGCGCCGCTTCCGCGGCGAGGCTTCCGCCGGGGGCGAGGAACAGGTCCGCAATGTGGGTGGGCGCCGGGAAACGGTCGTACGTCCGCCACCGGTTCTCCCCCATCACGAAGATCCGGACCCGCGGCAAGTCGGGTTCCTCGTCGCCGAGCACCGCCGCGTACCACTGCGCGTGCACCGCCGACAGATCCTGACCCGAGTCGAGCACCGCCTGGTTGGCGGAACTGCCGAACACCACCGACCCGCCGAGCCCGGAGAAGTTGGTGTGACTCCACGGACCCACGATCAGGTATGGCGCGGGGGCCGCACCGGAATCACTGTGGGCGAGTTGGCCGAAGTACTGGTCGAGGGTGCTGTTGACGAAGATGTCGTACCACCCGCCGATGTGCAGCGTGGGGAGGTCGACGGCCCGGTCGCTCGCGCTGTCCCACAGGTCGCGGCTGGGGTGATCGATCGCGAACCCGAGCGATTCGACGATCGGCGACGCGAAGAACGCGGGGGCGTCGTCCGCCAGGCCGCGCAGGGGCAGGGCGTCGAAGTACGTGTTCTCGGACATCGCCCGATCGATCCGCGCCCACGACTCCCATTCGCGTTCTGCGAGTGCGGGATCGGTCCGGGACAGTTTCGCGATCTCGGCCGGTCCGGCCGACAGGTGCCCCCACCCGAGCCGGGCGCCGAATTCGACCGCACCCCCGCGCACGAGCCCACCGGACCGCGCGTTGCCGCCTGCCGAGATTCCCGGCGCGATGCCGCGCAGGGCGGGTGGCTTCTCCTGGGCTGCGCGCCACTGTGTTTCGGCGAAGTAGGACCGTCCCCACATGCCGACGGCTCCGGTCGAGTACGGCAGTTCGGCGGCCCACTGCACGGTGTCGTAGCCGTCCGGACCTTCGTTCTCGGACGGCACGAACTCGCCGTCGGAGCCGAACCGGCCGCGGACGTCCTGCATGATCACCACGAATCCGCCGGCCGCGACCGTGGTGGGGTTGAGGTAGCCGGAGTTGACGGACAGGTCGCGGCCGTACGGGGTGCGGGTGAGCAGCACCGGGAAGCGGCCGCGTGCATTCGGGCGGTAGACGGTCGAGCGGAGGACGACGCCGTCCCGCATCGTCGCCTCGACGTCGTTCTCGATCAGTACATCGTGTTTCACAGGTGTGGTCGCTTTCGACGGGAGGTGGGTCATTTACCGAGGTCGCTGGTGCTGGTCCGGTAGGTTTCGCGGACCGTGAGGGTGGTGAGGGCGCTGACCAGGCAGCAGCCCGCGGTGAACGCGGCCACCGGTATCCAGCCGTTCGGCCCGGACCGGACGAGGGCCGCGGCGATGGTGGGGGCGAATCCGGTGGCCACCAGGGCCAGCTGTCCGGAGATCGCCATGCCCGAGTACCGGATGCGCGTCTCGAACATCTCGGCGTACAGCGCGGGGCCGATGGCGTTGACGAGCGAGTAGCCGACCACCATCACGACGCACGCGGTGATCTGGATCAGGGCAGTCGAACGCTGGCTGATCGCCCAGAAGAACCCCGAGATGGAGGCCGCGCAAACGAGGTTGCCGGTGATGAAGATCGGTTTGCGGCCGATCCGGTCGGCGAGAATCCCGGCGGCCGGTTGCGCGACGAGAGCGAGCGCGGCGGTGAGGACGGTGGCTCCCACCATGACGGTCCGGGAGACACCGGCCTCGTGGGTGCCCCACGAGAGGGCGAAGGCGCTGAAGATGGTGGACACCACCGCGAACAGTCCGCAGCCCACGACCCGCAGCACGCTCGGCCAGTGGTCGCGGAAGATCACCTTCGCCGGCATCTCCTTCGGCCCGCCGGTGGAGACGGCCTCCTCGAACACGTCGCTCTCGGGCAGCATCCGGCGGATCACGAGGCCCGCGAGCGCGACGAACATGCTGAGCAGGAACGGGATACGCCATCCCCAGTCGAGGAAGGCGTCCTCGGGCAGCCCGGAGAACACGAGGACCACCAGCGACGCCAGCAGCATGCCTGCGGCCGCACCGGTGTTCACCCAGCTCGCCGCGAGCGCACGACGGCCTGCGGGTGCGTGTTCGAGGGCCAGGGACGCCGCTCCCGCCGACTCGCCGGCCGCCGACGCGCCCTGGACGGCACGGAGCAGGACCAGCAGAATCGGCGCTGCGACGCCGATCGCACCGTAGGTGGGCAGGCAGCCGATGAGGGACGTGGCCACGCCCATCATCACGAGCGTCACCACCAGCATCCGCTTGCGTCCGAGCGTGTCCCCGAAGTGCCCGAAGACGAGAGCCGCGAGCGGCCGGACGACGTACCCGATCCCGATGGTCCCCATCGACACGATGGTTCCCCAGAAGGAACCGAGATCCGGGAAGAACAGGGTGTTGAACGCGAGCGCGGAGAAGGAGGCGTAGATGAAGAAGTCGTAGTACTCGAGCGTGCTGCCCACGAAGGAGGCCAGGGCGGCCCGGCGCGCGTGGGGCGACCGGGCGCTCGCGTCGGCGCGTACGGCGCGGCCGTCGAATGTGGAAGTCATGTGGTTCCTACCTGAAAGTGAAGGGCTTCCGGGAGTTCGGAGAGGCCTCGAGGTGGGTGCGACACCGGGGACCGGGAGTTGTCCAGGTCACATCCGTTGCCGCCGAGGGAGACTCGGCCAAAGAAACCGATCACCGTCCAAGAGCAGTATCGGCAGTGATTGATAACCGATCTTTATTACTCGTCGGAGTCGGTGCCCGGCGTCGGCAGCACCTCGGCGGCGAGGTCGAGGACCGTCTGCACGACGGGCGACACGGGACGGTCCGACCAGGCCAGCGCCGCCCGGACTTCGAATCGTCCGGCGTCGAGGGGGATCAGCACCACCCGATTGGGATACGTCTGCACGTCGCCGGGCACGAGCGCCACGCCGACGCCCGCCGCGACGAGGGCAGTCAGCACGATGCCGTCGGTGGTCTCCTGCACGATGTTCGGGGTGAACCCGGCATCACGGCACGCGGCGAGCAGGTCCCGGCGTAGCGTGGATCCGGTGGCGGCGGGATTTGCGACGAACGTTTCCTCGCGCAGTTCCGCGAGGTCGATCGACTTCCGTTCGGCGAGTGGGTGATCGCTCGGGAGCAGCGCACTGAGGTACTCCACCGAGATCTGCCGCGTGAGCACGTGGGGGTGGGAGACCGCGTCGGAGACGATCCCGAGGTCCAGTTGCCCCTCCCAGATCTCGTCGAGGATCTGCCCACTCACCGTCGCCCCCTCGAGGACGAGGTCGATCAGCGGGTAACGGCGGCGCACCGACCTTGCCAGAGAAGACAATTCGGTCTGCCCGTAGGCTCCGCTGAAGCCGACCCGGACGCGCCCCTCGACCTCCGGATCCGCGATCACGGCGGCATCGACGGCGCGATCGATCCCGGCGAGGGCGTCCTTGCACGGCTGCAGGAATCGCTCCCCCGCTGCCGTGAGCCGGACCGAGCGCGTGGTGCGGTCGAACAGTTTCACACCGAGACGCTTCTCGAGTTGCTGCACCTGCTGGCTCACCGCCGGTTGCGCGATGTGCAGCACCTCGGCGGCCCGGCCGTAGTTGAGTTCCTCGGCGACCGCGACGAACGACTTCATCCAGCGGATTTCCACGGCCGGTCAGTCCACCACGAACACCGTGAGACGGACCTCGCCGGGCAGGCGTTCGCCGGTGCCGACGAGGATCCGCGAGCGCAGCCACGACCACCGGCCCTCGGCGGCGGTGAGCCGCGGCGTGCAGCGGAAGTAGATGCGCTCGGGCGGCACGGGCTCCCCCGCGACCAGCCGGGCGATGTCTTCCGGGGTGCCCGAGCGAAGCCCGAAGTTGGTGACGTAGATCCGGTCGCCGTCGTCGGTCTCGATCGCGTACTTGGCCTCGAGTTCGGTGAGCGTGGCCGAGCTGAGCACCTGGAAGTCCGCCCCGACCGGCAGCACGGTGCCGCGGAGTTCGGGGCCCTCGACGCGTCCCCCGACGATGGGGATGATGCGGCGGTTGCCTCCGGGTGTGGATCCGATCTCCACCGGATCGGCGACCTGCACGACGAACGTGGCGAGGAACGACAGGCCGGGCGGGGCCGGGGCGAGCAGGTCGGTCATCGTGCCCTACTCGGGAGGTGCGGGAAAGGCGATGCTCTGCAACGTGTCCCGCATCTGATTCACGACCGCTTCGGGGATGCCCTCGAAATAGCGTCCGTGGGCGGCGTCGACGCGGGCCTTGGCGTCGTCGCGGAGCCGCCTGCCCTCGTCGGTCGCGGCGATCAGTTTGTTGCGGCGATCGGAGGGGTCGAGGGTGCGCACGACGAGTCCGCGTTCCTCGAGTTCGTCGACGAGTCCCACGATCTGGCTGGGGTCGAGGCCCATGGTGGCGGCCACTCCGCGCTGGTTGACGCCCTCGGCCTGTTCACACGCGAGGACCAGCACCGAGTAGGACCGCACCCGCAGTCCGGTGGGAACGAGGGCCTTGTTCACCGAGCCCAGCACCATTCCGCCGACGCGGGAGAGCAGGAACCCGATGTCGTCTGATAACGCCTGCGCCTCTGCCATGTGACGACCCCCTTCCGATGAGTGTCGCTAGAGTAGCAGATCTTAACGATTGACTTTCTCAATCATCAATGATTACGTGTGATTCAGCGAACACGACCTTAGGAGAATCACGACATGGACCTCACCGACAAAGTCGCCGTCGTCACCGGCAGCGGACAGGGCCTCGGGCTCGCCTACGCCAAGGACCTGGCACGCCACGGCGCCGCGGTCGTGATCAACGACGTCAACGCCGCCACCGCCGACGCCGCCGTCGCCGAGATCACCGCAGCCGGCGGCCGCGCCGTCGCCGTCGTCGCCCCCGTCGGCAGCACCGAGACCGCCCGGAAACTGGTCGCCGGCGCGGTCGACGCCTTCGGCCGCCTCGACGTCATGGTCACCAACGCCGGCATCCTCCGCGACAAGGTGCTGTGGAAGATGACCGACGACGACTTCGACGCCGTCGTCGGCGTGCACCTGCGCGGCACGTTCACCTGCGTCCGTGAAGCGGTCCTGCGCTTCCGCGACCAGGGCGACGGTGGCCGCATCATCTGCATCGGCTCCCCCGCCGGTCAGCGCGGCAACTTCGGGCAGACCAACTATTCCGGCGCCAAGTCCGGCATCGTCGGCATGGTCCGCACCTGGGCGATGGAACTGCAGCGCGCCGGCATCACCGCCAACGCCGTCTGCCCCGTCGCCGCGACCGCGATGACCGAGACCGTCCCCTTCCTCGCCCCCTACATCGAGGGCATGAAGAACGGCGAACCGCTGCCCGGCATCATCCGCCGCGAGGTGGGGATGGGCACCCCCGACGACGCCGCGGGCATCATCTCGTTCCTCGCCTCCGACGCCGCAGCCGACATCACCGGACAGGCGTTCGCCGTCGGCGGCGACCGGCTCGCACTGTGGTCGCACCCCGAACTGACCGCGGTCGAGTACCAGGACGGCGGCTGGTCGGCCGACGACATCGCGGCCCGGTGGACCCGGACGTTCGGCGACGCCGTCCAGTCCGTCGGCGAGGAATTCCCCGAGGAGCTGATGGCCAAGTGAGCCGCTACGAGTACGGCATCGACTTCGACAAGATCGACGCCATCGACATCCACACCCACGTCGAGATCGACGGCTGCGGACACCGGTCCCTCGACGACGAACTGATGGCCGCGTCCGAGAAGTACTTCAAGTCCGGCGAGGAACGCACCCCGTCCATCGACGCGGTCGCCGACCACTACCGGGCCCGCAACATGGCCGCGGTCGTGTTCACCGTCGATGCGGCCTCCGCCAGCGGACACGCCGCGAACTCCGTCGAGGAGATCGCCGAGGGCGCCGCCCGCCACAACGACGTGCTCATCCCGTTCGGCTCCGTCGACCCCTGGCAGGGCAAGGCCGCCGTCCGCCGCGTCCACCGCCTCGTCGACGACTACGGCGTCAAGGGCTTCAAATTCCACCCCAGCATGCAGGGATTCGAGCCCAACGACCGCCGCTTCTACCCGCTCTACGACGCCATCGCCGAGGCCGGGGTCCCCGCCCTCTTCCACACCGGCCAGACCGGCATCGGCGCCGGACTGCCCGGCGGGCACGGCATCAAACTGCGCTACTCCGACCCCATGCTCCTCGACGACGTCGCCGCCGACTTCCCCGACCTCACCGTGATCATGGCCCACCCCGCCGTCCCGTGGGTCGACGCACAGATCTCCATCGCCACCCACAAGGCGAACGTCTACATCGACCTGTCCGGATGGTCGCCGAAGTACTTCCCGCCGCAGCTGGTCAAGGCCGCCAACAGCATGCTCCGCGGCAAGGTGCTGTTCGGGTCCGACTTCCCCGTCATCCAGGTCGACCGCTGGATCAAGGACTTCGAGAACCTCGACATCAAACCGGAGGTCGCGCCGCTGATCTTCAAGCAGAACGCGCTGCGCGTCCTCGGCATCAAGCACTGACCCGGCCCCACCGAACCAGGAGAGCACTCATGACCACCGCCACCACCACCCGGGTCGCCACCCTCGCCGACCTCGCCGCGCTCGAGGGCACGTCGCTGGGCACCAGTTCGTGGATCGACATCCCGCAGCAGCGGATCGACACGTTCGCCGACGCCACCGACGACCACCAGTGGATCCACGTCGACCCCGAGCGCGCCCGGGCCGAGAGCCCGTTCGGCGGGCCCATCGCCCACGGGTACCTCACGTTGTCGCTGATCATCCCCATGTGGGACGAGATCCTGACCGTCGACAGCGTGACCATGGCCGTCAACTACGGCCTGAACAAGGTCCGGTTCACCAACCCGGTGCCCGCCGAGGGACGTGTCCGGCTGAATGCAACGCTGCAGTCCGTCGAGGAACTGCCCAAGGGCGGCGTCCAGGTGACGGTCGCGGGGCAGATCGAACTCGAGGGCAGCGAGCGACCCGCGGTAGTCGTCGAGGCCGTGTACCGCTTCTTCGAGTAGCCTACCCGTGAGTACTTGTTAACCGCCCGACGTTAACAAGTACTCACGGGCGGCGCAGCCGCACCACCTACTCGGGCGCCTGGTCGTCGGGCTCGACCTGCTCCTCCTGCTTGCGCTCGGACGCGTTGCCGGCGATCCCCTTGGCCTCGCGTTCGGCCGCCAGCCGGTCTTCCATGTCGTCGACAAGGTCTGCGATCCGCTGGTGTTCGGGGAGCTGATCGTGTCGATCCGGATTCGCCTCCATCACGCTCCTTCCGCCGGGTGCGACGTGCCGCAATCCTGCGACTCCTGGACGCACAATTCGAACTGTACGCCGCGGGCTCGGCGAAAGCGGGCATTCGTCACGGTACGAACTGGACGGCCGTCTTTCACACCTTTCGAACCGTGACCGAAACCCGTTGCCGAGCAGCGCCTTACGAAACATCGATCCTCCAATGCCGCACTGCGCAGCCTCATTTCGGGATCGACGCGGGCACCTCCACCGCGACGAGCAGGCGATGAATTCGATGCACAATCGACACCGTCTTGCGAGAACCGGCCGCCGGCACCTCGTACTCTGGACCGGTACCACCCGAAGGAGGACCGATATGCCAGCAGTCACCACACCTCACGTCTACGTTCATCGCGCCGGCGATCGGCTGAAAACCAAGATTTCCTGGTTGGATTCGAAGCACTCGTTCTCCTTCGGCCAGCACTACGACCCCGACAACACGCACCACGGACTGCTCCTCGTCAACAACGACGACACGGTGCTCCCCGGTCAGGGATTCGACACCCATCCGCACAAGGACATGGAGATCGTCACCTGGGTGCTGCGCGGCTCGCTCGTCCACCAGGACTCGATCGGCCACTCCGGCATCATCTATCCCGGCCTTGCGCAACGCATGAGCGCAGGCAAGGGCATCATGCATTCCGAGAAGAACGACAGCTGGCGCCTCGCCGGTGAGCAGCACCACGAGCCGGTGCATTTCGTCCAGATGTGGGTGGTACCCGACGAACCCGGACTCGCCCCGAGTTACGAACAACTCGAGATCGAGGACGAGATCCTCATGGGCGGGCTGGTGCCCGTTGCGTCCGGAATGCCGGAATACAAGGACAATTCGGCGATCCGGATCAACAACAAGCACGCGGCGCTGCATGTCGCGCGAATCTTCCCCGGCGCACCGGTGACCATTCCCGAAGCGCCGTTCCTCCACGTGTTCGTCGCCCGGGGCACCGCGGAGATGGAGGGTGTCGGCACCCTGTACGAGGGCGACGCCGTCCGGTTGAGCGCCTCCGGTGGCCAGCAGATCTCCTCCCACTCCGGCGCCGAGGTGCTTGTCTGGGAGATGCACGCCCGCCTCGGCGGCTGAGTTCCCAGCAAGTTCACAGCCGGACCGAACGCCGAGCGCAGCTTCGTGCGCCACGATCGGGGACACAGCCCGATCATGGAGAGGTACGCATTGTGAACAAGGACGTCGAGAAGAGCCGACTGCGCATCAGCCGCCGCCGCGCATTTGCGGTCGGGGGAACGGTGAGTCTGGGTGGGCTCATCGCCGCCTGCACCGGGAATGCGAGCAGCGGCACGTCGGCGTCGGCCACGTCGACCGCGGCCGCATCCAGTGCGACGACGACGAGCGCCGACGCGGTGACGACCCTGCTCGACCAGGCGCCGCAGTGCGTGATGGCCGTCGAGGAGACGCAGGGACCGTACTGGTTCGACGTCGACTCCATCCGCAGCGACATCCGCAAAGACCGACCGGGGACGAACCTGCAGCTCGCACTGCGGGTGCAGGACCTGACGAACTGTTCCGCGGACGGTTCCGCCGCGGTCGTGAGCAATGCCGTCGTGGAGATCTGGCACTGCGACGCGGGCGGCGTGTACTCCGGCTTCGAGTCGGGTTCGAAGGCCGCGGCCCTCGGCGGCGCGCCCGGTGGCGGTGGCCAGCCGCCGGAAGGCGGACGCGGTGGCGGCGGCCAACCCCCGGCAGGTGGTCCCGGCGGCGGCCAGCCGCCCGAAGGCGGACCCGGTGGCGACATGTCCGGCGGCTCGGGTGAGACGTCCGACGGGTCCTACAGTGTCGGCGACAGCGAGGCCACCACCACGGACGACGGCACCTACCTGCGCGGCGCCCAGACCACGGACGCGAACGGCATCGCCCAGTTCACCACCGTCTTTCCCGGCTGGTACATCGGCCGGACCACCCACATCCACCTGAAGGTGCACATCGACAAGAAGACGGTGCTCACCACCCAGCTGTTCTTCGACGAGGCCCTGCTCGACGAGGTGTACGCGACGGCGCCGTACTCCGATCACACCGGGCGTGAGAGCAACGTGACCAACGCCACCGACAGCATCTACGACGACGCAGGACTGGTGACCGTCGCCAAGCAGTCGGACGGCTACCTCGCGGCGATCAACCTCGGCGTCGACGTCTGACCGTTCCCCGGTCCTTGGTTTCGCCCTGAGCGCAGTGGTGGACCTGTCGGCGCGGAACGGTGTAAGGATGGAACGCATGACCACGGCTCAGCGCTCCGGCATCGACCTCACCCACCTCGACAGCGACACCCGCGCCCAGGACGACCTGTTCGTCCACGTGAACGGCAAGTGGATCGACGAATACGAGATTCCCGCGGACCGGGCGATCGACGGCGCGTTCCGCACGCTCTACGACAAGGCCGAGGTCGACGTCCAGAACATCATCGAGGAGGCGGCGGGCTCCGGTGCGACCCCGGGGACCGACGCGCAGCGCATCGGCGATCTGTACGGCAGCTTCATGGACGCCGATGTCGTGGAGGCGGCGGGGCTCGCTCCGATCGCCGGTGAGCTCGCCGACGTGGCCTCCGCCGCCGACCGCTCCGCCCTCGCCGCCGTCGTCGGCCGCCTGCAGCGCACGGGGGTCGGCGGCGCGGTCGGTCACTACGTCGACACGGACGCCAAGAACTCGGCGCGTTACCTGGTCCACTTCAGTCAGGCCGGCATCGGTCTGCCCGACGAGTCGTATTACCGCCAGGACGACCACGCGGAGATCCGCACCGCGTACGTTGCGCACATCGCGAAGATGTTCGCCCTCGCCGGTGTCGACTACGACGCGCAACGCGTGTTCGACCTGGAAACGAAGATCGCGGCAGGTCATTGGGACGTCGTGAAGCGCCGCGACGCCGAGCTGAGCTACAACCTGCTCACCCTCGACCAGCTGCCTGCCGGGTTGGACTGGTCCTCGTGGATCGGGGCGCTCGGGGGCACGTCGGAGCAGTTCGCCGAGATCGTGGTCCGACAGCCCGACTATCTCACCACCCTGACCGGGCTGTGGACGTCCGAGGACCTCGACGACTGGAAGGCGTGGGCGACGTGGAACGTCATCCGCTCCCGCGCCCCGTATCTCACGCAGGCGCTGGTCGAGGAGAACTTCGCGTTCTACGGGAAGACCCTGACCGGCGCCGAGGAGATTCGGGACCGCTGGAAGCGCGGCGTGTCGCTGGTCCAGGATCTGCTGGGCGAGGCCGTCGGCAAACTGTACGTCGAGCGGCACTTCCCGGCGGACGCGAAGGCCCGCATGCAGGAACTCGTCGCGAACCTGCAGGAGGCGTACCGCCGCAACATCTCCGACCTGGACTGGATGAGCCCGGAGACCCGGCAGGCCGCGCTGCGCAAGCTGGAGAAGTTCACGCCGAAGATCGGGTACCCCGACAAGTGGCGGGACTACTCGGCTGTCACCATCTCCCGCGACGACCTGGTCGGCAACTACCGCAGCGGCTACGCGGCGGAGTACGACCGTGATCTCGCGAAGCTCGGCGGCCCGGTCGACCGCGACGAGTGGTTCATGACACCGCAGACCGTCAACGCCTACTACAACCCGGGCATGAACGAAATCGTCTTTCCCGCAGCTATTCTGCAGCCGCCGTTCTTCGACGCCGCGGCCGACGACGCCGCCAACTACGGTGGGATCGGTGCCGTCATCGGTCACGAGATCGGCCACGGATTCGACGATCAGGGCGCCAAGTACGACGGCGACGGCAACATGATCGACTGGTGGACCGACGACGACCGGACGGAGTTCGGCAAGCGCACGAAGGCACTGATCGAGCAGTACAACGAGTTCGAGCCGAAAGCGCTGCCCGGGCACACGGTGAACGGCGAGTTCACCATCGGCGAAAACATCGGCGACCTCGGTGGCCTGTCCATCGCCATCGCCGCGTACCGCATCGCGACGGACGGGTCCGAGCCGGAGGTCCTCGACGGCCTGACCGGCATCCAGCGCGTGTTCTTCGGCTGGGCGCAGGTGTGGCGCACCAAGGCCCGGGACGCGGAGGCGCTCCGCCGTCTCGCCGTCGACCCGCACTCGCCGCCGGAGTTCCGCTGCAACGGCGTGATCCGCAACCTGGACACGTTCCACGACGCATTCGACGTCCAGCCCGGTGACGCCCTGTATCTGGATCCGGAGGAGCGCGTCAAGATCTGGTAGCCCGCTACCGCAGGCGGTCGCCCGTCGCCGCGGAGAAGAAGTACACCTCGCCGGGCTTCGGCTGCAGGTGCACCCTCTCCCCCGCGGCGACGGTGCGGGTGCGATCCACCCGCACCACCACCTTCCCGGACATGCCGGACGCGTACACGAACGACTCGGCACCGAGTTCCTCGACCAGGTCGGTCTCGACGGTGTACGAGTCCTTGCGCCACGCCCCGACCAGCGTCCACGACTCCGGGCGCACTCCGACGATCACGGAGCTGTCCCCGATCGCCGAGTGCGGCAACGGAATACGCAGGTCGCCCAGTTCGGCGACGCCGCCACGGATCGGGGTGTCCATGAGGTTCATGCCCGGCGAGCCGATGGACCCGGCGACGAACGTGTTGACCGGGTTGTCGTACAGATCGCGTGGCCGGGCGACCTGCTGGAGACGGCCGTCCTGCATGACCGCCACTCGGTCGCCCATCGTCATGGCCTCCACCTGGTCGTGGGTGACGTACACGGTGGTCGTGCCGAGCCGGCGCTGCAGCCCCGCGATCTGCGAGCGGGTGCTCACCCGCAGGGTGGCGTCGAGATTGCTCAGCGGTTCGTCCATGCAGAACACCTTGGGGTGCCGCACGATGGCGCGGCCCATCGCGACCCGTTGGCGTTGCCCGCCGGACAGTTTCGCTGGTTTGCGATCGAGCAGCGGTTCGAGCTCGAGCATCCGCGCCGCTTCCAGCACCCGCGCGGTGCGTTCCGACTTCCCGACGCCGGCGTTGCGGAGCGCGAACCCCATGTTGTCGGCGACGGTCATGTTCGGGTACAGCGCGTAACTCTGGAACACCATGGCCACGTCCCGCGCCCGGGGCGGCAGCGCGGTGACGTCGGCGCCGCCGATCTCGATCCGGCCCGCCTCGACGGCTTCGAGGCCGGCCAGCATCCGCAGGCTCGTCGACTTACCGCACCCGGACGGACCCACCAGGACGAGGAACTCGCCGTCCGCGATGTCGAGGTCCAGCCGATCGACCGCGGGTCGGTCGGCTCCGGAATAGCGGTGGGTGACACCCGCGAACTGCACGTTGGCCATGAATGTTCCTTCTCCTCCTACTGGGGCAGCTTGGGGGTGATCTGGCGGTCGACGATCTGCTGGAGTTGCTCCCCGACACCGGCGAACGTGGTCGCCACGTCCGCGTTCTGGAGCGCGATCTGTTCGAGTCCGGTGCCGATGATCTGGTCGCCGCCGGGCACGAACACCCGGGCGTAGTCCTGCGACCGGGTCTTCGCGAGCTGGTCGACGGCGGTGCGCGCGTTGGGGTTCGCGTCGAGATATGCCTTCATGCCCGGGTCCTCGACCGCGGATTTGCGGACGGGCATGTACCCGACGTTCTGCGAGAAGTACGCGGTGTTCTCCCCGTTCGTCACGAAGTCGATGAACGTGAGCGCGTTCTTCTTCCGCTCGTCGGAGATCCGCGCCGGAATCGCGAGGCCGGCGCCGCCGGTCGGGCAGCCCGGCGCGCCCGACGCGGGGAGGAAGGCGGTGCCGAAGTCGAACGCGGCCGACTTGGTGATCCCCGACAGGTCGCCGGTCGAGGCGGTCGTCGACGCGAGGACGCCCGCCCCGAACTCGTTGGCGATGTCGCTCGACACCGCCGCGTATTTCTTCGTGTGGATCATGTCCTTCAGGAAGGTCCCCGCGGCGAGGGTCCTCTCGTCGCCGAACTTCAGGTCCCACTGGTCCGAGTACGCCCCGCCGAACGTCCACACCGGTCCCTCGAACGTCCAGCCGAGGTAGTTCTTTGCGTCGCCCCAGCCGTGGGCCAGCTTGCCGTTGCCCATCACCCGCTGCAGTTCGGGGCCCCACTCGTCGAACTCCTGCCAGGTGGCGGGGCCGCGGTCGGGCAGACCGGCCTGCGCCCAGGCCTGCTTGTTGTAGTAGAACAGCGGCGTCGACCGCGCGTACGGGAGGGCGTAGTGCTTTCCCTGGAACAGGTAGTCGGCCAGCAGCGAGTCGACGTAGTCGGAGGTGTCGACCCCGACCTCGCCGAACAGTCCGTCGAGCGGTTCGACGGCACCGGTCAGGGCGTAGTTGAACCACCACACGTCGGACAGGACCACGACGTCGGGCAGTGCGCCGCCCGACAGTGCCGCGTTGAACTTCTGCGACACCTCCTCGTAGTTCTTCCCGGCGTCGACGAGGTCGACGGTGAGTCCGGGGTGTTCCGCCTGGAAACGGTTGATCAGCTCGCGTTCGACGTCCTGGGACTTGCCCGGGTGGTTGGACCAGAACGTGATGGTGTTCGGATCCCCCGCCACCCCGGACGCCACCGACGAGCCCGAACCCGAGCCCGCGCAGGCCGTGAGTGCGGCACCGGCGGCCACCGCGCCCGCGAGCCCGAGGAATCCCCGGCGATTCATCCGATTCATGTCTCTCCTCGTGTCCGCTATCCCTTGACCGCACCCGACGTGAGGCCCTTGATCATGTGCCGTTGCAGCACAAGGAAAACCACGAGGATCGGCAGCATCGTGAGCACCGTCCCCGCCATGACCGGACCCCAGTCGGTGAGCCCGTCGTTGTTCTGCAGCTGGGTCAGCCCGATCGGCAGCGGCGCGACGGACGCGTCGTCGGCCATCAGGAACGGCCACAGGTATTCGTTCCATTCGGTGACGACGGTGATGATCGCGAACGCCACCATGGTGGGGCCGGACACCGGCAGGACCACCCGCCACAGCAGCCGGGCATGGCCGGCGCCGTCCATCCGGGCGGCCTCGATGATCTCGGTGGGTATCGACAGGAAGTGGTTGCGCATCAAAAACGTTCCGAACGCGACGCCCGCAAGAGGAACGATGATGCCGTGGAAGCTGTTCCGCCAACCCCATTCGGCGACGAGGGCGTAGTTGGAGATGACGGTGATCTGGTTGGGCACCATCAACGCCGCGATGATGCCGAGGAACACGAAATTCTTGCCCGGGAACCGCAGGAACACCAGACCGTAGGCGCTGAGGACGCCGAGCACGAACTTCACGGCGGACAGCACTCCGGTGATGATCACCGAGTTGCGCAGAAACGTCCAGAACGGCACCGACGTGGTGGCCTCCGAATAATTCTCGGGGTGAAAGGTCGCGGGCCACCACGTGACCGGAAGGGTGTAGATGTCCGGGCGATCCTTGAACGACGTCATCACGATCCAGTACAACGGCAGGGCCACCGCCACCAGCACGGCCACCATCGCGGCGTAGCCGAGCGCCGTCACGAGCGCTTCCCTCCTGCGGTGGTCGCGGGCCGCGTCCACCGTCGCCGGCACCTCCGTGCTGCGCCGCTCGCGCACGGCTCCCGCGGTCACCGGCCGTCCCCGCGATCCATGATCCGCACCTGGTAGACGGTGATTCCGAGCAGGACCAGGAACATGATCGTGGCGACGGTGGCGCCGTATCCGGCCCGGAAGTTGCGGAACGACTCGTTGTAGACCTGGTAGACCATCGTGGTGGTGCCGGTGCCGAGCGGACCACCCCTGGTCATCACGTTGATGATGTCGAACACCTGAAGCGATCCCAGCATCACCGTGATCGAGAGGAAGTAGGTGGTCGGACGCAACTGCGGGAGAACGACCCGGCGGATCGTCGTCCACCCGCTCGCCCCGTCGATCTCCGCGGCCTCCGCCAGTTCGCGTCGCGTACCCTGCAGTGCCGCAAGGTAGATCACGAACGTGTAGCCGAGGTTCTTCCACATGTAGGTGACCGTGACCATGAACAGCGCCCAGTGCGGATCCTGGTAGAAGTCGGGAACGGAGTCGACCCCGACGCGGTGCAGGAGATCCTGGATCAGCCCGAACCGGGGGTCGAACACGAACTGGAACGCCACCCCGATCGCGGCGCCCGAGATGACGAACGGCGCGAAGATCGCGGAGCGAACGAGGTTGCGCCCGTGCAGATTACGGTCCAGCAGCACGGCGAGCGCGAGACCCGCGACCATCGATCCCACCACGGTCGCGGCGGTGAACACAACGGTGTTCCCGACGATCTGCCAGGTATCAGGGCGGCTCCACCACTCGCGGTAGTTGCCCCAGCCGACGAACGTGGCGGCGGGGTCGGCGATGTTCCAGTCGAAGAACGACAGCCGGATGTTGTCGACCAGTGGACGGTAGGTGAACAGAACGAGCAGAACCAGATTGGGGCCCACCAACGCCGCAAACAGCGCGTAGTCCCGCCACGGACGCCCGAGGAATCCCTGCTTTCCCGGCGACGACAGGGTTCGTTCCGGACTCGATCTCACTGCGGCAGTCTGACGACCGTTTACGAATAGCCGGTGAATTGCCGGAGCCCGCACATTGAACTGTGCGGGCTACGGCAAAATGCGGGTGCGGATCAGATTCAGCGGTTCCAGTCGCCGAGACCGTCGGAGCCGCTCAGCGTGCCGCCCGCGGTGTTCTGCACCACGACGGCGTCACCCTTCTTCGAGTTCTCGTAGAACCACTTGGCGTCCTCGGTGCTGACGTTGAGGCAGCCGTGGCTGACGTTCGTGTTGCCCTGGGCGTTCACCGACCACGGTGCGGCGTGGACGAAGATGCCGCTGTACGACATGCGGGTGGCGTACTCGACGTACGTGCGGTAGCCCTCGGCGGAGTCGACCGGGACCCCGTACGTGGAGGAGTCCATGTACATGTCACGGAACTTGTCGCCGATGATGTACGTGCCGTTCGGCGTCTCGTGATCGACCTTGCCCATCGACGTCGGCATGGTCTTGACCACCTCGCCGTTGCGGGTGACGGTGATCTGCTTGGTGTTGTCGTCGGCGGTCGCGACGAATGCGTCACCGATGGTGAACGTGGAGTGCGCGTCGCCGGCGTCCACCGTGACCTCGGTGTTCGCGGGCCAGAACTCGGTGGGCTTCCAGCGCACCTGGCTGTCGTTGATCCAGTAGAAGCCGCCCTCGACCGGCTGGCTGGTGGTGACCTTGATGGCCTTCTCGGCGGCGGCGCGGTCGCCGATGGCCTCGTTGAAGCGGATGATCACCGGTTGCGCGACACCCACGACCTCGCCCGCACCCGGGTTGAGGGACGGGGCCGAGAAGTTCGCGGGCGCCGGTGCCGGTTCGGGCAGCGGGAGCTGCGGCGCGCCGGGCAGACCGGGCAGGGTGGGAAGACTTGGAATCTCCGGTCCACCGGGAAAGAGCGGCGCGGCCTGTGCGGCACCGACCAGCGCAGTTCCGGAGACGACGGCCCCGGTCAGTGCGACAGCGACGCGTGACGACCAGTGCTTATTCCTGGATGAACCGATTCCTGACTTGCCCATATGACCACTCTCGTTCGACGACGTGTACAACGCGCGTCCCCGACGGACCTATCAATCGCGCACTGCCATTAACACACATCATCCGGCCGCGAGCAATTTGCCCGCAATCGTTGCCGCTCCGCGGCCTGCGGGCAGTCGGTGTCACCGAGTGGTCAAGAAGAGCTCACGATCAGGTCTCGGCGCGGGCGGCGGCGAGCATGCTCTCGATGGTGATCAGCTTCGTGCGGGTGCGGCCCGCGGCCCTGCCCGCGGCGCGCTCGGTCTTGTCGATCCGCTGCCAGCCCTGGAAGTCGACGGCGTCCGGCGCGCGCTCGGCGATCAGCCGGTCGAGACCCTCACGGTCGGCGGGCGCGTCGAGGCGTCCGGCGGAGAAGTCGTCGATGAGCATCCTGACCGTCTCCGCGGAGCAGTACTTGTTGGTGCCGATCACGCCTGTCGGCCCACGCTTGATCCATCCCGCCACGTACACGCCGGGAACCGGCGCACCGGTCTCCGGATCGATCACCCGGCCGTTCTCGTTGGGGATGACGCCGCGCCGGTCGTCGAACGGGATGCCGGCCACCGGCTGACCGCGGTAGCCGATCGAGCGCAGCACCAGGCCGGTGTCCAGCGTCGAGGTGTCGTCGGACGGTTTGGCGCTGAGCCTGCCGGACGCGTCCGCGACCATCTCGTTCTTCGCGATGCGCACCGATTCGACGGCGTCGGCGCCGAGAATTTCCACGGGCGAGGTCAGGAAGCGCAGCACGATCCGCTTTTTCGCCGGATCGGGGGTGCGCCGGGCGAACTCCTCGACCTGGCGCACCTTGTGGCGCTGCCACGGCTCCGCGTCGTCGCCGTCGACGAACGCGCGACTCGCCGGGTCGAGCACCGCTTCCTCCGGGTCGACGACGACGTCGACGTTCGGCATGCGACCGAGCGCCAGGAGTTCGGGGTTGGTGTACGCCGCCTGGGCGGGACCCCGGCGGCCGAGAATGACGACCTCGCGGATGTTGCTCGCCCGCAGCGCCTCGAGAGCGTGGTCGGCGAGATCCGTCGTGGCCAGGACCTCCGGATCGGTGACGAGGATGCGGGCCACGTCGAGTGCCACGTTGCCGTTGCCGACGATGACGGCCCGCTCCCCCGACAGATCGAACGTGCGGTCGGCGTAGTCGGGATGACCGTTGTACCAGGCGACGAACTCGGTGGCGGCGTGGCTGCCGACGAGGTCCTCGCCGGGAATGCCCAGTTCGCGGTCGCCTGCCGCACCGACCGCGTAGATGACGGCGTGGTGGTGCGCGAGTAGATCCTCGTGGGTCACGTCCGTGCCCACGTTCACGTTGAAGTGGCAGTGCACCGTCCGCTTGCCGACCACCGAACGGAACTGGTCCGTGACGCCCTTCGTGCCCGGATGATCCGGGGCGACGCCGGCACGCACCAGCCCGTACGGGGTGGGCAGACGGTCGAAGATGTCGACCTCGACGCGTGGCTTCGCCGTCAGTTCCATCGCGGCGTAGCAGGCGGCCGGGCCCGACCCGACGACCGCGACGTGGAGCGTGCCGAGGGCTGCGTCGATCTGCGGCAGCTTGAGCGGCTCGGGCCAGTCGGGGCCGATCGGGTGCTTGGTGTAGTACTGCGCGTTGATGTCGAGGTACGGCTCGTCGACTTCCTCGAGGTCGTTCTCCGCGTAGATGGCCTCCACCGGGCACTCCTCGACGCAGGCCCCGCAGTCGATGCAGGTGTCCGGGTCGATGTACAGCATTTCCGTGCTCGCGAACGGCTTCTCGTCCGGTGTGGGATGGATGCAGTTGACCGGACAGACGTCCACGCACGACGCGTCGTTGCAGCACGGCTGCGTGATCACATATGCCACGGTTCTCCCCTACCTGAGTACGCGCAGTCCAACGTCGAGATATGACCCCAGACTATAACGTGTTCCACTTTTGTGCGAGAACCGTGCGCGAGGTCAGACCGCGTCGCCGGGCTCCACCCGGAATCCGACCTTCACCGTGACCTGGTAGTGCGCGATGGCGCCGTTCTCGACATGGCCCCTGGTGTTGACGACCTCGAACCACTCGACGTTCCGCACAGTCTCGTTGGTCCGCGCAATGGCGTTCTTGATGGCCTGATCGGTGCTGTCGCTCGACGAACCGACGACCTCGACAACTCGGTACACGTGATCACTCATCAGTATTCCTTTCGTGGGTTACTTGCCGTTCCGGACGATCGCCTGTGCCTCGACACCGAGCCGGGCCAGACGAAGATCTCCGAGAGCCGTGAAGGAACTGCCGAGGCGGTTGGTGACGAACCCCAGGGACAGCCCGCTGTCGAGGTCCGCGTAGGCGCCGGACCCGCCGACCCCGTAGTGCCCGATCGCGTTCCGCGGTTGCTCCCGGGACGCGAGGATCGGCCGGTGGTAGCCGAGCGACCACAGCGGCCGGATACCGAGGACGTAGTCGCGGTCACGGGTCTGCACCTCCGCCATCCGCGCGATGGTGGACTTGCGCAGGAACCGGCGTCCCTCCAGCTTGCCCCCGTTGGCGATGGCGCCGTACATCCGCGCGAGCGCCCGCGCGCTGAACACGCCGTTCCAGCCGGGCATCACCGCGTCGTGCACCGCGGGGTTCCGGACCAGCGCGTCGAATCCCTGCGGCATCGCCGCCTCGGCGAGCCCGCGGGTGGGGCCGACGAGCGACAGCATGTTCGAGGTGAGGTCCCAGTTGAGTCCGGCCGGGTTGATGTGCGGGAACAGCTTCGCGATCCGTGGACGGTACTGTCCGGGAACCTGATACCAGAAGTCGTCGACACCGAGCGGGCCCGCGATTTCATCCTGCACGACCTGCACGAACGGCTTTCCGGTGACGCGGGCGATCAGTTCGGCCACCAGCCACCCGTAGGTGACGGCGTGATATCCGGGGCCGCGCAGCCTGCGCGGATCCGCCGGGGCGGCCGCGAGGGCCTCCACGACGGCGTCGTATTCGAGGAGGTCGAGCGGGCTCCGCATCAGCCCCCGGACCTTGTGCAGTCCGGCCCGGTGGGTGAGGAGGTCGCGGACGGTGATGTCGTCCTTGCCCGCCGCACCGAATTCGGGCCAGTAACGCGCCACGGGGGCGTCGTAGTCGATCAGCCTGCGTTCGGCGAGCCGGTGGACGACCGTGCTGGCCACGCCTTTTCCGGTCGAGAACGACAGTGCGACGGTGTCGCGGTCCCACCGGCGGTCGCGGTCTGCCCAGCCGGCCCAGATGTCGAGGACCTTCTCGCCCCGGAAGTACGCGGTGAGCGCCCCGCCGCCGTGCTGAGGCTGCCGGTACATCGCGAAGAATCGGTCGGCGAGCGGCAGGAACCGCGGATCGACGTGCAGTTCCGTCCGTGGCACGGACGCGGGCCGGGAAACTCGAACGCTGGTCGTCATCGACCACCTCCGATCTCGCTGCCGTAAGTCCTACGGCCGGCGCGTCAGCCCATTGTGACTACCGTCACCATACGACGCGGACCGGGGTGGCGTTCAGGGAAGCCGCCACACTGTTATGCCATCGCTCAGACACGCTTGACCTGCAAGGAAATTGATGGCCAGGGAGGGGCCGGCCGCACACACCACGCCTTTGCCCGGATCCGCGACGAGCGCTTGCCCACCGGGACCGCTCAGCACCAGCGCCGGACCGACGCCGTCGACCGTTCCGATGGCGACGCTCTCGGGCCCGACCGCGACCGCGGCGACGACGCCGCCGTGCGCCTCGGCCGCGCCGACACCGCCGCCCAGTCCTGCCCCGAGCGCCGCTCCCGCGCGGGCCGCGTCGGCGAAACCGACACCGTCGGTGCCCAAGGCCGCCGAATTGCTGCTCCTATCGGCGTTGGCCCCGCATGCGGTGCGGTCGACGACCGTCGTGTTTCCCCGGCCCGGTGGTGACACACAGGAGAGGGAGACGGCCGACGCGGTGGCAGGCGCGATCATCAGAGTCCCGAGTGCCGTCGCGACGACACCGAGGACGAGTCCGGTAGTTCCGACCGTCTTACGTTCCATGGCGACCTCACATTGTTCCCGACCCGACCGTCCCGAGCCTACGTGAGCGCCGGCTATTTGCGGTCTCGGTCCCGACTCGGTTGTACGCGCTTGGGTTCCCCGGGCATCTTGGGGTAATTGGGCGGATACGGGAGATCGCCGAGGCCGTTCGCGGTGTCCCGTTCCGCCAACTCCAGCAGCACGTCGAGGGATTGCGCCACCTCACCCATGGTCGCCATCGGGTCGCCGCGTTTCTCGAGCAGCGCGGGCACCGTCGCGATGGTGAAGTCGTCGGGGTGGACGTCGACGAGTTCCTCCCAGGTGACCGGCGTCGACACGGTCGCGATCGGCGTCTTGCGGGCCGAGTAGGCGGACGCGATGGTCTTGTCCCGGGCGTTCTGGTTGAAGTCGAGGAAGATGCGTTCGCCGCGTTCCTCCTTCCACCAGGACGTGGTGGCCCGGTCGCCGCTGCGCCGCTCGATCTCCCGCGCCAGGGCGATGCCCGCGCGCCGCACCTCGATGAAATCCCAGCGCGGCTCGATGCGGAGGTACACGTGCAGGCCGCGACCGCCCGAGGTCTTGGGATAGCCGATCAGACCGAGTTCGTCCAGCAGCGGCCGGAGCACGTCCAGCGCGACCGCCCGGGCGTCGTCGAATCCGGTGCCGGGCTGCGGGTCCAGGTCGATGCGCAGTTCGTCGGGGTGATCGACGTCGGGACACCGCACCGCCCACGGGTGGAACGTGATGTTGCCCAGGTTCGCCGCCCACACGATATTCGCGGCGCTGCGCACGCGGAGCACGTCGGCCTTGCGGCCGGACGGGAACGTGACCTCGCACGACTCGACGTGGTCGGGGCGCTTCGCGGGCACCCGCTTCTGGTAGATCTCCTCGCCCTCGATCCCGTCCGGGAACCGTTGCAGGTGCGTCGGCCGATCGAACAGGGCGCCCAGCAGCGCACCGTTCAACGCCACCGTCCGGTAGTACTCCACCAGGTGCCGTTTCGTGCCGCCGTCGGCACCGAGTTTCGGGTAGTAGATCTTGTCGGGACTCGACAGCCGCACGGCGACGCCGTCGACGTCGAGTTCTTCGGCAGGACTCGCCATCTAGGAACCTCCGGCCAGGACGTCGGCAAGGTCGTATCGCACCGGGACCTCCAATTGTTGGTACGTGCACTCGTCGGGTGTCCGGTCCGGGCGCCAGCGCAGGAACCGCGCGGCGTGCCGGAACCGGGCACCCTCCATCTGGTCGTACGCCACCTCGACGACGCGTTCGGGTCGCAGCGGCACCCAGGTACGGTCGTTGCCGGACTGCCACCGCGTCGGCGCCCCGTCCGCGACGACGTCGTCGCCGACCCGCAGTTCGTCGAGTTCGGCGAGCAGTTCGATCCGCCGCGCCGCCGTGAACGCCGACGCCCCACCGACCATCGCCATCTGGTCGCCGTCGTACAGTCCGAGCAGCATCGACCCGATTCCCGGCTGGCTCTTGTGCGGCCGGTATCCGATGACGACGCAGTCGGCGGTGCGGGCGTGCTTCACCTTCACCATTTCCCGCTTGTTCGGCAGGTACGGCCCCACCAGCTTCTTCGCCACCACCCCGTCGAGGCCTGCCCCCTCGAACGCCTCGAACCACTCGGTGGCCGTCGCACTGGATTCGGTGGCCGCGGTGACGTGGCAGGAGGGCCCGCCGCCGATCGTGTCGACGAGTTGCGCGCGGCGCACGGAGAAGTCCTCCTGACTCAGGTCGCGGTCGCCCAGGGCCAGCAGGTCGAACGCGACGAACTGGGCCGGGGTCTTCTCCGCCAGCATCGTCACCCGGCTCTCCGCGGGATGAATGCGCTCCGACAACGACTCCCAGTCGAGGCGGGTGCGTCCGTCGATGTTGCGCGGGACGACGAGTTCGCCGTCCACCACGCACCGCTCGGGCAGTTCGTCCTTCACGGCGCGGACGAGTTCGGGAAAGTACCGGGCCAAGTCTTTTCCCCCGCGGGAACCGAGCACCACCTCGTCGCCGTCGCGGAAGACGAGGACGCGGAACCCGTCCCATTTCGGTTCGTACGACCAGGCGAGTCCGGACTCCGGTTGCGCCGGAACGGACGACGCAGCCTTCGCGAGCATCGGCTGTAACGGGGGCATCACGGGGAGGTCCACCCGTCCATACTGTCACCACGATTGGCAAATCGGACAGCGATGTAATCAAATAATGCGCGACACGGCAATCGCGGTGGACACGGTCGAGGTGGCACGGTCATCTCAGAGGCACGGGTGGCGGGCCGTCACCCGACGGAGGGGTCAGACATGACAGGGTTAGTTCGGCGGGTGTGTACCGCGGTCGTCGCGTTGTCGGCGACGGCAGTTCTGGTGGCAGGGTGCGGTTCGGACACGACGCCCACCGCGGTGCCGGAGTCCGGTGCCTCCGCAGCCACCTCCACGAGCGAATCGACCACCGTGATCGACGGGCAGGAAGGCGAGGACGCGGGCGGCGACGTCGACTTCGAGGTCGCGATCGGTGAGTGCGTGAAGCTCGGCGGCACCGTCACCGACGCCGAGATCGACAAGGCGGTGTGCGGCAGCCCCGATTCGAACTACAAGGTGATCGCAAAGGCCGCGAAGAACAGCCAGTGCATCAGCGACGCCGACTCGTACTACTACGAAACCCTCGGCGGCATCGAGCAGGGCGCGATCTGCCTCGACGTGGACTGGGTTATCGGAGGCTGCATGGACGTCGGCGGCGAGGATCCCGCGCGCATCGAGTGCGGTGACACGAAAGCCGTCGACGGGGTGAAGGTGACGGAGATCGTGCAGGGCGCCACGTCCGTGGACTCGTGCAGCACGTCGTCCAACGGCTACGAATACTCCGAACGCAAGTTCGTCGTCTGCGTCGACGAACTCTGACAGCGGGTCAGGCCGGCTGCGGGTCCCGCCCGCAGCCGGCCTCGCTCACAACCAGCCCCGGCGTTTGAAGATCGTGTACAGCCCGGCGCAGGTGAGCATCATCAGCGACAGCGCGAACGGATACCCGCCGACCCAGTGCAGTTCGGGCATGTGGTCGAAGTTCATGCCGTACACAGTTCCGATCAGGGTGGGCGCGAAGAGGATCGCCGCCCACGCCGACACCTTCTTGATCTCCTCGTTCTGCGCGTAACTGGCCTGGGTCAGGTTGCGCATCTCCTCGTTCTGCTCCTGCGACACCAGGGTGGCGTTGACGGTGAGGATGTTCCCGAGCAGCTGACGGAACCCGTCCGCCCGCTCGACGACGACCGTCGCGTGGTCTGTGACGTCACGCAGGTACCGCTGCAGTTCCTCGTCGGTGTTGTACTTCTCGAAACCCTGCGACAACCCGCGCAGCATTCCGAGCAGCGGCCTTGTGGCCCTCTGGAATTCGATGACCTCGCGGGTGAGTTCGTAGATGCGCCGCGACACGCCGGGCGCTCCGCTGAACACCTCGGTCTCGATCTCGTCGATGTCGTTCTGCAGCCCGGCGACCACCGGCGCGTACCCGTCGACGACGGCATCGAGGATGGCGTAGAGCACGGCCTCGGGTCCGAGCCGGAGCAGGTCCGGGTTGCTTTCCATCCGCCTGCGGACCGCCGACAGGTCGGGGGATTCGCTGTGCCGGACCGTGAGCACGAACGTCGGACCGCAGAAGACGTGCAGCTCACCGAATTCGACGCGCTCGGTCTCGTCGCAGTACCGCGCGGCGCGGAGCACCACGAACAGCGTCTTGCCGTAACGCTCCAGCTTGGGCCGCTGGTGGGCGACGATCGCGTCCTCGACGGCCAGCTCGTGCAGATCGAATTGCTTTGCCGCCGCGTACAGCTGGGCGTCGTTGGGCCGGTACATCCCGATCCACGCCATCGACGCCGCATCCGGCAGGCTCGCGAGCGCCTCCGACAGCGTGGCCGGGGTGGCCGTCTTCCGGCCGTCGCGATAGACGGCGCTGTTGACGACCGTTTCCTCCGCGGGCGTCGGTTCGACGGCGCGGCGTGTGACGGCGTGACCGGCGGCCGCATCGGACAGACCGGCGGAGCGGCTGGGCAGGAGGGAACGGATCGGGCGCAACTGAGGCATGGCACGGGGCTTTCGAGGGAAAAGGGCAGCGCGGGACGGCACTGAGGAACACGGACCGTGAAACCGCGCACCTACCGGTGGAACGGTTTCAGTTGGTACTGGGAGGTTGGCTTCTCATCGGATGCCACACCTCCTTACCCTCTCGAAAACGCAGTTCACGACCTCGGCGAACTGCAGACCGCAGGACACGATACCCCTGGCGACCGGCCACGACAACCTGGGATCCCCGCCGTGTCGGTCCCGGATCCGGCGCCTCCCGCGGCAGATACTGGGCGCGCACCGAATCACCACCGAAAGGCCCCCATGACCAGCTGGTCGGACAGACCGATCTGCGCGTTCGATCTGGAGACGACGGGGCCCGACCCCAGCGACGCCCGCATCGTCTCCGCATGCATCGCCGTCGTCGACGCTCACCACTTCGAGTCGCGCACCTGGTTGCTCGACCCGGAGGTTGCCATCCCGCAGGGCGCGTCGGACGTGCACGGAATCTCCACGGAGTACGCCCGGGCCCACGGGCAGGACTACGCCACCGGGTACGGCGAGATCCGCGACGCCCTGTACGACGCGTGGACCCGGGACCACGCCGTCGTCGCGTTCAACGCGTCCTACGACCTGACCGTCATGCACACCGAGGGTCTGCGGCTCGGGCTGCCCGAACTCGTCACCGGCATCGTGATCGACCCGTACGTCATCGACCGCGAGATGGACCGGTACCGGAAGGGCCGGCGCACCCTCGGCGCGGTGTGTGAGTACTACGGCATCGCACTGGAGGACGCCCACGAGGCGGAGGCCGACGCGCTCGCCGCCGCGCACCTCGCCCGGAGGCTGGCGCAGGAGTTCCCGAATCTGCGGGCCCTCGACATCATGACCCATCAGGCCGACTGGCACGCGGAACGGCAGCGCGACTTCGCCGACTACCTCGTCCGGCAGGGGCGCGACGCGTCGGACGTCAACGGCGAGTGGCCGATTCGCGGCCTCACCCCGTTCCGCATCGCCTGACCCTGGTCACGGCCGGTCGGTGAGCGCGCGCGAGAGCACCGGCCCGATGACGGCGAGGGACTGCGGCTCGATCATGTCGTTGTGCCCGCAGTCCACGGGCTGCTCGTCGATCCGGCCGGTGACGAGCGGCCGCCATTCGCCGGCCGAGTGCGCGCGGGCGGTCCCGTCCCCGTCGCCGGTGGCGTGGAAGACGAGCAGGTCCCCGTCGTAGGCCCGGGGCACGAAGTGGTGCGCGAGCCACCGGGAGTTCTCGTAGCCGGCGGAGATCCGTTCGAGGTCGCGTCCCCGCACACCCGTCTCGGTGCCGAACGACTCGTCGATCAGCCGGGCCGCGTGCTCGTAGGTCATCTCGGCGTCCGGGTCTGCCTCCAGTCCCAGTCCACGCAGGAGGTCCCGGATGTCCAGCCTGCCGGTCGGCGGCTCCTCGCCGCCCACTGGATAGCTGTCCATGACGGCCAGCGTGCCGACCTCCTCGCCCGCGGCCTGCAGTTCGACGGCCATGGCGTGCGCGATGACCCCACCGAGTGACCAGCCGAGCAGATCGTAAGGACCGGTGGGCTGAATCGCCCGCATCTCCTCGATGTAGCGGTGCGCCAGCTGCTCGATCGTCCGGTAGTCGCCGTCCCCGCTGATCGTGGGCAGTTGCAGCCCGTACGCGGGCCGGTCCGGCGGGAGGTACTGCACCAGACCGGCGTACCCCCAGGACAGCCCAATTCCCGGATGCACGCAGAACAGTGGCCTGCCGCTGCCCTGCGCTCGCAGCGGAATCACGACGGCGAGTGCCTCTTCCAGGCCTGTGCTCCGGTGCGGAAGGTCGAGGCGGCCTGCGATCCCCGCCGGGGTGGGGTCGAGGAACATCCACTGCAGCGGAACCCGCCGATCCAGTTCGGCCTGCAGCCTGCTGACGATCCTGGTGGCGAGGAGGGAGTTTCCGCCGAGATCGAAGAAGCTGTCGGCGGTGCCCACCCGGTCCAGCCCGAGAACCGACGCGAAGACGTCCACGACGATGCGTTCGGTGTCCGTGGCCGGGGCCCGGAACGCGGCACCGGTGGAGCCGAACTCGGGGGCAGGCAACGCCTTCCGGTCGAGTTTGCCCACCGGGGTCATCGGTATCCGGTCGAGCACGACCACCGCGGACGGCACCATGTGGGCGGGCAGGCGCTCGGACGCGTAGGTGCGCAGCCCGGCGGGCTCGACGTCCTGTCCGTCCTGAACCCGCACATACGAGGCGAGCACGGTGTCGCCGGACGGGCCGGTGTGACCGACGGTGGCGGCGAAGGCCACGGCGGGGTGTCTGCCGAGCACGGCGTCGATCTCCCCGAGTTCGATGCGGAAGCCACGGACCTTGACCTGGAAGTCGCTGCGGCCCAGATACTCCAGGGTGTGGTCGCTTCTCCAGCGCACCACGTCGCCGGTCCGGTACATCCGGCAGCCGGGCTCCCCGAAGTTGCAGGCCACGAATCGTTCCGAGGTGAGCGCAGGCCGGTTGTGGTACCCGCGCGCCATACCCGGCCCGGCGATGTACAACTCGCCGGGCACCCCGGCAGGCACGGGCTGCAGCCGCTCGTCGAGGACGAGGAACGCGAATCCCAATGCGGGCGAACCGATGTTCACACCGTCGCCGGGGCGCATCGGGGCGCTGACACTCGCCTGGATGGTGGTCTCCGTGGGTCCGTACCCACTGTGCAGGCTCCGGCCCGGCGCCCACCGCGCGACGACCTCCGGCGGGCACGCCTCGCCCACCAGGTCGAGGACGCGGAGCGAATCGAGTCCGTCGTTGTCGAGCGCCGCGAGTGCGGTCGGGGTGATGGTCGCGTGGGTCACCTGCTCGCGGCGGAACAGGTCCGCCAACTCGCTGCCCCCGAGGACGGCGGGCGGCACGATCACGACCTGCGCCGACGCGCTGAACGCCATCATCAGTTCGAACACGGAGGCGTCGAAACTCGGGGACGCCAGTTGCGACACCCGGGACTCGTGGGTGACCTGGAACCGTTCGTGCGTCTCCGCGGTGAAATCGGCCATCCCCCGGTGGGTGACGGTGACGCCCTTCGGTCTTCCGGTCGACCCGGACGTGTAGATGAGATAGGCCGGATGGGCGAGGTGCAACGGACTCGTCCGGTCCTCGTCGGTGACCGGCGCGGGCGATACCGCTGCCACCTGCGCGGCGACCTCCTCGTCGTCGAGCATCAGCCACGGGACGGTGTCCGGCAGGTCGCCGCGGCGACTTCTCACGGTGAGGCCGAGTGCGGCACGGCAGTCGGTGAGCATGTAGTCGATGCGCTCGCGCGGATAGGTGGGGTCGACGGGCACGAACGCCGCACCGGCCTTGGTGATCGACCAGATCGCGACCACCGATTCGATCGAGCGGGGCATTCCGACGGCCACGAACGTCTCCGGTCCCACCTCACGGCCGCGCAGAACCCGCGCCCACCGGTTGGACCACTCGTCGAGTTCGCGGTAGCTGACCTGCCGATCCTCGTAGGACAGGGCCACCGAGTCGGGGTCGAATGCGGCGGCAGCGGTCAGCAGGTCGGGCCACAACTGCGCTCGCACGTCCGGCTCGCCGCGGGCAGGCGCCATCGCCTGCAACTCCGCCTCGTCGAGCAGCGGGAGGTCGCCGACCGGCCGGTCGGGGTTCGCCGTGACGGCGTCGAGGATCCGCACGAACCGGTCGGCGAACCCGCGGACGGTGCCGGCGTCGAAGAGGTCGGTGGCGAAATCGACGGCGCCGCTCATCCCCGCCGGTCCACCGTCCGCGTCGAACTCCTCCGCCAGCAGGAATTCGAGATCCACCTTGACCACGGCGAGCCCGGAGTCGATGCCGCGGACGTCCAGCCCCGGCAGCGTCAGGACGGGCCGCTCGTTGTTCTGGAATTCCAGCGATACCTGGACGAGCGGCGCATACGCCGTCGAGCGGGTCGGCCCGACCGCGTCCACCACCCGCTCGAACGGAACGTCGGCATGGGCGAACGCCCCGAGGTCGACGTCCCGGCAGTGCGCGGCCAGGGCGGTGAACGACGCGGCCGCATCCACCCGGGTGCGGAGCGCAAGCGTGCCCACAAACATGCCGATGAGTCCGTCGAGTGCGGGATCGCCCCGGCCGGCGATCGGGGTGCCGACGGCGACGTCCGCGGTGCCGCCGAGCCGACTGAGCAACACCGCCAGGGCCGCGTGCACGGTCATGAACTCCGTGGAGCCCAGACGTCGCGACAGCTCCCGGATCCGTCGATGCAGGTCGGCGTCGACGGAGAAATGGATGCGCGCACCGCGGAACGACTGCTGGGACGGACGATCCCGGTCGGTGGGCAGTTCCAGCAGGTCGGGGGTGCCCGCCAGCGCGGTCGTCCAGTAGTCGAGCTGCCGCGACAGCAGCGACTCGGGGTCGTCCTCCGAACCGAGCAGTTCCCGCTGCCACAGGGCGTAATCGGCGTACTGCACCGGAAGCGGTGCCCAGTCGGGCGCTCCGCCGGACGCGCGGGCGCCGTACGCCGCCATCACGTCGCGCACCAGCGGGCCCATCGAGAACCCGTCCGCCGAGATGTGGTGTACCACCACGGCGAGGACGTGCTCGGTGGCGCTCAGCGAAAACAGCCCGGCCCGCAGCGGAAGCTCCACGGTGACATCGAAACCCGCGGAGACGAGCCGGGACACCTCGTCCCGCAGGTGCTCTTCCGCGACGGGGACGGGGATCAGCGCGGGCACCGCGCCTGCGGCGGGGAGGATCTGCTGAACCGGCCAGTCCCCGCGGACCGGGAACATCGTGCGCAGCGACTGGTGCCGGACGAGGACGTCGGTGAGGGCCGAGTTCAGCACTCCCACATCGAGATTCCCACTCAGTGTCACCACGATCGGGATGTTGTAGGCGGCCGAGGTGGTGTCGAGCTGGTTGACGAACCACATCCGCTGCTGCGCGAACGACAGCGGAATGTCGTCGGGCCGGATGCGGGCCGCGAGCACCGGACGGCCGGACGGTCCCGCCCCGGACTGCTCGATCCGCGCCGCCAGCGCCGCGACGGTGGGCGCCTCGAACAGGTCCCGCACCCCGCAGTCGGTGCCGAGCAGCGCGCGCAGCCGCGCCGTGACCCGGGTGGCGCTCAGGGAGTTGCCGCCGAGGTCGAAGAAGTCGGCGTCGGCGCCGACCCGCCCCAGCGCGAGTACGTCCGCGAAGACCCCGGCCACCGTCTCCTCGATCGGGCCGGCCGGACTCCGGTAGTGCCCTGCCCCGGACAGCAGGTCGGGCTCCGGCAGCGCCGCGCGGTCCAGCTTGCCGACCGCCGTCAGCGGGATGCGTTCCAGCACCGTGATCGAGGTGGGCACCATGTGTGGCGGCAGACGGTCCGCCAGGTGCCGCGTGAGTTCGGCGGTGTCGAGGGAGGAGCCCGAAGACGGTACGACGTAGGACACCAGCAGGGTGTCGCCGGCGGGACCGCGGTGCGCGAGAGTGGCCGCGAATCCGACGTTCTGCTCCGACATGAGCGTGGCGTCGATCTCGCCGAGTTCGATGCGGAAACCGCGCACCTTGACCTGGAAGTCGGTGCGGCCCACGTACTCGATGCTGTGGTCGGGCGTCCAGCGCACGATGTCGCCGGTGCGGTACATCCGCTCGCCGGGCCGGAACGGGTCGGCGACGAACCGTTCGGCGGTCAGTGCCTGGCGGCGGTGGTAGCCGCGGGCCAGGCCCGCCCCGGCGAGATACAACTCGCCGGCAACACCGGCGGGGACCGGTTGCAGCCGGGTGTCGAGCACCAGTTCCGTGACGCCGCGGATCGGCCCGCCGATGGTGATCCGCTCCCCCGGGACCATCGGTGCGCCGATATTGGACATGATCGTGGTCTCGGTCGGTCCGTACGCGTTGTACAGGCGGCGGCCGGGCGCCCAGCGGGCGACGAGTTCGGGTGGGCACGCCTCGCCCCCGAACACCAGGTCAGTGAGGTGGGTCAGCCCGGCTGGGTCGAGCGACGCCAGCGCGGCGGTGGTGATGAACGCGTGGGTGACGTTCCGGTCGGCCAGCAGCCGCGCGAGTTCGTCGCCGCCGAACACAGTGGGCGGCGCGATCACCATTGTCGCGCCGGCGCCGAACGCCTGGAGATACTCGAACAGCGACCCGTCGAAGCTCGGGGTGGAGAAGTGCAGCGTCCGGGATTGCGGTGTCGCCCCGAAACGTTCGAGTTGGTCGAGGGCGAAGTTGTCGAGACCGCGGTGGGTGACCACCACCCCCTTCGGCAGGCCCGTGGACCCCGACGTGTAGACGGCGTACGCGGCGGTGTCCAGCGTGACCGGTCCGCTCCGGTCGGCGTCGGTCACCGGTGTCGCCGGACGCTCGGCGCACTCGACCGCGAAGCCGGGTTCGTCGAGCAGCAGCCAGTGCGCGTCCCCCGGGAGCCGGTCCCGGTACCCGGTCGTGGTCAGGCCGAGCGTGACTCCGGAATCGACGAGCATGTGGGTGATGCGCTCGTCGGGGTAGTTCGGGTCGATCGGCACGAACGCTGCACCGGTCTTCGCGACCGCCCACACCGACAGCACCGAGTCGAGGGACCGCGGAATCCCGATGGCCACGAACGTCTCCGGGCCCGCCCCGCGCGCGATGAGGGCGCGGGCCAGACGATTCGACTGCTCGTCCAACTCGCCGTAGGTGACGTCGACGTCCTCGAAGGACAGGGCGACCGCGTGCGCGTCGAGCGCGGCGCCCTCCTCGAAAATCTGCGGCAGTGTGCGGGTCGATCCGCCCGGACTGCCGAGGACCGGCACCAGTTCGGCGCGCTCCCGGTCCGTCAGCAGCGACAGTGCGGCCAGCGGCCGGTCCGGACGAGTGCAGGCGTCGAGCACCCGGAGCACCCGACCCGCGACGTCGGCGACGGTGTCCGCGTCGAAGACGTCCGGGAGGTACTCGAACTTCAGGTGCAGCCGCGCGTCGACCGACGCCACCAGGCTGAGTGGGTAGTGGGCGGCGTCCCGCGCGTCCACCCCGGTGACGCGCATGCCGGCGATGTCGGTGTCGGTGGACAGCCCGGCGCGGTCGACGGGGTACGACTCGAACACGGTCAACGTGTCGAACCCGACCTCCGGCCCCGCCGCGCCCTGAATCTCGGACAGGCCCAGGTAATGGTGATCCAGCAGCGCCGCCTGCTCGGCCTGCACCCGCTCCAGCAGTGCGCCGACGGTGTCGCCGGGACGCAGCCTGATCCGCACGGGGAGGGTGTTGATGAACAGGCCGACCATCGTCTCGATGCCCGCCAACTCGGGAGGGCGCCCCGACACGGTGGCACCGAACAGCACGTCGTCGCGGGCGGTCAACGCACCCAGCACGATCCCCCACGACACCTGGAGGAGAGTGTTCACGGTCAGCCCCCGCGAACGCGCGACGTCCCGCAACCGGGCGGTGCGCTCCTCGTCGAGGTCGAACACGAACTCGTCGGACATCGTGGACAACCGGTGACCCCGGTCGGCCACATTCCCCGTCGCTCCGCCGGCCAGCAACGTCGGCCCCTCCACCCCGGCGAGAGCCCGGGCCCACACCTCCCGGGAGGCGTCCTGATCGCGGCGGGTCATCCACGCCAGGTAGTCGCGGTATGCGCGGGCGCGGGGCAGCGGCGACGCGTCCCCGTCGGTCGCGTACAGCGTCAGCAACTCCCGGACCAGCAACGGCATCGACCAGCCATCGAGCAGGATGTGATGGTTCGTCGACACCAGCCGGTATCGGTTCGGCCCGGTCGCGATCAGCATGAACCGGATCAGCGGGGCGCGCGTCATGTCGAACGGCCGGACCCGGTCCTCGGCCAGCAGTCGCGTGACCTCGGACGCCGCGGCCTCCTCGCCCAGAGCCGTCAGGTCGACCTCGCGCCACGGTGCCTCCACGCGTGCCCGGACCACCTGAACGGCGTTGCCCTCGGCGTCCCGGAGGAAGCCGGCGCGCAGGTTGTCGTGCCGGGCCAGCAGTGCATCGGCCGCGCGGCGCAGTCGTCGCGGATCCACGGCGCCGTCGAGTTCGAGGCTCACCTGCACCAGGTAGGCGTCGAGGGAGTCGTCGGCGAGTTCGGCGTGGAAGAGCATGCCGGCCTGCAGCGGCGACAGCGGCCATACGTCCGTCAGGTCGGGGCAACGGCTTTCGAGCGCCTCGATCCCGTCCTGTCGTAGTGCGACGAGATCGAGGTCCGACGGCGTGAATCCGGTGCCGCCCGACTCCGCGTGGGTGCCGAGGGCGGCGAGGGCCTGCAGCCACAGCTGTGTGAGTTCCGCGACCTCCGTGCGGGTGAGGACCTCCGGTGGGTAGGTCCACGTGGAAGTCAGCTGGGGGCCGTCGTCCGAGTCGACGGTCATGGCATTGATGTCGACGACGGCCGCGACCGGGACGGCCGGGTTCTCGCGCAGTCCGGGCTCGTCGACCGGCACCCACCCCTCCGCGGCGCCCGCGGCGGTCCCGCCCATTCTGCCGAGGTAGTTGAAGCTGACCTGAGGCATCGTCAGCGACGAAAGATCCTGCGCTGTTTCGTCGTTCAGGTACCGGAGAAGCCCGAAGCCGATGCCGTGGTCGGGAACGGCGAGGAATTGCTCCTTCACGGACTTGAGTGCGGCCCCCGCTGACGGACCTGCGGCGAACGCGTCGTCGAAGTCGACCCCGCTCAGATCGAGTCGCACGGGGAAGATCGTGGTGAACCAGCCGATGGTGCGTGCGAGATCGGCGCCGGGCACCACCTGCTCTTCCCGGCCGTGGCCTTCGAGCCCCACCAGCGCGCCGGGAAGGTCGACGCCGCGGCGTCGCCGCCATCGCGTCAGCGCCATCGTCAGTGCCGTCAGCAGGGCATCGGCCACGCTGCCGTGGAACGCCCGAGGCACGGTCGTCAGCAACGTCTCGGTCAGCGCGGCGGGCACGCGTACCGTGATGTCCGCGGCGGTGGCGGCAGTGTCCGACGCGGTCAACGGGCGTGACCCCAGCAACGGGTCGGGTGCGTCCAGCATCGCGCGCCACAGGTCGAGTTCGGCGGCGCGCCGGGGCTCACGCGCGGCGTCGGCAAGGCCGTGCGCCCACCGGCGCATCGACGTCCCCGGCCGCTCCAGGATCGGTGCGCTGCCGGACTGCAGTTGCGCGCACGCCGCGGCGAGGTCGGGGATCAGGATCCGCCAGGACACCCCGTCCATCGCCAGGTGATGCACGACGATCAGCACTCGACCCGGGCGTTCGCCCCCGTCGAACCAGACCGCCTGCATCAGCACGCCCGACTCCGGGTCGAGTCGATCGAGAGCGTCGTCGAATTCGGCGCCGACGGCGTCCGCCCGGCCCCGGCGCAGCACGGTCGCCGCCCGCACCGACCCTTCGGCCTGCACCTCCATCGACCAGCCTGGTTGGGCGCTGGACGTGCGGTACAACCGCGCCCGAAAGACATCGTGCCGGTCCAGCACGGCCTGCAGGGCGCGCGTCAGGGTGTCTTCGGTCGTCGCCGCCGGGAGGGTGAACAGCGCGGACTGCGCGTAGCGGCGGAAGTCTCCACCCCTGGCGAGCATCCACCGCACGATCGGCGTCAGCACGATCTCGCCGATCCCACCACCGGGCAGTTCGTCGAGAACCACCGCCTCGTCGTCCGTCCCGGCTGTCGCGGCCAGCCCGGCAACGGTCTTGCGCTCGAACACGTCCCGCGGCGAGATCAGTACCCCGGCGGCCTTCGCGCGGGTGACCAGTTGGATCGACATGATCGAATCGCCGCCGAGCGCGAAGAAGGAGTCGTCGACACCCACCGAGTCCAGACCCAGGACCTCCGCGAACAGGTCGACGAGGAGGCGTTCGGTCTCGGTGACCGGTCTGCGGCCCGCGGTCACCCGCTGCCCGAAGTCCGGTTCGGGCAGCGCTTTCCGATCGAGTTTGCCGTTCACCGTCAGCGGCACTGCGTCGAGCACCACCACCGCGGCCGGCACCATGTGCGACGCCAATCGCTCCGCGGCCGCGTCGGCGATCACGGCCGGATCGATCGCGACGCCGGCCTCCGGCACCACGTACCCCACCAACCGGTCGCCGCGCGCCGTCACCGCCGCCTGCGCCACCCCCTCGCTCGCGAGCAGGGCCGACTCCACCTCCCCGAGTTCGATCCGGTAGCCCTTCACCTGCACCTGGAGGTCGTTGCGGCCGAGGTACTCGAGTTGTCCGTGCGCGTTCCACCTACCCAGATCGCCGGACCGGTACATCCGGGCCCCGGGCACGAACGGGTCGGGAACGAATCGGCCGGACGTGAGGGCGGGCCTGCCGAGGTAGCCGCGCGAGACCTGCGCCCCGGAGACGTACATCTCCCCCACCACTCCCGGCGGCACCGGGTGGAGCCGTCCGTCGAGAACGTACACGTGCAGTCCCGGCAGACCCCGGCCGATCACCGATCCGGACACCTCCTCCACGAGGTCCCGGTCGATCGGCAGGTGGGTGACGTGCACGGTCGTTTCCGTGATGCCGTACATGTTCGCCAGGACCGGCGCGGTGTCGCCCCGCCGGGCATACCAGCGCCGCAGTTGCCCGAAGTCGAGAGCCTCCCCGCCGAAGATCACGTACCGCAGCGACAGCGCGGGGCCGCCGGCGAGGCGATCGGCCTCCGCCAATTGGTAGAAGGCGGTGGGGGTTTGGTTCACGACCGTGACGCGTTCGTCGCGCAGGAGATCGAGGAACATCTCGGGCGAGCGCGCCGTGAAGTAGTCCACGAGAACCAGACGGCCGCCGTGGGCGAGCGCTCCCCACATCTCCCAGACCGAGAAGTCGAATGCGGCGGAATGGAACATGGTCCAGACGTCGGCCGGTCCGAATCCGAACACCGTCTGCGTGTTCGCCATCAGCGTGACGACGTTGCGGTGCGAGACCTGCACACCCTTCGGCTGCCCGGTGGAACCGGAGGTATAGATCACGTAGGCCACCGAGTCCAGGTGCAGCGGAGTACGGCGGTCGTCGTCGGTCACCGGAAGCGGCGACAGGGGCTGTAGTGCAGTCACGGTCGCGGGGTCGTCCACCACGACCACCGGCACCCCGGAACTTCGGAAGATCTCGGCGTCCGCCGCGGTGGTGAGCACACACCCCGGCCGGGCGTCGCCGAGCAGGAAGGCCAGCCGCTCGGCGGGAGAGGCCACATCCACCGGGAGGTACCCGGCGCCCGCCTTCACCACCGCCACCAGCGCCACGACGAGATCGACCGACCGCGTCATCCCCACCGCCACCAGTGTTTCCGCGCCAGCCCCCCGCGTCACCAGCAGTCGGGCGAGCAGGTTGGCCCGCTCGTCGAGTTCCCGGTACGTCACCGACGAGCCCTCGCAGCGCACGGCTACAGCCTCGCCGTCGGACACCACCGCCCGGTCGAACAGATCGACCAGCGACAGCGGTGCAACGTCGGTTCCCGGCCGATGCCCGGAGGTGAGCACGAGTTCGCGTTCGGGCGCGTCCAGGATGTCGACGTCGCCGACGGGTGCGGCCGGGTCGGTGGTCACGGCCCCGATCACCCGCACGAGTCGCTCCGCGAACCTCTGCACCGACGCACGATCGAAGACGTCCGTCGCGTAGCGGACACCGGCGCTGATCCCGGCGGGTACGCCCTGCTCGTCGACCCGCTCCACCAGGCTCAACTGCAGATCGAATTTCGCGACGTCCAGATCGACGTCGAGGGACCGGGCGGTCAGCCCGGGCAGTTCCAGGTGGGTGCGGGTGGCGTTCTGGAATTCGAGCAGCACCTGGAACAGCGGTGAGTGCGCGGTGGACCGCTCGGGTGCGAGTTCGTCGACCAGTCGCTCGAACGGCAGGTCTGCGTGCTCGAACGCACCGAGGTCCACCGACCGCACGCCGGTGAGCACCTCGGTGAACGACGATCCCGCGGGGACCGGGGTGCGGAGTACCAGTGTGTTGACGAACATTCCCACGACATCGTCGAGTGCGGCATGGCCGCGGCCCGCGATCGGGGTCCCGACCACCACGTCTTCCGATCCCGAGACCCTCGTCAGCAGCACGGCCAAGGCCGCGTGCACCGCCATGAACAGCGTCGAATTGCATTGGTGTGCAAGGTCGGCCAGGGTCTTGTGGACGTCCGGTGGGATGTCGAACGGGACGACATCCCCGAGGAGGGACCGCTGCGCGGGCCGTGGCCGGTCCAGGGGTAGCGGCAGCACGTCCGGGATGCCCGACAATGTCCGGGTCCAGTAGCCGAGCAGGCCGGAGATCATCGAATCGGGCTGCGTGTCCGTGCCCAGGGCCTCGCGCTGCCACAGGCTGTAGTCGGCGTACTGCACTGGCAGCGGCGCCCAGCCGGGTGCCTGCTGCTGCACGCGTGCCGTGTAGGCGAGCATCACGTCGCGTGCCAGGGGCGCCATCGAGAAGCCGTCGGCCGCGATGTGGTGCACGACGAGGGCGAGGACGTGCCGCTCGGGGGTGAATCGCAACAGCCGGACGCGAAGCGGAAGGTCCTCGGTGACATCGAATCCGACGCCGAAGAACGCGGCGAGCGAATCCCGGAGCGCACTTTCGGCAACCGGGACCGGTTCGAGGTCGGGAGTGACGAGCGCGGAATCGGCGATCATCTGCCGGGGACCGTCCGCGGAACCGGGGAACACGGTGCGCAGCGATTCGTGTCGCTCCAGGACGTCGCCGAGCGCCGCCCGCAGTGCATCCAGATCGAGCGCCCCGTCCAGTTGCAGCGCGACCGGAATGTTGTAGGCAGGTGAGGACGTGTCGAATTGGTTGACGAACCACATCCGCTGCTGCGCGAGCGACAGCGGAATCCGCTCGGGCCGCGGCCTCGCGGTGAGCGCCGGAGAGACGGAACTCGTCATCATCTCCGAGTCGATCCGGACGGCCAGATCGGCCACCACGGGTGCGTCGAACAGCGCAGCGACACCGAGATTCGTGTCCAGCGCGCTGTTGATGCGCCCCACCGCCCGGGTGGCACTGAGCGAATCCCCGCCGAGGTCGAGGAAGCTGTCGTCGGCGCCGACGCGGTCGATTCCGAGGACGGCGGCGAAGGCGGACGCGACCGCTTCTTCCGCGGGTGTCGTCGGCGCGCGGTATCCGCGGGTGGTCGTGCCGAAGTCGGGTTTCGGCAACGCCTTCCGATCGAGTTTGCCGTTCACCGTCACCGGCAACTCCGGCAACACCACCACCACCGACGGCACCATGAACCCCGGCAACACCACCGCCGCCGACTCCCGCACCGCCCGNTCGTCCACCACCATCCCGGCCGCCGGCACCACATACCCCGCCAGATACTCCCCCGCCGCACCGTCCCCGCGCAGCACCACCACCGCCTGCGCCACCTCCACCCGGCGCAGCAACACCGCCTCGACCTCCCCCAANTCCACCCGCTGACCCCGCACCTTCACCTGAAAATCCGT
Organism: Rhodococcus sp. NCIMB 12038; assembly: GCF_002165735.1. Taxonomy (NCBI): domain Bacteria; kingdom Bacillati; phylum Actinomycetota; class Actinomycetes; order Mycobacteriales; family Nocardiaceae; genus Rhodococcus; species Rhodococcus sp. NCIMB 12038. The sequence goes on from NZ_NHML01000006.1 coordinate 65,909, forward strand.
ACGCCCCAGATACTCCAGCTCCCCCGAGGACAACCACCGAACCCGATCCCCCGTCCGATACAACCGAGTACTTTCCCCGAAGGGGTTCGCCACGAACCGATCCGCCGTCAACTCCGCCCGCNCCGCNTACCCCCGCGCCAACTGCACCCCACCGAGATACAACTCCCCCGCCACCCCCACCGGCACCGGCCGCAACCGCCCATCCAGCACGAACGTCTGCGTATTCCACACCGGCGCCCCGATCGGCACCACCACCCGATCCGCATCGGTGACCTCGTGGAACGTCACATCCACCGCAGCCTCCGTCGGACCGTACAAATTGTGGATACGGGCCTCGGGGAGCAGTGCCCGCATCCTCGACGCGGTCTGCGCGGGCAGCGCCTCACCCGAGGCGAACACCCGCTGCAGGCTCGTGCATCGCGCCGCGGCCGGCTCGGCGGAGAAGACCGCCAGCATGGAGGGGACGAAATGCACTGTGGTCACACCGTGTTCGACGATCAGACCGGAAAGGTATGCCGGGTCGCGGTGACCGTCCGGGGCGGCGATCACCAACCGCGCCCCACACAGCAACGGCCAGAACAACTCCCACACCGACACATCGAACGTCACCGGCGTCTTCTGCAACACCACATCATCAGACCCCAACGGATACCGGTCCTGCATCCACAACAACCGATTCACAATCCCCACATGCGGAACCGACACCCCCTTCGGCCGACCCGTCGACCCCGACGTGAACATCACATACCCCGGATGCTCCGGCCGCAGCCGCGACAACCGCTCCCCATCCCCCACCGGACCCCCAGGCAACCCCGACACATCCAGCCGATCCACCACGACCACCCGCACCGACCCCGCGAACACCCCCGCATCCGCCGCCGTCGTCAACACCACCACCGGAGCAGCCGTGTCCACCACATACCCGACCCGCTCCGAAGGCTGATCCGGATCNATCGGCACATACGCCCCACCCGCCACCACCACCGCATACATCCCCACCACCATGTCCACCGACCGCCGCACCGCCACACCCACCGACGACTCCGGACCCACCCCCTCCCCGATCAACCACCGCGCCAACCGATGCACCCGCGCCGCAAACTCCCCATACGACAACACCACACCCTCGAACACCACCGCCGGCGCATCCGGAGACCGCACCACCTGCGCCTCGAACAACTCCACCAACGTCGAACTCGGCACCGCCTGCGACGTCGCATTCCACGACCCGACCACCAACCCCCGCTCACCCGGACCCAGAACCTCCACATCCCCCACCACAGAATCCGCACCCCGCGCGAACGCCCCCAGGACCCGGACGAACCGCTCCCCGAATCCCACCACCGTCGCCCGGTCGAACACGTCGGAGGCAAACGTGAACGATGCGGCGATGCCCGCTGCGGTCCCCGTCGCGTCGTACTGCTCGGTGAGCGTCAACTGCAGGTCGAACTTGGAGACACCGGGTTCGACGTCGACGGTTTCCACCGTCAGTCCGGGCAGGGTCACGTGGACCGGGGCGGTGTTCTGGAACTCCAGCAAGATCTGGAACAGCGGAGAGTACGCGGTCGAGCGGGTCGGTGCGACCGCGTCCACCACGCTCTCGAAGGGCACGTCCGCGTGCCCGAACGCCGCCAGATCCGCCTCCCGCACCCGGGACAGCACGTCGGCGAACGTCGCGGCGGGGTCGACGGCTGTCCGCAGGACCAGGGTGTTGACGAGCATCCCCACGACGTCGTCGAGTGCTTCCTCGCCGCGACCGGCGATCGGCGTCCCGATCGCGACGTCTCCGGTCCCGCTCAGCCGCGCGGTCAGCACCGCGAGCGCCGCGTGCATCACCATGAACATCGTGGAATCGTGTTGCCGCGCGAGGGCGAGAAGCGCCCGGTGGTCGTCCGCGGGCACCGTGAACCGGACGACCCCGCCGCGGAGCGCCCTGTCAGCGGGTCTCGGTCGGTCCAGGGGCAGGTCGATCGCGTCGGGGAGGCCGGACAGCGTCTGCTTCCAGTAGTCCACTTGCGCCGACATCACGCTGCCGGGATCGTCTCCGCTGCCGAGGGCGGCCCTCTGCCAGAGGCTGTAGTCGGCGTACTGCACCGGCAGCGGCCGCCAGTCCGGCAACTGTTGCTGCGCCCGTGCCGAGTACGCGACCATGAGGTCACGAGCGAGCGGTGCCAGCGACGCTCCGTCCGCCGCAATGTGGTGCACCACGAGCATGAGAACGTGGTCGTCCCGGTCGGTCCGGAACAGGGCGCCGCGGACGGGCACGTCGGTGCTCACGTCGAATCCCTGCGCGGTCAACTCGGCCAGTCGGGCGCGCAAGGCCGCCTCGTCCTCGACGGTGCTCGGCTCCAGATCCGGAATCATCTCGCCCAGTGGCAGGATCACCTGATGCGGTCCGTCGACGGACGCCGGGTACACGGTGCGCAGCGATTCGTGTCGTTCGAGGATGTCCCCGACCGCGGCCCGGAGTGCCGCCACGTCGAGGGTTCCTTTGAGGCGCAGCGCCATCGGGATGTTGTAGGCGGGCGAGGAGGTGTCGTACTGGTTGACGAACCACAGCCGCTGCTGGGCAAGTGAGAGCGGGATCCGGTCGGGGCGCTGCTGCGCGACGAGGTCCGGGCGGCCCGAAGGCCTCGCGTGCGCACTCCCGATGCGTTCGGCCAACGCCTCCACGGTCGGCGCCTCGAACAGGGTCCGCACCACGAGTTCGACGCCGAGTGCGGCATTCACACGTGCGACGACCCTCGTCGCGACGAGCGAATTTCCGCCGAGGTCGAAGAAGCTGTCGTCGAGACCGATTCGCTCCACACCGAGGACGTCCGCGAACACCCGCGCGACGGCCTGCTCCTCCGCGGTGGCAGGAGCACGGAATTCGGCGGTGGTGGACAGGAATTCCGGCGCGGGCAATGCGGCTCGATCGAGTTTCCCCACCGGTGTCAGCGGCAACTCGTCCAGTATCACGATCGCCGCAGGCACCATGTACGTCGGCAGTTGCCGTGCGGCGTGGTCCGTCAACTCGGTCACGGTGAGGGGTTGCCCGGCGGCGGGCAGCACGTACGACACGAGCATCGGGTCGCCGGACGGTGCCGTGCGCTGCATCGTCACCGCGGTCCGCACCCGCGGATGGGTGTGGAGGACCGTGTCGATCTCGCCGAGTTCGATGCGGAATCCGCGCACCTTCACCTGGAAATCGCTGCGACCCAGGTACTCCAGTGTGCGGTCGGGTTGCCACCGCACCACGTCCCCGGTGCGGTACATCCGGTCGCCGGGGCCGCCGAACGGGTCGGCCACGAAGCGTTCCGCTGTGAGCGCCGACCTGCCGTGGTACCCGCGGGCGAGGCCGTCGCCGGCGATGTACAACTCCCCGGCCACGCCGGCAGGCACCGGCGCCAGCCGTTCGTCGAGGACGACCTCGCGGAATCCGCGGAGCGGGCCGCCCAGCGTGACGGCGCCGTCCGGGGACAGCGGTGCGCTGATGTTCGACATGACGGTGGCCTCGGTGGGCCCGTATGCATTCGACAGTCGGCGGCCGGGCGCCCACCGCTGCACCAGTTCCGGGGGACATGCTTCGCCACCGAACACGACGTCCTGGAAGTCGGAGAGTCCGTGCGGCTCGATGGTGCCGAGCGCCGCGGTGGTGACGAATCCGTGAGTGACGTTCTCCGACTGCAGGAACCGGGACAGTTCCTCCCCGCCGTAGATCGTGGGCGGCACGATCACCATGGTCGCCGCGGCGGCGAACACGTGCAGGTACTCCGAGACGGACGCGTCGAAACTCGGTGTGGAGAAATGCAGAATCCGGGAGGACTGGGACGCGCCGGATCGGGTGAGTTGCTCGGCCGCGAAGTTGTCCAGGCCGCTGTGGGTGACCACGACCCCCTTGGGTCTGCCGGTCGAACCGGACGTGTAGATCACGTACGCCGGATTCTCCGGGCGGAGCGGCCGAACCCGGTCGGCGTCGGTGACGGCGGACAAAGACCGACTCGCACAGTGTGACCGGAACGCGTCGTCGTCGAGCACCAGCCACGGCACCGATCCGGGGAGCCGGGACCGCACGGCCGCCACGGTCACACCCAGTGCGGCACCCGAGTCGTCGAGCATGTGCTCGATCCGCTCGGCCGGGTAGTTCGGGTCGGCGGGCAGGAACACGGCCCCGGCCTTTGCGACCGCCAGCATCGACAGCACCGACTCGATCGAGCGGGTCATGCCCAGTGCCACGACGTTCTCCGGCCCGATGCCGCGCTCGATCAGGACATGGGCCAGCTGGTTGGAGCGCTCGTCCAATTCCCGGTACGTCAGGTCGATTCCGAGATACGAGAGCGCGATACCGGTGGGGTTGGCTTCGGCTGCCGCCGAGAACAATTCGGGTAGCGTGCGCCCCGGCTGTCCGGGGGCGCCGGGTACCGGGACGAGGGTGGCGCGTTCGGCGTCGGACAGGATGCAGATGTCGCCGACGACGCGATCGGGGTCGCCGGTGACCGCCTCCAGGATTCGGCGGAATCGTTCGCCGAGTCGACGAACCGTGCCGGGGTCGAACAGGTCGGTGGCGAACCCGAGGGTCACGGTGATGCCGGCCGGGATGCCGTCGGCGTCGACGGTCTCCGCCGCGGTGACCCGGAGGTCGAATCGTTCGATCCCGGGGGTTCCGGCCGCGTCGCCGCAGTCGAACAGCACCTGGACGATCGGTGAGAACGCGGGCGAATCGCGGACCGCGAGCGCCCGGACCACCTGCTCGAACGGGGCGTCGCGGTGCTCGAACGCCTCCCGGTCGACGTCGCGAACGTGACGGAGGTGCTGCGTGAAGGTCGCGTCCGGTTCGGCGCGGGTCCGGAGCACGACGAGGTTCTGCCCCCGGTCCACTGTGGCCGTCGTTCCGACCGCGACCTCCGGGGCGCCGGAGAGCCGGCTCAGCAGCACTGCCGCGGCCGCGTGCAGCACGCTGAACGTGGTGGTGTCGTGTTCGTCGGCCAGCGCCCGCACTCCGCGGTGAGTCTGGGCCCCGATCGGGACGTCGACGCGGTCGGTGTTCCCGGACTGCGCGGGCGGCCGGGCCCGATCGGACGGCAAGTGCAGCACCTCGGGCATCCCCGACAGCCGATCGGTCCAGTACGCGAGGTGATGCGCCTCGCGGCGTCGCCGCTCACCTTCGCGGGCGGTCGCCTCGTGAACGGTCGCGAGCCGGGCGTGCGGATCCGCCGGGACGAACTCTTCCAGCAGTTCGACGAAGTGCCGGTGGTGCCGTCGCAGCGCCGCATCCTCGTACCGATTCGGGTTGGCCCGGAAATCGACGAAGATCTCCGCAGGCGTCCCACTCGGGTACACGTTGACCAGGAGGTCTTCCACCGGGCCCGACGTGACGATGTGGTACTCGCCGACGATGGGTCCGAGCACCACGTCCTGGTGGAACAGCATGACGTTGACCATGGGTCCGTGCAGTTCCGCGACACCGCCCGCGCCGACGTCACGGCGGATGTCCTCGACGCTGCACCGCTGATGACGCAACGCGCCCATCAGCTCTCGCCTGACCTGCGACACGAGGTCCGCGACCGCCCCGCCCTCGTCGACGGTGATCGCCAGCGGTGCGACGCTGACCGTCATGCCGCCGGAATTGCGCAGCAGCGACGTGGTCCGGCCGGACATCGGAACGTTCACGAGTACTTCGGTTTTCGCGGTGGCACGCGACAGGTAGCAGGCGAAGGCGGCGATGATCGTGACGGCCGCCGCGGCGGTGGCCTGGCTGTCGGAACTCTGGATGCCGGACGCGGCCGCCTCGGACAGCAGCGCGCTCTCGACCTTGCTCCTGGCGAGCGCAGGTGCGGGCGCGTCGGCCAGAGTCGACCCGCCGATTCCCTCGACTCGCTTCGCCCAGTACTCCCGATCGGCCACGAAACGATCGGACGCCCGGTAGAGGGCGTCGACGTCGTACAGTGCGCGCAGCGTCGCGGCCCGGCTCGGATCCGGTTCACGACCGGCGACCGCGGCCGAATACCGGTGCGCGATGCGGTTGATCAGCGTCATGGCACCGTAGCCGTCGAGCGCGACGTGGTGAATGCGGCTGTACCACAGGTAATGCGCCTCGCCCACGCACAGGATCGACGTCTCGAACAGCCGATCGGCTTCGAGGTCGAGCGGGGCCTGGTAGTCCCGGTCCATCCATTCGTGCGCGGCGGTGACCGGGTCGTCGTCGCCGCGAAAGTCGACGAACTCGATGGACGTGTCGGTGGTGGGGTCCACGTACTGCATCGGCGTGCCGTCGACCTCGACGACCCTGAGGAACGGCGACTGGAACTCGCGGGCCACCGCGATGGTCTCGCGTCGCAACAGATCGATGTCGAGGTCGCCGCGCAACTCCACGTAGTGCGCTACCGAGATCGGCACCGCCGGGTCGAGTTGCTGCGCGAACCACGTGGCACGCTGCGCCGCGGACAGCGGGAATGCGTCCGCGTCCGAATTCTGTGTAGCCGGCTTCCGCGTGGCGGTCTTCCGCGTGTCTGGGGGCTTCACGGTGGTTCCTCCCCGTAAGGTATCCCCGACCGTTGACGTCGTGAGTGCGTCCGGATCCTGACTCGCGAATGCGGGAGGCGGTAGTTCTTCGCCGTCCCCCAGATCGATCGTTCGCCGTCCACAGGGCGCACAGAACCCATCGTTGCACAGCGGCGTGGCCGCGTTCAGCCGATTCGGTCGTCGCGGCGCGGGGTGCGATCGGTGTCGAGATACCTCGACAGCACCGGACCGATGACGGCGAGGGACTGCGGCTCGATCATGTCGTTGTGCCCGCAGTCCACCGGATACTCCGCGATCCGGCCGGTCACCAGCGGCCGCCACTCCTCCGCCGACCGGGCGCGGGTGGTGCCGTCGTCGTCGCCGGTCGCGGGGAAGATCAGCAGGTCGCCGTCGTAGACCTGCGGTTCGAACCGGTGGACGAGTTCCCGCGAATTCTCGTATCCGGCGTTGATCCGCTCGAGGTGTTCTCCGCGCAGTCCGGAGTCGCTACCCCACGATTCGTTGAGCAGTTGCGCTGCGCGTTCGTACGTGAGTTCGCCGTCGGTGGCGACGACGAGGCCCAGCCCGCGGAGCAGATCCCGCATGTCGAGTTTCCCGAACAGCGGGTCCTCACCGTTGTCGGGATAGCTGTCCATGACGGCGAGGGTCGCGACGTCGTCGCCTGCCCGCTGGAGTTCGACGGCCATCGCGTGGGCGATGACCCCGCCCAGCGACCAGCCGAGCAGGTCGTACGGCCCCTCCGGCTGAATGGCCTTCATCTCTTCGACGTACCGGTGCGCGAGTTGCTCGATCGACCGGTATTCACCGTCCCCGCTGATCGTGGGCAATTGCAGACCGTACGCGCGGCGGTCGGCGGGCAGATAGCGGACGAGGCCCGCGTATCCCCAGGACAGCCCGATTCCCGGGTGAACGCAGAACAGCGGTCGTCCGGTGCCCTCGGTGCGCAGCGGAATCACCACCGCCAGCGCCTCCGTCACTGCGCCCTCGGCCGACGGCAGTGCGATCCTGCGGGCGAGGCCGGACGGTGTGGGATCGAGGAACATCCACTGCAACGGGATCTTCCGGTCGAGTCGCTCCTGCAGCGCGGCGACCGCCTTCGTGGCGAGCAGGGAGTTGCCGCTCCTCTCGAAGAAGTTGTCGTCGGCCCCGACCCGGTCGAGACCGAGGACCTCGGCGAACACGTCCACGATCGCCGCCTCGAGGTCGGTGGCGGGTGGCCGGAAGCGGGTGCCCGAGAGGAACTCGGGAGCGGGCAGCGCGGCGCGATCCAGCTTGCCGACCGGCGTCAACGGGATCCGGTCGAGCACGACGATCGCGGCGGGCACCATGTGGGACGGCAGCCGTTCACCGACGAGGCGGGACAGTTCCGCGGTGTCGACGTCCGCGCCGCCGACCGGCCGGACATAGGAGACGAGAAGCGGTTCCCCGGCCGGCCCGGCCCGGCCGATCGTGACGGCGAACCCGACGTCGGGGTGGGCGGTGAGGACGGCGTCGATCTCGCCGGGCTCGATACGGAACCCGCGGATCTTCATCTGGAAGTCGCTACGCCCGACGTATTCGAGGGTGCCGTCGCGGCGCCACCGCACCACGTCACCCGTGCGGTACATCCGGTCGCCGGGGGCGCCCCAGGGTGCGGCCACGAAACGGGACGCCGTCAGACCGGACCGGCGGTGATACCCGGAGGCCAGGGCGCGGCCCGAGACGTACAGCTCACCGACCACACCGACCGGCACCGGGCGCAGCCGGGAATCGAGCACCACCTCCGCGACGCCGCGGGTGGGTGCGCCGAGTGTGATCGGGTCGCCCGGCACCAGCGCGTCGCTGATGTTCGACATGATCGTCGTCTCGGTCGGACCGTAGGCGTTGAACATGCGGCGGCCGGGCGCCCACCGGGCGACGAGTTCGGGTGGGCAGGCCTCACCGGCCACGACCAGCGTCCGCAGCGACTCGAAGCCGAGCGGGTCCATCGACGCCAGTGCGGTCGGGGTGACGAATCCGTGGGACACCCGCTCTTCGCTCAGCAGCGCGGCCAGTTCGGTGCCGCCGTAGATCGTGGGCGGTGCGATCACCAGCGTCGCACCCGCGCAGAACGCCATGACGAGTTCGAAGACGGACGCGTCGAAACTCGGCGACGCGAAGTGCAGCACCCGCGAGCCTCGGGTGACGGCGAGGCGGTCCCGTTCCTCCGCGGCGAGGTTTGCCAGGCCGCGGTGCGTGACGGCCACGCCCTTGGGCACGCCCGTGGATCCGGAGGTGTAGATGAGATACGCGGGATGCGATTCGTGGAGCGGTGCGGTCCGGTCCGCGTCGGTGACCGGGTCCGGTGACTGCGACCTGATCCGGTCGGCGTCCCGGACGTCGTCGAGCACGATCCAGGTCACGGCGGTGGGCAGCCGATCGCGGTGTTCCCGGACGGTCACGCCCGACACCGCACCCGAGTCGGTGAGCATGTGCTCGATCCGGTCGGGCGGATACCCGGGGTCGACGGGCAGGAACGCGGCGCCCGTCCGGGCGACGGCCCACACCGACAGCACCGATTCGATCGACCTCGACAGGCTCAGCGCGACAGTGGTTCCCGGTCCCGCCCCGGCCTCGATCAGCCGGCGCGCCAGTCGGTTCGACGTCTCGTCGAGTTCGCGGTACGTGATCGCGCGGCCCCGGTACGACAGCGCGTCGGCATCCGGGTCGAGTCGGACCGCTGCCGTCAGCAGGTCCGGCAGCAGGACGTTGGGCGCGTCGGGTGCTCCGCGCGCCGGGGTGAGCGCCGCGACCTCGTCGGTGCCGAGGATCTCGATGTCGCCGACCGGGAGGCCGGGTTCGGCGGTGACGGAGTCGAGGATGCGCACGAACCGTTCCGCGAAACCCTGAACCGTGTCGGCGTCGAACAGGTCGGTCGCGTAGTCGATCGCCCCCGTCATGCCCGCCGGGGCGCCGTCGGTGTCGAACCGCTCGTCGAGGATCACCTCGAGGTCCACCTTCACGACCGCGAGGTCGGGATCGAGTCCCTCGACGCTCAGCCCGGGCAACCGCAGCGCGGGACTCTCGGTGTTCTGGAATTCGAGGGACACCTGGAAGAGCGGCGAGTGGGCGGTCGAGCGCACCGGGCCGACGGCGTCCACCACCCGTTCGAAGGGCAGGTCGGCGTGTGCGAACGCACCGAGATCGGCGTCGCGGACCTGCGCGAGCAGGTCGCGGAACGGCTGCCCTGCCTCGATCGTCGTGCGCAGGGCCAGTGTGCCGACGAACATGCCGACGAGGTCGTCGAGCGCCGCCTCACCGCGGCCTGCGATCGGGGTGCCGATCGCCACGTCGCCCGTGCCACCGAGCCGCCCGAGCAGGACGGCGAGCGCGGCGTGCACGATCATGAACTCGGTGGACCGATGCTCGCGAGCCGCCGCCCGGATCCGCTCGTGCAGCCCCGCCTCGATCGTGAAGCCCACCCGGTCGCCGTGGAACGACTGCTGCGCGGGACGCCGGCGGTCGATGGGCAGTTCGAGGAGTTCGGGCAGCCCGGCCAGCGCCGACTCCCAGTAGGACAGTTGCCGCGAGATCAGCGACCCGGGGTCGTCCTCCGAACCGAGCAGTCTGCGCTGCCACAGGGTGTAGTCGGCGTACTGAACCGGTAGCGGCGTCCACGCGGGAGCGCGACCGTGGGCGCGGGATTCGTACGCCACCATCACATCCCGCACCAGCGGGGCCATCGAGAAGCCGTCGGCCGAGATGTGGTGCACCACGACGGCGAGGACCCGTGTGGTCGGGTCGAGCGTGAACAGGGCGATGCGCAGCGGGACGGCGGCGGCGACGTCGAAGCCGGCCGACACCAGCCGGGTGAGTTCCTCCCGGAGCCGGCTGTCGTCCGCGACCGCGGTGGGCGGGGGCATCGGCGCCGGCAGCGGGAGGATCTCCTGCACCGGTTCGCCGTCACGGAGCGGGAAACGGGTGCGCAGCGACTCGTGCCTGGTCACGACGTCCGTGACCGCCAGCCTCAGCGCGTCCACGTCGAGGTCGCCGGTGAGCCGCACCACCATCGGAATGTTGTAGGCGGGCGAACTCGTGTCGAACTGGTTGATGAACCACATGCGCTGCTGGGCGTAGGACAGCGGGATGCGGCCCGGGCGGTCCCCGGCGGTCAGGGCGGGACGGCCGGACGGACCCGCTCCCGCGTGCTCGATGCGCGCGGCGAGCGTCTCCACCGTGGGCGCCTCGAACAGGGCCCGCACCCCGATGTCGGTGCCGAGCGCGGCGCGCAGGCGGGCCACCGCGCGGGTGGCGCTCAGCGAGTTGCCGCCGAGGTCGAAGAATCCGGCGTCCGCGCTGACCCGGTCCAGTCCGAGTACCTCCGCGAAGACGTCGGCCACCGTCTCCTGCACCGGGTCGGCGGGTGCCCGGTATTCGGCGGCGCCGACGTCGAATTCGGGGGTGGGCAGGGCTTTGCGGTCGAACTTGCCGACGGCGTTCAGCGGGATTTCGTCCAGCACGGTGATCGATGACGGAACCATGTGGGCGGGCAGCCTGCTCGCGAGACCGCGGGTGAGGTCGACGGTGTCGAGGGTGTGCCCGGGGGCGGGCACGACGTAGGACGCGAGGAGCGTGTCGCCGGCGGGGCCGCGGTAGGCGACGGTGACCGCGAACCGGACGCCGGGGACCGCCGCGAGCGTTGTGTCGATCTCGCCGAGTTCGATGCGGAATCCGCGGACCTTCACCTGGAAGTCGCTGCGGCCCAGGTATTCGATGGTGTGCCCGGCGGTCCAGCGCACGATGTCGCCGGTGCGGTACATCCGCTCGCCGGGACGGCACGGGTCGGCCACGAACCGTGCCGCGGTGAGCCCGGGACGGCGGTGGTAGCCGCGCGCCAGTCCCGCACCGGCAAGGTACAACTCCCCCGGAACCCCGGCCGGAACCGGCTGCAACCGCGAATTCAGCACCAGTTCCGTGACACCGCGGATCGGTCCGCCGATGGTGATGCGCTCCCCCGCGGTCAGGGGATCGCTGATGTTGGACATGACCGTGGTCTCGGTCGGCCCGTACCCGTTGTACAACCGGCGTCCCGGCGCCCACCGGGACACGAGTTCGGGTGGGCAGGCCTCGCCGCCGACCACGACGTCGGCGAACAGATCCAGCCCGGCGGGGTCGAGGGATGCGAGCGCCGCGGTGGTGACGAAAGCGTGCGTGACCCGCCGGTCGCGGATCAGCTGGGCGAGTTCGTCGCCGCCGAACACGGTGGGCGGCGCGATCACCATCGTCGCGGCGGCGCCGAACGCCTGCAGGTATTCGAACACGGACCCGTCGAAGCTCGGGGTCGAGAAGTGCAGCGTCCGGGACTCCGAGTCCGCCCCGAAGCGGGCGAGTTGGTCTTTGGCGAAGTTGTCCAGGCCGCGGTGCGTCACGGTGACGCCCTTCGGCATTCCGGTGGAGCCCGACGTGTAGACGACGTAGGCGGCGGAGTCGAGCGTGACCGGTGCCGTGCGGTCGCGGTCGCCGACCGGCGCCGTGGAACCGGCGGCGCACTCGGCGTCGAACGCGGGGTCGTCGAGGACGAGCCAGCGCGTGCTCCCGGGCAGCCGGGCGCGATGCTCGGACGTCGTCAGCCCGAGAGCGCATTCCGAGTCGGTGAGCATGTGCGCGATGCGTTCGTCGGGATAGTTCGGGTCGACGGGCACGAACAGGGCCCCGGCCTTGGCCACCGCCCACATGCACAGCACCGATTCGATCGAACGCGGAACACCCACGGCCACCGACATTTCCGGGCCGAGACCGCGACCGATCAGGGCACGCGCGAGCCGGGTGGACCGCTCGTCCAGCTCCCGATACGACACCTCGACGTCGCCGGACGACAGGGCGACCGCTTCCGGGTCGACCGCCGCGGCGTCGGTGAAGATCTGCGCGAGAGTGCGCACGGAACCTGCCGGGCCACCACGGACCGGCACCAGTTCCTCGCGTTCCCGCTCGGTGAGCAGCGACAGCCGGGCCAGCGGAACGTCGGGTCCGGCACAGGCGTCGAGCACCCGCACCACCCGGTCGGCGATGTCCTCGACCTCGCCGGGGGCGAACAGGTCTGGGATGTACTCGAACTTCAGGTGCAGGCTCGCCGCCGCGGACGCGACGAGACTCAGTGGGTAGTGGGCGGCATCGCGGGCGTCGACGCCGGTCACTCGTAGCCCGGCGATGTCGGTGTCCTCCGACAGCCCGGCCCGGTCCACCGGATACGACTCGAACACCGTGAGAGTGTCGAATCCGGCGCCGGGGCCCGCGGCGTCCCGGATCTCGGCGAGACCCGTGTAGTGGTGATCGAGCATCGCCGCCTGCTCGGCCTGCACCCGCTCCAGCAACGCGCCGAGCGTCTCGTCGGGGCGCAGCGTGACCCGCACCGGCACGGTGTTGATGAACAGCCCGACCATCGTCTCGATGCCCGCGAGTTCCGGCGGCCTGCCGGACACGGTGGCACCGAACACGACGTCGTCGCGTCCGGTGAGCATTCCCAGCACGATGCCCCACGCCGTCTGCAGGATGCTGTTGAGCGTGAGCCCGCGGGTGCGCGCGGATTCGCGCAACCGGTCGGTCCGGTCCTCGTCGAGGTCGAACACCCACTCCCGCGAGACGGTCGACAGTTGCCGCCCCCGGTCCGCGGGGATCAGCAGCGTCGGTTCCTCTACCCCGTCCAGGGCGTGCGCCCAGGCCCGCGCGGACATGCCCGTGTCGCGCCCGCTCATCCACGCCAGGTAGTCGCGGTAGTCCCGCACGCGGGGCAGCGGCGAGGGGTCGGCGTCCGTGGCGTACAGCGTGAGCAGTTCCCGGATCATCAGCGGCATCGACCAGCCGTCGAGCAGGATGTGGTGGTTCGTCGACACCAGTCGGCAGCGGCCGCCCCCCGTCCACGCCAGCAGGAACCGGATCAGCGGAGCGGTGGCCATGTCGAAGGGGGTGGTCCGGTCGGCGGCCAGCAGCCGCTCGATCTCGGCCTCCGCCGCGTCCCCGTCCAGTCCGCTCAGGTCGATCTCCCGCCAGGGCACGGTGACCCGGCCCGAGACGACCTGCACGGCCCCGCCGTCGGCATCGTGGCAGAACGTGCTGCGCAGATTCGGGTGACGGTCGAGGAGCGCCCCTGCCGCCCGGCGCAACCGTGCCGCATCGACGTCACCGGCGAGGTCGAGAATCAGCTGGACGAGGTAGGCGTCCACCGACTCGACGGCCAGTTCGGCGTGGAACAGCATGCCCGCCTGCAACGGCGACAACGGCCAGACGTCGGTCATCGCCGGGTACCGGCATTCGAGGTCGTCGATCGCGCTCTGGCCGAGTCGGACGAGGTTCAGGTCGGACGGGGTGAAGCCGCCGCCACCCGACCGGGCGTGCTCGGACACGGCCTCCAGCGCCCGCACCCACAGTCGCGCGAGTTCGCCGACGTCCGCCGCCGCGATCACCCCGACGGGGAACGACCACGTCGCCGTGAGCACCGGACCTGCGGCGGTGTCGCTGGTTCTGGCGTTCACGTCGACGATAGCCGCCGCGGGCAGCCCGGAGTGCGCGGCGGCGGCAAGTCCCGCGTCGGAGAGTGGCATCCAGTCACCGCCCGGGGCGGTGCCCGCGCCGAGTCTGCCGAGGTAGTTGAAGCTCACCTGCGGACTCGCCTGTGCCGACAGTTCCCGGGCCGTGTCGTCGTCGAGGTACCGGAGGAGCCCGAACCCGATGCCGTGGTCGGGGATCGAGTGCAGCCGCTCCTTCACCGCCTTGACCGCGTCGCCGGCGGCCGGACCCGCCGCGAACGCGTCCCCCACGTCCACGCCGCCCAAGTCGAGGCCCACCGGGAAGATCGTGGTGAACCAGCCGACCGTGCGCGCCAGATCGGCGCCCGGGACCACGTGTTCCTCACGACCGTGCCCTTCCAGGTTCACGAGCGCGGCGGACGACTCGATCCCGCGGTCGCGGCGCCACCGGACGAGCGCCAGCGCCAGCGCCGTCAGCAACCCGTCCGCCACGTTCCCGTGGAACGCCTGCGGGAGCGAAGTCAGCAAGGTCTCGGTGACGGCAACGGGAAGCTGGACCTCGACGTCGGAGGTCTGGACGTCGGCAGGGGTCAGCGGCCGCGACCCCAGCGGCGGGTCGGGGGTGTCGAGCATCCGCCGCCACAGGCCGAGTTCGGCTGTGCGGGAGGGTTCCTGCGCGACGTCGGTGAGGGCGTGCGCCCAGGTGCGCATCGACGTGCCGGTGTCGGGCAGGGCGGGCGCCTCACCGGACAGCAACCGGGCGCAGGCGAGGGCGAGATCGGGGACGAGGATGCGCCACGACACCCCGTCGACCACCACGTGATGGGCGACGATCAGCAATCGCCCCGCCGCGGGTTCTCCGGTGCTCGCGAACCACACCGCCTGCACCATCACACCCGACTCCGGGTCCAGACGGCCCGCGGCGGCGTCCAGTTCGCGGGACGCGGCGTCGGTGAACGAGTCCGCGGCACCGAGCGGCACCGTGCGCACCACCTCGGTGGCCCGCACCCATCCCGGCGGCGCGGTCGCCATGATCCAGCGGTCGCTGCGGTACAGGCGGGCACGCAGCATGTCGTGCCGGTCCAGGACGGCCTGCATCGCCGCAGTCAGCGTGTCCTCGTCCAGTTCGGCGGGCGTCGTGAACAGCGCGGCCTGCGAGTACCGCCGGAAATCGCCTTCCCGGCCCAGCATCCAGCGCACGATCGGGGTCAGTGGGAACTCACCGACGCCGCCGCCGGGCAGCTCCTCGAGGGTGATCGTCTCCTCCCCCGACGTGGCGACCTCCGCGAGCGCGGCCACCGTCTTGCGTTCGAACACGTCCCGCGGGGTGATCACCACCCCGGACGCCTTCGCCCGGGTGACCAGCTGGATCGACATGATCGAGTCACCGCCCACCGCGAAGAACGAATCGTCGACTCCCACCGTGTCGAGGCCGAGGACCTCGGCGAACAGGCCGGCGAGGATCCGTTCCGTCTCCGTCGCCGGTGCGCGGCCGAGCGACACCTGCCGGCCGTAGTCCGGTTCGGGCAGCGCCCGGCGGTCGAGTTTGCCGTTCACGGTGAGCGGCAGGGCGTCGAGCACAACCACGGCGGCGGGCACCATGTGCGCCGCCAGCCGGCCCCCGACCGTGTCGACGATCCCGGCGGGGTCCAGCACCCGGCCCGCCTCGGGCACCACGTAGCCCACCAGGCGCTCGTTCCGCGCCAGCACCACCGACTGCGCCACACCGTCGCAGGCGAGGAGCGCCGACTCCACCTCGCCCAGTTCGATGCGGAACCCCTTCACTTGAACCTGGAAGTCGTTGCGGCCCAGATAGTCCAGCTGACCCTCGCGGTTCCACCGGCCGAGGTCGCCGGACCGGTACATCCGGGATCCGGGGGTGTACGGGTCGGCCACGAACCGGGTCGACGTGAGCGTGAACCGGCCCAGGTACCCGCGGGACACCTGCGCGCCGGACACGTAGAGTTCCCCGACCACTCCCGGCGGCACCGGGTGCAGGCGGGAGTCGAGCACGTGCACGCGCAGTCCGGGCAGGGCCCGGCCGATCACGGACGCCGACGCGGACGCGGCGACTTCCTCGTCCAGCGGCAGATGGCTGACGTGCACGGTGGTTTCGGTGATGCCGTACATGTTCACCAGCGCCGGGACGGTGTCTCCGTGTCGCGCGTACCAGCGGGTGAGCTGCCCCAGGTCGAGGGCCTCGCCGCCGAACACCACCACGCGCAGCGCCAGTTCGGTGCCGCCGGACACCCGGTCCGCCTCGGCAAGTTGGTAGAAGGCCGTGGGGGTCTGATTCAGGACGGTGACGTTCTCGTCCCGCAGCAGTCGCAGGAACGCGTCGGGTGAGCGGGTGGTGAAGTAGTCGACCACCACCAGCCTGCCGCCGTGGAGCAGCGCACCCCACAACTCCCAGACGGAGAAGTCGAACGCCGCCGAGTGGAACATGGTCCACACGTCGGAGGCGGCGAAACCGAACAGCGGCTGCGTGTGCGCGAACAGGCCGGCGACGTTGCGGTGCGACACCTGAACGCCTTTCGGCTGTCCCGTCGAGCCGGAGGTGTAGATGACATACGCCACCGAGTCGGGGTGCAGGGGTCCGCTCCGGTCACCATCGGTCACCGGCAGCGGCGACATGCGGTCCAGTTCGGCCGCCGTCTCCGCGCTGTCGACGAGGACGGCCGGGATCCCGCTCGGCCGGACCGCACCGGATTCGGCCTCAGTCGTCAGCACACACACCGGCCGGGCGTCGGCGAACACGTACGCGAGCCGCTCTTCCGGGTACGAGACGTCGACGGGCACATAGCCGGCTCCCGATTTCACCACCGCGAGCAGCGCCACCACCAGGTCCACCGACCGCGCGGCGGCGACGGCCACCAGGGTCTCCGGGCCCGCGCCGCGCGCGATCAGCAACCGCGCCAGGCGATTCGACCGGGTGTCCAGCTCTTCGTAGGTGAGCGACGCGCCCTCGCAGACGACGGCCGTCGCGTCGCGGGACCGCTCCGCGGCCCGCTCGAAGAGTTCCACCAGCGTCGCGTGCGCTCCGACCGGTTCGGCGAACGCGGGCAGCACCGACTCCCGCTCCGCCGGGTCCAGGATGTCGATGTCCCCCACCGGGAGCGCCCCGGCCGCGGCGATCGAGTCGAGCACGCGCAGGAACCGTTCCGCGAACCGGGTCACCGTGTCGCGGTCGAGCACGTCCGTCGCGAACCGCAGGCCGGCGGCGAGTCCGGCGGGTGCGCCGTCCTCGTCGACCTGTTCGGCGACGCTCAGTTCGAGGTCGAATTTCGCGACCCGAAGGTCCACGTCGAGCGAATCCACAGTGAGTCCCGGCAACTCGAGGTGGGTGCCCTCCGCGTTCCGGAACTCGATGAGCACCTGGAACAGCGGGGCGTGCGACGTGGACCGCTCGGGGGCGAGGTGGTCGACGAGCCGCTCGAACGGGATGTCCGCATGCTCGAACGCGCCGAGATCCGCGGCCCGGACCGCGGTCAGGACCTCACCGAACGACGCCCGCGGGTCCACCACGGTCCGCAGGACGAGGGTGTTGACGAACATGCCGACCACGTCGTCGAGTGCCGCCTGCCCGCGACCGGCGACCGGCGTTCCCATCGTGACGTCGCCGGTGCCCGACAGCCGGGACAGCAGCACGGCGAACGCCGCGTGCACGGCCATGAACAGCGTCGAATTGTGCTGGGCCGCGATCGTGTTCAGCGCCCGGTGCAGTCGCGCGGGCACGTCGAACTCGACGACGTCCCCGCGGTACGACCGCTGCGCGGGTCGAGGCCGGTCGACCGGGATCTGCAACAACTCGGGCGCGCCGGACAGCGTGTCCGTCCAGTAGCCCAGTTGGCGAGACATCACCGAGCCCGGATCGTCCACCCCGCCGAGGACGTCCCGCTGCCACACGCTGTAGTCGGCGTACTGCACCGCCAGCGGCGTCCAGCCAGGTGTCTCCCCGACGGTCCGGGCGGTGTACGCGAGCATGACGTCGCGGGCCAGCGGCATCATCGAGAACCCGTCGGCGGCGATGTGGTGCACGACGATGGCGAGGACGTGCTGATCAGGACCTAGCTCGAACAGCTTTGTGCGGAAAGGAATCTCGTCGCTCACGTCGAAACCCGTGCCGACGAGTGCCGCGACGGCGTCCTGCAGTGCACGGTCACCGGACACGGGCACCGGGTCGAGGCCGGGGGTGGCTCGTCCGGGATCGACGATCACCTGGTGCGGCCCGTCGACCGACCCGGGGAACACCGTGCGCAGCGATTCCTGCCGCTCCACGACGTCGCCGACCGCCGCGTGCAGGGCGGCGCGGTCGAGCGCGCCTGTCAGCCGCAGGGCGATCGGGATGTTGTAGGCGGGCGAGGTCGTGTCGAACTGGTTGACGAACCACATCCGCTGCTGCGCCAGCGACAGCGGTATCCGGTCGGGTCGCGGCCCGGCGGCGAGCGCCACCGACGGCGTCCTCGTCGATGCGGCCGAATCGATCCGGACCGCCAGATCGGCCACCACGGGCGCGTCGAACAGTGCGGCCACCCCGATCCCGGCGTCGAGGGCGGAGTTGATGCGCGCGACGGCCCGGGTGGCGCTGAGCGAGTCGCCGCCGAGGTCGAAGAAGCTGTCGTCCGCACCGACGCGCGGGGCGCCGAGCACCTCGGCGAACACGTCCGCGACGGCCTCCTCGACCGGAGTGGTGGGCGCCCGGTAACCGAGCGTCGCCGTGACGAATTCCGGTGCCGGCAGCGCCTTCCGGTCGAGTTTTCCGACGGGGGTCAGCGGGATCTCGTCGAGCACCACCACGGCCGCGGGCACCATGTACTTCGGCAGGATGCGGCCCGCGAACGCGAGCACGTCCGGCGCCGCCACCTCCTCGCCGTCGTGCGGCAGGACGTACGACACGAGTGCCGTGTCTCCCAGCGGGCCCGGCCTGCCGAGGGTCGCGGCGAAGTCGAGGTGCGGGTGGGTGGTGAGAACGGAGTCGATCTCCCCCAGTTCCACGCGCTGACCGCGGATCTTCACCTGGAAGTCGCTGCGCCCGAGGTACTCGAGGGTGTGGTCGCGACGCCACCGCACGACGTCGCCCGTGCGGTACATCCGGCCGCGGCCGTAGGGGTTGGCGACGAACCGCTCTGCGGTGAGCGACGGGCGCCGGTGGTAGCCGCGGGCCAGAGCCGGTCCCGCGATGTACAACTCGCCGGGCACCCCGGCCGGGACGGGCTGCAGCCGGGCGTCGAGGACGGACAGTGCGATGCCGCGGACGGGGCTCCCGATCGTGACCGGTTCTCCCGGTGTCATCGGCGTGCTGAACGTCGTGAGGACGGTCGCCTCGGTGGGGCCGTAACCGTTGAACATCGCCCGGTCCGCGCCCCACGTGGCCACCAGTTCTTCGCCGACGGCGTCGCCCGCCACGACGAGCGCCTCGAGGTGCTCGATGCCGTCGCGCTCCACGGTGGCCAGGACGGCCGGGGTGATGCAGGCGTGGGTGACCCGTTCGCGGCGCAGCAGGTCCGCGAGTTCCGCGCCGCCGTAGACGTCCGGGGGCGCGATCACGAGCGTCGCGCCCGCCGCGCACGACTGGACGAGTTCGAGGATCGCCACGTCGAAACTGGGTGAGCAGATGTGCAGGCAGCGGGAGTCGGGCGACACGGTGTAGTGCTCGGTCTGCTCGGTGAGCAGGTTCGCCAGACCGCGGTGGGTGACGACGACGCCCTTCGGCCTGCCGGTGGACCCGGACGTGTAGATCGCGTAGGCGGCGTGGTCGACGTCGAGCACCGACCGGCGGTCCAGGTCGGTGATTCGGGCGGAAGAGGCGGCGGACCAGGTGCGCTCGAAGGCCGGATCGTCCAGCACCAGCCACGGCACGGTGTCGGGCATCCGGTGCCGGTGCGCCGACGTCGTGACCCCCAGTGCCGCACCGGAATCGGCCAGCATGTTCTCGATGCGGTCGGCGGGATAGGTCGGGTCGACGGGCACGAACGCGGCTCCGGTCTTGGCGACCGCCCACACCGCAGGCACCGATTCCGGTGACCGGGGCAGCCCGAGCGCCACGAACGTCTCCGGCCCGGCACCCCGTTCGATCAGCACGCGGGCCAGCGCGCTCGACCGCTCGTCGAGTTCGCGGTAGCTCGTCTCGAGCCCGTCGAAGACGAACGCGGACGCGTCCGGCCGGTGCCCGGCCGACGTCGTGAGGATCTCGGGCAGTGTCCTCGGCGGCCCGGCGGGGGCGCCGCAGACCGCGGTGTACTCCCGGAGTTCGGCCTCCGACAGCAGGGTCAGGTGCGCGAGCGGGGTGTCGATGTCGGACAGCAGGATCTGCACGACCCGTGCGACACGGGCGGCCACCGACTCCGCGAACTCGCTGCCGAAGACGTTCGGCTGGTACCGCAGTCGCAGGTGCAGTGCCGTGTCGACGTGCGCCATCAAGGTGAACGGATAGTGGGTGGAGTCGATGCCCTCGATCCCGGCGACGTGCATGCCGCCGATGTCGGTGTCTTCCGACAGCCCCATCCGGTCGACCGGGTACGACTCGAACACGGTCAGCGTGTCGAACGCGGCTCCCTCCCCGACGGCGCGCTGGATCTCGGTGAGTCCCAGGTAGTGGTGATCGAGCAAGGCCGATTGTTCGCGCTGGAAACGCTGCAGCAGTTCGGCGAGCGTCTCCTCCCGGCGCAGGCGCAGCCGAACGGGCACCGTGTTGATGAACAGCCCGACCATCGACTCGATGCCCGCGACCGCCGGTGGTCGGCCGGACACGGTGGCACCGAACGTCACGTCCTCCCGGGTGCCGAGCGTGGTCAGCACCAGCCCCCACGCCACCTGGACGAGGGTGTTCATCGTCAGTCCGCGCTCGCGTGCGAGGGACTCCAACGCGCGGGTCTTCTCCTCGCCCACCTCGAGGCGCACGTCCTCGGGTTCGGCGAAGGACTGTTCGCCGTGCGCCGCGGGTGCCACGAACGTCGGCTCGTCCGCGCCGGCGAGGGCGGACACCCAGGCGGCCGTGGACCGTTCGTGGTCCTGCCTGCCGATCCATTGCAGGTAGTCGCGGTAGGGCGTGACGCGGGGCAGGGCGCTCGTATCGCCGTCGGTGGCGTACAGGACGAGCAGGTCCTTGATCACCAGCGGCGTCGACCAGCCGTCGAGCAGGATGTGGTGGTGGGTGAGCACCAGCCGGTACCGGTCGGGTGCGGTGCGCAGCAACGTGAATCGGAGCAACGGCGCCTCGGCCATCTCGAACGGGACGGCGCGGTCGGCGGCGAGGAACGCCGAGTCGTCGATGTCTGAGAGATCGACGTCGCTCCACGGCGCGATCGCCGAATCGAGTACCACCTGCACCGGTCCGTTGCCGGTGTCGGCGAACGCCACACGAAGATTCGCGTGCCGATCCAGCAGGCCCTGAGCGGCCCGGCGTAGCCTCGCCGGGTCGACGGTGCCGCGCAGGTCGAGGACCAACTGCACCTGATAGGCGTCGAGGCGATGCTCGGACAACTGCGCGTGGAACAGCAGACCCGCCTGCAGCGGGGACAGCGGCCAGATGTCGGCGAGGTCCGGGTAGGTGCGCTCGAGCCGGTCGATATCGGCCTGCCCGACGGACACCAGGTCGAGGTCGGACGGGGTCAGCCCGCCCGCGCCCGGCCTGCCCGCATGCTCGGCGAGTGCCGTGAGCGCCCGCACCCACAGTGCGGACAGGTCTTCCACATCCTCGGCGGCCAGCACACCGGTGGGGTACGACCACGTCGCCGTCAGCACCGGCGCCCCGTCCCGGACGGTGGTCGCGGCGTTGATATCGACGACCCAGGCGGCGGGCATGTCGTGGTTCTGGGTTCCTCCGAGGTCCCCGCTGTCCGCGACCGGGAGCCAGGGCACGTCGCCTGCGCTCGTCGCCACCCGGCCGAGGTAGTTGAAACTCAGCTGCGGCGGCCGGAATCGGCGCAGTGCCGCGGAGTCGCCGGGGTCCAGGTACCGCAGCATGCCGTACCCGATGCCGTGGTCGGGGATGGCGAGCAGTTGTTCCTTGACGGACTTGATCGCGGCCCCGGCCGAATCGTCGGCGGCGAGTGCCGCGTCGACGTCGATGCCGGTGAGGTCGAGTCGCGCCGGGAACAGTGTGGTGAACCATCCGACGGTGCGGGACAGGTCGGCGCCCGGCACGACGTGGTCCTCGCGGCCATGGCCCTCGAGGTTGATCAGCACGTCGGCAGTGTCGATTCCGCGGTGCCGCCGCCATCGGATCATCGCCAGTGCGAGCGCGGTGAGCAGGCCGTCGCCGACGGCGCCGTGGAACGCGGAAGGCAGTGTGGTGAGGAGTGCATCGGTGACGCCGGTCGGCACGTCCACGACGACGCGGCCCGTCGTGGCTTCCACGTCGACGTCCGGATCCAGCGGCCGGGAGCCGAGAATCGGATCGGGTCCGTCCAGGATCGACTGCCACAGTGCACCTTCGGCGTGCCGGGACCGCGCGGCATCGGTGAGCCCGTGCGACCATCGCCGCATCGACGTCCCGACCGCCGGCAGCGCCGCGGGCAGACCCTCGGCGACGCGGGTGTGGGCGGCCGCGAGATCCGCGATCAGGATCCGCCAGGACACGCCGTCGACGACGAGATGATGCGCGACCAGCAGCAGGCGCCCCTGCCCGTCCGGGCCGTCGAACCAGAGCACCTGCACCATGCTGGCCGCGGCCGGGTCCAGCCGGTCCGCCGCCGCGTTCAGTTCCGCTCTCGCGACTGCCGCGAAGTCGCCGGCGTCGAACGACGTCACGGGCACGCGGTGGATCAGCGCGTCGGCCCGCACCGACCCGGTCGGCAGCACCGTCATCGCCCACTGCCCCGCGTCGTCGGCGGCGAGTCGCGCGCGGAGCATGTCGTGACGGTCCAGCACGGCGTCGACGGCGGCGGCGAGATCCTCGCGGGTGAGGCCGCGTGGCGCGGTGACCGGCACCGACTGGGAGAACCGCTCCAGCCTGCCGCCGCTGCGGTCGAGCATCCACGCGACGACGGGGGTCAGCGGCACCGGGCCGACTCCGCCGCCGGGAAGTTCCTCCAGCACCACGGCATCGGCGCGTTCGTGGTGGGCCACCTCGGCGAGACCGGCGACGGTCCGGCGCTCGAACACGTCCCGCGGGGAGAGGATCAGACCCGCGGCCTTCGCGCGGGCCACCAGTTGGATCGACATGATGCTGTCGCCGCCCAGCGCGAAGAACGAATCGTCCACGCCCACCGAGGCGAGTCCCAGGACATCCCGGAACAGACCGACGAGCAGCGCCTCCGTCTCGGTGCGCGGCGGCCGGCTGTCGGTGACGGTGACACCGAAGTCCGGTTCCGGCAGCGCCTTCCGATCGATCTTGCCGTGCACCGTCACCGGGAGCGCCGCGATCACCAGAACGGCGGCGGGCACCATGTACGACGCGAGCCGCGTGCCCGCGAACTGCAGGACCTCGCCCGGATCGACGGCCGCGCCGGGTTCGGGGACCACGTACCCGATCAGCCGCCGGCCGGAGTGCCCGTCGCGGCGCACGTCCGCGACCGCCGCCGCCACGTCCGCGTGGGCGAGCAGCGCCGACTCCACCTCGCCGAGTTCGATGCGGAATCCGCGGATCTTCACCTGGAAGTCGGTGCGCCCGAGGTAGTCGAGTTGTCCGTCCGCCGTCCAGCGCACGAGGTCGCCGGTCCGGTACATCCGGCTGCCCGGCGGCCCGAACGGGTTGGCCACGAAGCGTTCCGCGGTGAGGGCGTGCCTGCCGTGATAGCCGCGTGCGAGCGCGGGGCCCGCGAGGTACAACTCCCCGGCCACGCCTGCCGGTACCGGGTGCAGTCGCGCGTCGAGGACGGTCTCGGTGAACCCGAGTGTCGGCGCGCCGATCGTGACCGGTTCGCCCGGCGCCAGCGGGGCGCTGATGCTCGACACGACCGTCGACTCGGTCGGACCGTACGCGTCGAACATGGTCCGGCCCGGCGCCCAGCGCGCCACCAGTTCCGGCGGGCAGGCCTCGCCGCCGGTCACCACGCACCGCACGCTCTCGAGGCCGGCGGGATCGACCGACGCGAGCGCCGCCGGCGTGACGAAACAGTGCGTGACCCGCTCGCGCCGCAGCAGTTCCGCCAGGTCTTCGCCGCCGTAGACGGACGGGGCTGCGATCACCATCGTCGCGCCCGGCCCGGTCGCCAGCATCAGTTCGAGCACCGACGCGTCGAAGCTCGGCGACGCGAAGTGCAGGGTCCGGGACTCCGCGGTGGTGCCGAACGTGTCCTGTTCCGCCGCAGCGAAATTCGCCAGACCACGGTGTGTGGTCACCACACCCTTCGGCCGGCCGGTCGATCCCGACGTGTAGATCACGTACGCGGGGTGGTCGACGTGCAACGCGGACGCGCGATCGGTGTCGGTCACCGGCGTCGCCGGGAACAGGGACAGCTCGGCGTCGGTGCCGGGGTCACCGATCACCAGCCACGGGATCGACGCGGGCAGGGCGGCCCGCACCGCGGCCGTGGTGAGACCCGCGACGGCGCCCGAATCGCCGAGCATGTACTCGATGCGCTCGGCCGGATGGTTCGGGTCGACCGGCAGGAACGCGGCCCCGGCCTTCGCCACCGACCAGATGGCCAGCACGGATTCGATGGACCGCGGCAAGGCCAGCGCCACCACCTGTTCCGGGCCGACGCCCCGCCCGATCAGGAGCCGGGCGAGCCGGTCCGACCGTTCGTCGAGGTCCCGGTACGACACCCGGTGTCCGTCGAAGACCAGTGCCGCGGAATCCGGGTCCACGGTGGCGGCCCTCAGCAACTGCGGCAGCGTCCGCGCCGGCACGCCGGGTCCCCCGCTCACCGGCGTCAGGGCGGCCCGCTCGCCGGCGCCGAGGACGTCGACGTCGCCGACCGGGGCGTCCGGCGAGTCGGTGACGGCGCCCAGGATCCGGACCAGTCGCTCGGCGAACGCGGCCACCGTGTCCTCGTCGAAGATGTCGGTGGCGTATCCCAGCGCCGCACTGATCCCCGCGGGACGACCCTCGGCGTCGACATTCTCCCGCAGGGTCAGCTGGAGGTCGAAGTTGATCGTGTCGAACGCGAGGTCGAGAGGCTCGACGTGGAGACCCGGCAGCTCCAACTCGGGGCGCTCGGTGTTCTGGAATTCGAGCATCACCTGGAACAGCGGTGAGTACTCCGTCGAGCGGGAGGGGCGCAGGCTCTCCACGACGCGTTCGAACGGCACGTCCGCGTGCGTGAACGCCCCGAGATCGGTCTCGCGGACCTGCGCGAGCAGTTCGGCGAACGTGCGGGCGCCGTCGACGTGGGTGCGGAGCACGAGGGTGTTCACGAACATCCCGACCAGGTCGTCGAGTTCGGCCTCGCCGCGGCCCGCGATCGGTGTGCCCACGGCGACGTCGTCCGACGCGCTCAGCCGCGACAGCAGGACCGCCAGCGTGGCG
The DNA here is from genome assembly GCF_002165735.1 of Rhodococcus sp. NCIMB 12038. Classification (NCBI taxonomy): domain Bacteria; kingdom Bacillati; phylum Actinomycetota; class Actinomycetes; order Mycobacteriales; family Nocardiaceae; genus Rhodococcus; species Rhodococcus sp. NCIMB 12038. The sequence continues at coordinate 91,307 of NZ_NHML01000006.1, forward strand.
TGCAGCGCCATGAACACGGTCGACCCGTGCCTGCGCGCGAGCTGCACGACACCCTGGTGGAGGTCGGGGCCGATGCCGAACTCGACGCGGCCCGCCCCGAGGGTGCGGGCGGCCGGGCGGGGCCGGTCCGTGGGCAGCTCCAGCACGTCCGGGATGTCGGCGAGCGTCGCGGCCCAGTAGTGGAGTTGGCGGGCCAGCGGCGACTCCTCGTCGTGTTCGTCGCCGAGCCGGTCCCGTTGCCAGAGTGTGTAATCGGCGTACTGCACCGGCAGCGGGGTCCAGTCGGGTGCCACGCCGTGGGCGCGGGCCGTGTACGCCGACAGGACGTCGCGGGCGAGCGGGACCATCGAGAAGCCGTCCGCCGCGATGTGATGCACCACCACGGCCAGCACGTGCTCGTGCTCGCCTGCCGCGAACAGCCTTGCCCGCAGCGGCACTTCCGTCGTCACGTCGAATCCCGCGGAGAGCAGGCGGTGGAGTTCCGCGTCGACGTCCGACGGCGCGACCGGGTGCGGTGTGAGATCGGGCGCCACGGACTCCGGTGGGAGGATCACCTGCCGCGGGCCGCTGTCGGTGAGCGGGAAGACGGTGCGGAGGGACTCGTGGCGCTCGACGACGTCGGTGACGGCCGCCTGCAGCGCAGCCACGTCGAGCGTGCCGGTGAGGCGGAGCGCGATCGCGACGTTGTATGCCGCACTGGCCGTGTCGAATTGGTTGGCGAACCACATCCGCTGCTGCGCCAGCGAGACCGGGACCTCCCGCGACGGATCCCGTGGGGCGGGCGCGGGCCGGGAGTCCGTCCGGGATTCCCCGGCCTCGGCGCGGGCGGCGAGGCCGGCGACGGTCGGGGCGTCGAACACGTCCCGAACACCCAGGCGGTCGCCGACCGCCGCGTTGATGCGGGCGACGAGCCTGGTGGCGGTCAGGGAGTTCCCGCCGAGCGCGAAGAAACTGTCGTTCGCCCCCACCCGGACGATGCCGAGGAGGTCGGCGAACACGGCGGCGACGATCTCCTCCACCGGGTTGCGCGGGGCCACGAATCCCACCGTCGCAGTGCCGAAGTCGGCGTCCGGCAGCGACTTCCGGTCGAGCTTGCCGTTGACGGTCAGGGGCAGGGCGTCGATCACCACCACCGCGGCGGGCACCATGTACGACGGCACGCTCGCCCCGACCGCGTCGAGGACCGCCGCCGCGTCGACGTCGGCGCCCGCCTCGGGGACCACGTAACCCACCAGCCGGTCGCCGTCCCGCTCGTCGCCGCGCACCACGACCACCGACTGCGCCACCCCGGCGCACGCGGCGAGGGCCGCCTCCACCTCGCCGAGTTCCACCCGGAATCCGCGCAGCTGCACCTGGAAATCGCTGCGCCCCACGTACTCGAGCCGGCCGCCCGCACCCCACTTCACGACGTCGCCCGACCGGTACATGCGCGCCCCGGCCCGGCGGTGATCGAACGGGTCGGCGACGAACCGCGTCGCGGTCAGACCCTGCCGTCCGATGTAGCCGCGGGTCACCTGGTCGCCGGACACGTACAGCTCGCCCACCACCCCGGGCGGCACCGGATGCAACCGGTCGTCGAGGACGTAGACCCGCAGTCCGGGGAGTCCGCCGCCGATGACCGAGCCGGGCACGGACGCCGCCAGCGCCCGGTCGAGGGCGAGGAAGCTGACGTGCACGGTGGTCTCGGTGATGCCGTACATGTTCACCAGCACGGGGGCGCGGTCGTCGTGCCGGGTGTACCACTTCTCCAGTTGCCCGACGTCGAGGGCTTCGCCACCGAAGATCACGTGCCGCAACGACAATGGCGTTGCGTCGCCGTCCTCGACGGCGCTCGCCGCGCGATCCGCCTCCGTCAGTTGATAGAACGCCGTCGGCGTCTGGTTCAGCACGGTCACCCGTTCCCGCCGGAGCAGTTCGAGGAACGTGTCCGGCGAGCGTGCGGTGAAGTAGTCGACCAGCACCAGCCTGCCGCCGTGGACGAGCGCACCCCACAGTTCCCAGACGGAGAAGTCGAAGGCATACGAGTGGAACAGCGTCCACACGTCAGACGAGTCGAACCCGAACAGGTCCCGGGTGTTGGCCAGCAGCGCGACGACGCACCGATGCGACACCTGGACGCCCTTCGGCCGCCCGGTCGATCCGGACGTGAAGATGACGTACGCGACGGCGTCGCCCCACAGCGGCCGCAGCCGGTCCGAGTCGGTGACCGGCAGCCCGGACAGTCCCGCCACCGCACGATCCGTCGCCGGATCGTCGATCACCACCACCGGAAGTCCGGCCGGGGCCGCCGACGCGAATTCCGCGCTCACCACGGCGCAGACGGGCTGCGCGTCCTCGAACATCGCCGCCACCCGCTCGGCGGGATAGCTGGTGTCGACCGGGACGTACCCGCCGCCGGCCGCAAGCACCGCCAGCAACGTCACCACGAGGGCGGGTGTGCGATCCACCATCACCGCGACCAGCGACTCGGTGCCCACCCCCTCGGCGATCAGCAACCGTGCCAACCGGTTCGCCTGCTCGTCGAGTTGGCCGTAGGTCAGTGTCTCGTCGCCACACACCACCGCGGTGGCGTCGGGGGTGTCCGCGGCCACCCGCGCGAACAACTCGACCACCGTTTGCGCCTCGGCGGTGACGCCCTCCCGGTTCCACCGGTCCAGTACCAGGTCGCGCTCGGCGCCGCCGAGAACCGGGATGTCCCCCACCACCGCAACCGGGTCGTCCACCACCGCCCGCAAAACCCGGACGAAGCGTTCCCCGAACCCGTCCACCGACGTCCGGTCGAACACGTCCGTCGCATACAGGAAGGCCGCGGACATTCCCGCGGCGCCGCCGTTCTCGTCGTGGTGCTCGGCGAGCGACAACTGCAGGTCGAATTTGGCGACGCCCGGGTCGACGTCGACCGCTTCGACGGTGAGGCCCGGCAGTTCGAGGTGGGCGCGCACCGTGTTCTGGAATTCGAGCAGCACCTGGAACAGCGGCGAGTGCGACGTCGACCGGCCGGGGGCCAGCTCGTCGACGACGCTCTCGAAGGGGACGTCCGTGTGCCCGAACGCTCCCAGATCCGTGTCGCGGGCCCGCGCCAGCACGTCGATGAACACGTCGCCCGATGCCACCGGAGTCCGCAGCACCAGTGTGTTGACGAACATCCCCACCAGGTCGTCCAGCGCCGCCTCGCCGCGACCCGCGATCGGGGTGCCGATGGCGACGTCCCCGGATCCGGTCATCCGCGACAGCAGCACGGCGAGCGCCGCGTGCATCACCATGAACAGCGTCGCGTTGTGCTCGCGTGCGAGGAGGAGCAGTTTCCGGTGCAGGCCGGCATCGATCGGGAACGCCGCGGTCGCCCCCGCGAGCGAGCGGGTGACCGGCCGGTTCCGGACGAGCGGGAGCGCGCTGACCTCCGGGAGGTCGGCCAGCACTTCGCGCCAGTACTGCAATTGCCGGGACATGAGGCTGTCCGGGTCCTCGGCACTGCCGAGCAGGCGGCGCTGCCACACGCTGAAGTCGGCGTACTGCACGGGCAGCGGCTCCCAGCTCGGCAGGGTCCCGGACCGGCGCGCCGAGTAGGCGACGATCAGGTCGCGGGCCAGCGGCGCGAGCGACGCCCCGTCGGCCGCGATGTGATGCACCACGATCACGAGCACGTGTTCGTCCGGGCCGGTCCACAACAGGGCCGCGCGCAGCGGGACCTTCGCGCTCACGTCGAACCCGCTCTCGAGGAGGGTCGCGATCCGGTCGTGCAGCGACTCGTCGCCGTCGACCTGCGGGGTGAGGTCGGGAACGACGTCCGCGGTGTCGACGACCACCTGGTACGGCCCGTCCTCCGACGCGGGGTACTTGGTGCGCAGCGACTCGTGCCGCTCGATCACGTCCCCCACCGCGGCCCGCAGCGTGTCTGCGTCCAGGGGTCCGATGAGCCGCACGGCCATCGGGATGTTGTACGCCACCGACGACGTGTCGAACTGGTTGATGAACCACATCCGCTGCTGCGCCAGCGACAGCGGGACGCGCTCGGGCCGCTCCCCGACGGTCAGGGGTGGCCGGTCCACGAGTTCCGTGCCCGCCCGGCGGACGTGCGCCGCCAGCAGTTCGACGGTGGGCGCCTCGAACAACGCCCGCACCCCCACGTCCGAACCGAGTGCCGCGTTGACCCGGGCGATCACCCGCGTCGCGACGAGCGAGTTGCCGCCGAGGTCGAAGAAGCTGTCGTCGACACTGATCCGTTCGACGCCGAGGACCTCGGTGAACACCTCGGCGATCGACTCCTCGACCGGGTCGGCAGGCGCCTTGAACTCGGCGGCCGCGGACAGGAACCGCGGTTCCGGCAGCGCCGCGCGGTCCAGCTTCCCGACCGGGTTCAGCGGGATCTCGTCCAGCACCACGACCACCGAGGGAACCATGTACGCCGGCAACCGGTTCCGCACCTGCCGCAGCAGTTCCGACGTCACGATCGGCCTGCCGGCAGCGGGGACGACGTACGAGACCAGAACCGTGTCCCCGGACGGGCCCGGCCTGCCGATGGTGACGGCCAGTCGCACGTCCGGGTGTGTCTGCAGCACCGCGTCCATCTCGCCGAGCTCGATGCGGAATCCGCGCACCTTCACCTGGAAGTCGCTGCGCCGCAGGTACTCGAGCGTGTGGTCGGGCCGCCACCGCACCACGTCGCCGGTGCGGTACATCCGGCCCCGGCCGTACGGGTCGGCGACGAACCGCGCCGCCGTGAGTCCGGGACGCCGGTGATAGCCGCGGGCCACACCGCACCCGGCGATGTACAGCTCACCCGGCACCCCGACGGGAACCGGATGGAGCCGGGCGTCGAGCACCATTTCCTCCGCGCCCCGGATCGGCCCGCCCAGCGTGATGGGGTCACCCGCGGTCATCGGCGCGCTGATGTTCGCCATGATCGTGGTCTCGGTGGGGCCGTACGCGTTGTACAGCCTGCGGTCGGGCGCCCACCGGGCCACGAGGTCGGGCGGGCAGGCCTCGCCGCCGACGGCCACGTCGAGGAAGTCGCCCAGCGAATCGGGCGGGATCGTTCCCAGCGCCGCGGTGGTGACGAAACCGTGCGTGACGCGCTCCGATCGCAGCAGGTCGGCCAGTTCGGCGCCGCCGTACGCGGTCGGCGGCACCACCACCATGGTGGCGCCCACCCCGAAGGCCTGCAAGTACTCGAACACGGACGCGTCGAAACTGGGGGTCGAGAAGTGCAGTGTCCGAGACGATCTGGTGGCGCCGAACCGCTCCTGCTGATCGGCGGCGAAGTTGTCCAGCCCGCGGTGGGTGACGGTGACGCCCTTCGGCTGCCCCGTCGAACCGGACGTGTAGATCAGGTACGCGGCGTTGTCGAGGTGCAGCGGCCGAGTGCGGTCGGAGTCGGTCAGCGGATTGTCCGGGCGGGCGGCGCACTCGGCTCGGAAGTCCGGGTCGTCCAGCACGCACCACGGAATCGAGTCGTGCAGGCGGCCGCGCACCGACTGCTCGGTCAGACCGAGCACCACACCCGAATCGGCCAGCATGTAGTCGACCCGGTCGGCCGGGTAGTTCGGGTCCACGGGAACGAACGCCGCCCCCGTCTTCGCGACCGCCCAGACGGAGGCCACCGACCGGAACGACCGCGGCAGCGCCAGCGCGACGAACGATTCCGGTCCCACACCCCGGTCGATCAGGATCCGCGCGACCTGCGTCGACCACCGGTCCAGCTCACCGTAGGACAATTCCTCGCCCTGCCGGGTGAGGGCCGTCGCCGCCGGTTCCAGTGCCGCGGCGTCGGCGAACAGGTCGGGCAGGGTGCGCTCGGACCGGGCGGGCAGGCCCCGGACCGGTGTCAACGCGGAACGTTCGGCGACGGACAGGATCTCGATGTCGCCGACCGGAACGTCCGGACCGGCCGTCATCGCACCGAGGATGCGCAGGTACCGTTCGGCGGCCACCCGGATGGTGCGGGCGTCGAACAGGTCTGCGGCGAAGCCGAATTCGACGGTCGCACCGGCAGGTTCCCCCGACTCGCCGACCGCCTCCGTCACGGACACGCACAGGTCGAGGCCGGGGAACTCCGCATCCGGGGAGCCCGGGGGCCGGGTGTCGAGCAGCACCTGGACGATCGGTGCGTACGCCTCCGACACCGACACGCCGAGCTCCTGCACCAGACGGTCGAACGGAACCCCGGTGTGCGACACCGCCTCCGCGGCGACGTCCCGGACGTGGGCCAGGTAGTCGCGGCACGACACCGCGCCCGCGTACCGCGAACGCACCACCACGGTGTCCGTGTGGTCGCCCACGTCCACTGCTGTTCCGACGGCGATGTCACTGCTTCCGGTGACCCGGCCGAGCAGGATCGACAGGGCGGTGAGGAACACCGAGCGGCCTGCGGTGCCTGCGTCCTCGGCCAGCGCGACCACCCGGCGGTGCAACTCCGCAGGCACCACCACGGTGACCCGGTCGCTCTCCGGCGACAGCCTGGCGGGCCGGCGCCGGTCGGTGGGCAACGGCAGGAGGTCGGGCAACCCGTCCAGTCGCCGGCGCCAGTACTCGACTTCCCGGGCCTCGCCCAGCAACCGTTCCCCGATGCGGGCGCTTTCCTCGTGGATGTCGCCCACCCGCGACGCCGGGTCGGCGGTGGCCAGTTCCGCGAGCAGTTCGACGCACTGCCGATGGTGGTCCCGCAGTTCGCCGCGCTCGTAGCGGCTGGGGTTCGCGCGGAAGTCGACGAAGATCCTGGTGGGCGTGCCGCTCTGGTACACGTTGATCAGCAGGTCCTCCACCGGACCCGAGGTGACGATGTGGAAGTCGCCGACCAGCGAACCCAGCGCCACCTCCTGGCGGAACAACATGACGTTCACCATCGGCCCGTACAGCGCCGTCGACGCGGTGTCGCCGGCGTCGCGGCGGATGTCGTCGAGACTGCACCGCTGGTGCCGCAGTGCCGCGACGAGTTCACGCTGGACCTGCTCGATCAGGTCCGCGACGGTGTCCTCGGCGCGGACGCGGACGGGCATCGGGGCGACGTTGACGAGCATGCCGCCGGAATTGCGCAACACCGCCGTCGTGCGCGCCGACACCGGGATGGTCACCAGCACATCGGTTCTGCCGGTGCGTCGCGCCAGGTAGCACGCCGCGGCCGCGATGATGGTGGCCGCCGACGGACTGTCGCGGGAATCGAGAACGGCCACGACGTCGTCGGAGAGGACGGCGCTCTCCACCGTGCTGGCGGCGGACACGTATCCCGCCGTTCGCGCCAGTGTGGTGCCCTCGACCCCGGCGACCCGCTCCGCCCAGTACTCCCGGTCGGTCAGGAACCGGTCCGAGGCACGGTACCGGCTGTCGATGTCGTACAGCTGCCGCAGGCTGACCGCCCGGTTCGGATCCGGTTCGCGGCCCGCGACTTTCGCGGAATACCGGTGCGCGATGCGGCGCAGCATCGTCATGGCTCCGTAGCCGTCGAGGGCGACGTGGTGAATCCTGCTGTACCACAGGAAGTGCGCGTCCCCGGTCTGCAGGATCGACGTCTCCACCAGCCGGTCGACGCTCAGGTCGATCGGCGTGACGTAGTCACGCTCCATCCATTCGTGCGCCGCCGCCACCGGATCCTCTTCGGTGCGGAAGTCGACATATGCGATCGACGTGTCCGTCCGATGGTCCACGTACTGCAGCGGGCGGCCGTCGACGTCGTAGACCTTGAGGAACGGCGATTCGAATTCGCGGGCCGCCTCCACCGTCTCCTGCCGCAGCAGGTCCATGTCCAGCGCACCGTGGAACTCGACGTACTGGGCGATGAAGATCGGGACCCGCGGTTCCAGTTGCTGCGCGAACCACGTGGCCCGCTGCGCCGCCGACAACGGAATCGGTTCGCCGCCGCCCGGGGCGGAACCGTCCGATCGCTGCCCCGGGACGCGCAGGTCCGCGGGGCGGCGCGGATCCCCCGCCCCCGGAACGGGTCCTTCACCTTGTCCAGGGCACACTAGAACTCGACCTCGCCCCGCCCTACCAGGACGGACGCACTGTTTCGAGTATCCGCCCGCGCGGTGTTCCGGGTCCAGGGCACTGCGGGTCGAATGCCGCCGATGGATACTGGGCCTCATGACCGAGCGCGTCGACACTCCCGGCATCGATCCCGCGGACTTCCGCGTCCACGTGGTGGCGCAGGCCATCCGGCTGTTCTCCGAGAACGGGTACGAGGCGACGACCGTCGAGCAGATCGCGTCGGCCGCCGGGGTGTCCCGGCGGACGTTCTTCCGCCAGTTCCGCTCCAAGGAGGACGTGATCTTCGCCGATCACGAATCACTGTTGCAGCAGGCAGAGGCCTATCTGTCCGAGGAAACCGACGATCCGTGGGCGGCGGTCTGCAGGACGGCGCGCCTGGTCTTCGACAGGTTCCGGGAGAACCGGGAACTGTCGCTGCGCCGGTACCAGGTGGTGCAGCGATCTCCCGCGCTCCGCGACCGGGAGATCGTCACCGGCGTCCGCTACGAACGATTGTTCGTCGACTATCTGCGCGGTGTCGTGCCCACCGAACCGGTCCTGAAGGTGATCGGATTCACGGCCGCTGTCACCGCGTGCCACAACTTCCTGCTCCGGAACATGATCAAGGGCGACCCGGACGCCACCGCGGAGGAACTGGAACGGGCCCTCCTCGACGTGCGCCGGACGTTCGGCGTCGCCCCGGGGGCATCCACGCAGGAAGAGGACGCCGTGCTGGTGGTCTCGTACCCGCCGGGGACTCCCGTGGAGGAGATCACCGGGCGCATTCGGAGCCAGTTGTCGCGGCGCCGGAGTTGAGCGGCCGAGGGTGACGACTCCCACCCTTGACTGGCACTCAGTGCCGTGGTTGACTGCACGGTAGTGGCAGTAGTTTGCCGACCAAGAACGTTGCGGCCCACCTGAACGGAAATGAACCTGGCACGGAGTGCCGCTCAGACTCGGTGCCGTCGAGACTCAACAAGGAGCGCCCCCATGGCCGGAAATCCGGACTTCGATCTGTTCAAGCTCGCTGAAGAGCACGACGAACTGCGGTCCGCGATCCGCGCGCTCTCCGAGAAGGAGATCGCACCCTACGCGAAGGAAGTCGACGAAGATTCGCGCTTCCCCGAAGAGGCCCTGCAGGCCCTCGTGACCTCCGGCTTCAACGCCATCCACGTCCCCGAGCAGTACGACGGTCAGGGCGCCGACTCCGTCGCCACCTGCATCGTCATCGAAGAGGTCGCCCGCGTCTGCGGCTCCTCCTCCCTGATCCCCGCCGTCAACAAGCTCGGCACCATGGGCCTGATCCTCAACGGCTCCGAGGAACTCAAGCAGCAGGTCCTGCCGCAGCTCGCATCCGGCGAGGCGATGGCGTCGTACGCGCTGTCCGAGCGTGAAGCCGGTTCGGACGCCGCGAGCATGCGCACCCGCGCCAAGGCCGACGGCGACGACTGGATCCTCAACGGGTCGAAGTGCTGGATCACCAACGGCGGCAAGTCCACCTGGTACACCGTCATGGCCGTCACCGACGCCGACAAGGGCGCCAACGGCATCTCCGCGTTCATGGTCCACAAGGACGACGAAGGATTCGTCGTCGGGCCGAAGGAGAAGAAGCTCGGCATCAAGGGTTCGCCCACCGCCGAGCTGTACTTCGAGAACTGCAGGATCCCCGGCGACCGCATCATCGGCGAGCCCGGCACCGGTTTCAAGACGGCGCTGCAGACGCTCGACCACACCCGCCCCACCATCGGTGCGCAGGCAGTCGGCCTCGCGCAGGGCGCCCTCGACGCCGCCCTCGACTACACCAAGGACCGCAAGCAGTTCGGCAAGTCGATCAGCGACTTCCAGGCCGTGCAGTTCATGCTCGCCGACATGGCGATGAAGGTCGAGGCCGCGCGTCTCATGGTCTACACCTCCGCGGCACGCGCCGAGCGCGGCGAGAAGAACCTCGGATTCATCTCCGCGGCAGCCAAGTGCTTCGCCTCCGACGTCGCCATGGAGGTCACCACCGACGCCGTCCAGCTGTTCGGTGGCGCCGGCTACACCACGGACTTCCCTGTCGAGCGGATGATGCGTGATGCGAAGATCACACAGATCTACGAAGGCACGAACCAGATCCAGCGCGTCGTGATGTCGCGCGCACTGTTGAAGTAGGCGGCTACGCCGCCCGTGCGCCTTTTTGGTAGCTGCCGCTACCAAAAAGGCGCACGGCTACGTGAGGAGAATTTGTGGAACTAGTAGGCGTGATCGGCGGCGGCACCATGGGTGCCGGCATCGCCGAGGTATGTATCAAGGCCGGCAGCTCGGTTCTCATCCTCGAGACGAAGCCGGAGTACGCCGAGGCCGCTCAGGCCCGGATCGAGAAGTCCCTCGCCCGCGGGGTCAAGGCAGGCAAGCTCGACCAGGAGGCCGCGGACGCCGCGCTCGCCCGCGTGCGAGTCACCCTCGACATCGACGACTTCGCCGACCGCGACCTCGTCATCGAGGCGGCGCCGGAGATCGAGTCCCTCAAGGTCGACATCTTCCAGAAGCTCGACAAGGTCGTGAAGCCGTCCGGCATCCTCGCGTCCAACACGTCGTCCATTCCGCTGATCAAGATGGCCAACGCCACGCAGCGTCCCGGGCAGGTCGTGGGTGTCCACTTCTTCAACCCGGTGCCGGTGATGCCGCTGGTGGAGATCGTGGTCAGCCTCGTCACGTCGGAGGAGACCGTCACCGCGGTCACCGACTACGCGAAGAACACGCTGCGCAAGAAGACGGTGCGGGCCGGCGACCGCGCGGGATTCATCGTGAACGCACTACTCATCCCGTACCTCACGTCGGCGGTCCGGATGCTCGAGTCGGGCTACGCCACTGCCGAGGACATCGACGAGGCCATGAAGGGCGGCTGCGGGTACCCGATGGGTCCGCTGACGCTGATCGACACCGTCGGTCTCGACATCACGCTCGCCGCGGCGGAGTCGCTGTACGCGGAGTTCGCCGAGCCGCACTACGCTCCCCCGACGCTGCTCAAGCGCAAGGTGGATGCCGGGCACCTCGGCAAGAAGAGCGGCAAGGGTTTCTACGACTACAGCTGATCGCGCCCGTCCGGGAGCCCGTCGCGTTGTCGCGGCGGGCTTTCGCCGTTCGCGACGGCGTATCCCATGTAGGAGATGGCCGTGCTCCGGATCTGCCCGAAGTCGAGGCGGCGGCTCAACTCCCCGTAGCTGAGCCGGGTTCCGCCCGCCCGCGCGAGGTCGAGGAGCCGAAGGGGATTCTTCGACCGCGGCCCGAGCCCGACGATCTCGCCGAGCCGCAGGTCGCGGCGTTCCATGCTCGCCGTCAGTTCCGCGGGACGGATACACATCGACCAGTCGTGGATGGGGGTGTCGAACATCCGGGTCATCCGCCATTCCTGCATGATCTTGATGGCGACGAGCTTGCTGACGAACGTGCGGTTGATGGTGTCGAACAGGTACAGGCCCCCGGGTTTCAGCACGCGGGAGGTTTCGGCGATCACCTGGTCGAGATCCGACACGTGCTCGAGGACGTCGCAGCAGTAGACGACGTCGAATGTGGAGTCCGGCACGGGGAGTCGCTCGCCCGACCCGATGCGGTACTCGATGTCCAGTTCCGCGCCGGTGGCGTGACGGCGCGCGGTGTCGATCGACACCGCTGACGGATCGATGCCCGTCACGCGGAAACCGATGCGGGTGAACTCCTCCGCGAGGAACCCGCCACCGGAACCGACGTCGAGGGCACGCAGGCCGCGATAGTCACGACCGATCGTCTCGCCGAGCACCTTGCGGAAGTAGGCGAATCGTCCCGGCGTCAGGCTTCCGTGCAGCAGATTGAGCGGGTTGTCCTCCTCCCACCACGACTCCCCCACCCGGTTGTAGACGTCGTTGTCGATGACCAAGCCGACCACCCCTTCTCTGCCGAGCGCACGGCGACGACTTCCACCCTTCTCCTGCGCGTCGGTCACTTCAAGGCCGACACCCGTACGCGATGCTCGGAGGATGACTTTCCGGATCTCGCACATGTGCCTGCTGCTGGGCGGGTTCGTCGCGGGAATTGCGTTGACGTCCACCGGGTCCGGTGGGTTCGTGTTCGTCGTGGGCCGTGATGTCCTGGACGTGTCGTACCTCGATCCCGCCGCCGGTGCCACCCTCGCCGCGGTGGTCGCGGTCCTGGTGACGGTGCTGGTTCGTGCCCGCCGGGGCCTGTCGGCGCTGTCGTTCGCCGGCCTCGCACTGCTGGGTGCCGCTCGTTCGACCGGGCCCTGGGACGTCGACATGTACCTCGGCGGCGTCGCTGCGGGACTTCTCCTCGGCGGTCTCGTCGGACTGTGCGCCACCGCCGACCGAGCGTGGTTGCAGACCGCACTTGCGACGGGTGTCCTCGCCGGGGTCCTCCTCGGCGGACCGATCGAGCATCTCCGGACGTCCCTTCCCCGGCGCTACGCGGACTACCTTCCCGGACCCACCGTCGATGCGGCGGCGCTGGCCGTCCTCGCGCTCACGGCCGTGGTTCTGGCCGTGGCGTTGCGGTCCGGCGACTTCGGCGAGCGGGCGGATCTCGCGGTGAGCAGGCGCGCCGTCGTCGCGGGGATCGTGGTGCCGCTGGTCGGACTGGTGCTGTGCTGGTGGTTCGTTCACCGGGCGTGGGACGTCGGCTCCGGCGGCGAAATGCGGGGCCGGTGGGTGTTCGGGATCGTCCTCGTCGCGGTGGTGATCGCCGCCGCGCTGTGGCTGGAGGACCGGACCGGGATCGTGCTGCTCGCCGCTATGGCGCTCGTCGCCACGGGCGGCATCGGCAGGTCCGTGTTCCCGGATTCGTGGCCGTGGCTGCTGGTGCCCGCGGCGCTGGCGCTCGCGGGCACCGTGCTCGGACGCCGTTTCCCGCGGCCGGTGCTGGGTATCGCGGCGCTCGCGATGGTGGCCGCGTCGGCAGTGTTCGAGCACCCGCCGTGGGACAACCTGCACCTCGGCGCGATGTGGCTGCTCCTTCCACTGGCGGCCACGTACACGTTCGCGTCGAGCCTGCCGTCGAGCGGACCGGTCACGTGGGCGTGGACATCGACGGGAGTGTCCGTGGCCGCCGTGGTCGCGTGCGGCCTCACCGCCGCTTACCTCGGAAGACGCCGCGACCGACCAATATGCAGGATGCATACGTTGTGCACCATGCATAGAGTGTGTATGGTGCACAAATTGCGTTCCGCAACGTCAAGGAGATTCGTGTGGACAGTCCGACGCCCGTCGTCCGCCCGGGCGGCCTCGTCGCCGTGCTGGCATTCACCGGCATCGTCGCCGCACTCATGCAGACCCTCGTGGTGCCGCTGATCGGTGACCTGCCCCGGCTCCTCGACACGACCGCCTCCAACGCGTCCTGGGTGATCACCGCGACGCTGCTCGCCGGCGCGGTGGCGACCCCGGTCACCGGACGTCTCGGCGACCTCTACGGCAAGCGCCGGATGATGCTGATCTGCACGGTGCCGCTCGTCCTGGGCTCGGTGGTCTGCGCACTCGCGACAACCCTGGCCCCGATGGTGATCGGCCGCGGGCTGCAGGGCGTCGGTGTGGGCCTGATTCCGCTGGGGATCAGTGCTCTGCGGGACCTGCTGCCGCCCGAGCGCCTGCACTCCTCCATCGCCCTGATGAGCTCGTCGATGGGGATCGGCGGCGCTCTCGGCCTGCCGCTCGCCGCGACGTTCGCCGAGAACGCCAGCTGGCGGGTGCTGTTCTGGGGCGCCGCCGGGCTCAGCGCGGTGATCGCCGTGCTGCTCTGGTACTTCGTGCCCGCCACCCCGGTCCACGGCACCCGGGGCCGCTTCGATCCCGTCGGGGCGGTCGGGCTCGGCGTCGGACTGGTGTGCCTGCTGCTGGCCGTGTCCAAGGGCGCCGACTGGGGCTGGACGAGCGGCACCACCCTCGGCCTGTTCGCGACCACCGTCATCGCGCTGACGGCATGGGGCTGGTGGGAACTGCGCACCCCCGAACCCCTCGTCGACCTGCGGGTCATCGCGGGACGTCAGGTGCTGCTGACCAACGCCGCGTCCGTCGTCGTCGGCTTCGCGATGTACGCGCAGTCGCTGATCGTTCCGCAGCTGCTCCAGCTGCCCGCGTCGACGGGATACGGCCTGGGACAGTCGATGCTGGCAATGGGTCTGTGGATGGCCCCGTCGGGCCTGATGATGATGGCGGTGTCCCCGTTCGGGGCCAAGCTGTCGTCCACCCGGGGACCCAAGGTCACGCTGCTCGTCGGCAGCCTCGTCATCGCCCTCGGCTACGGATCGTCGATGTTCCTGATGGGGTCGACGTGGGGTCTGGTGGTGGTGACCTGCATCTGCGGCGCCGGCGTGGGCCTCGCCTACGGCGCGATGCCCGCCCTCGTGATGAGCGCCGTGCCGCAGTCCGCGACGGCGTCCGCGAACAGCGTCAACTCGCTGATGCGTTCGGTGGGCACGTCGGTGTCCGCGGCCGTCGTCGGGGTGGTCCTGGCACAGATGAGCGTGCAGGTCGCGGGCCACACCCTGCCCACGGAGGGCGGATTCCGGACCGGTCTGCTGATCGGGTGCGGCGTCGCGCTCGTCGCCGCGGCCATCACCCTGGCGATCCCGACCCGCCGTGCCGGGACCTCGGCGCCGGACGCGATTCCCACCGAATCGCTCGCGTCGTCGAAGGTGTAGCCGTCGACCGCCCTACTTGTGGAGGGCGTACCCGACCACGGGGTTGCCGTTGACGTAGACGGTGCCCTCGTAGGTCCCGTCCGGCTTCGGGGTGATCCGGTCGGTGAGGAAATTCAGACCGGACGGGCTGTAGTCGGTGACGAGGGAGCCGCCCGGTTCCGGGGTGGTCATGCCGAAGACGTAGGGGAAGAACACCCCGAAGTTGTCCATGACCCACCCGTGCCCGAACGTCTTTCCCTTCCAGATCAGGTCGGCACCGGGAAGGTTGGTCGTTCCCACATAGGTGCCGGCAGGCATCACGGGCAGCGGGACCGGGACGGGCATGGGTGCCGGGATCGGATCCGCCGCGGACGTCCCCGCGCCGACGAGAGACAGGCCGGCCACCGCGACGGCCCCGACTGCGACCTTGCGCTTGATGTCCATGAGTACTCCGTCTGTCGAGGTTCGTGCCGGACAGTGTCGCACGCGCGCGGCCGTCACAGGGCGAGTGTGAAGAAGTTGCTATTCGGATCGTTGCCGTTGTCCCGCGGCGTCGCACGCACGACGTCGAGTATGCCGAAGCCGGCGCCGGAATTCGCAACGAGCGCCGCACCGAGCGGATCGCGGCGCACCATGGGGAGGTGACCGAGACCGTTCTGCGCCTGAGCACCCGCCGGGGGCGGTGGGTCGTCGTCGCCACCGTGCTCGGCTCGAGCCTCGCGCTGCTGGACGGCACGGTGGTGAACATCGCCCTGCCGCACATCGGCGAGGACCTCGGATCGGGTGTCGCCGGACTGCAGTGGATTCTCAGCGGCTACACCCTGGCCCTGGCGTCGCTGATCCTGCTGGGCGGGGCGCTCGGGGACCGCTGGGGCAGGCGCCGCGTCTTCGTCTGGGGGACGGTGTGGTTCGCGGCGGCGTCCCTGCTGTGCGGCATCGCACCCGACATCCCCCTGCTCGTGATCGCACGGATTCTGCAGGGCGTCGGGGCCGCGATGCTGACCCCCGGCAGTCTCGCGCTGATCTCGGCGTCGATCCACGAGGACGACCGGGGCGCCGCGATCGGACTGTGGTCCGGGCTCGGCGGGGTGGCGGGGGCCATCGGACCTCTGCTCGGCGGCTGGCTGGTGGAGGTGGCCGGCTGGCGGTCGGTGTTCCTGCTCAACCTTCCGCTGGCCGCACTCGTCGTGTGGGCGTCGATGCGGCACGTCCCGGAGAGCCGGGATCCGCACCCGCCCGATCACCTCGACGTACTCGGTTCGGCATGCGCGGTTATCGGTCTGGGCGCGCTCACCTACGGTCTGATCGAGATGAACCTGATCGCCGGGGTGGTGGGCGCCGTCGTGCTGATCGCGTTCGTCGTCGTGGAAGTGCGTTCCCCGAACGCGCTGGTGCCGCCGAGCCTGTTCTCGTCGCGGATGTTCGTGGCGGCGAACCTGGTGACACTCGCCGTGTATGCCGCGCTGGGCGGCGTCTTCTTCCTGCTGGTTCTGCAGTTGCAGTTGGTGGCCGGGTATTCGCCGCTCGAGGCCGGGCTGGCCACCATCCCGATCACGCTGGCGATGCTGGCGTTCTCGTCCCGCGCCGGCAGCTACGCCCAGACCCACGGCCCGCGACTGCCGATGACCGTCGGGCCCGCCCTCGCGGCGGTCGGGTTGCTGTTGATGACGCGGATCGGGCCGGACGCGAGCTATTGGACGGTGGTGCTTCCCGCCGTCGTCGTGTTCGGTCTCGGACTGTCCGCCATGGTCGCGCCGCTGACCGCGGCCGTGCTCGGATCGGTCCCGGTGGAACAGTCGGGTATCGCGTCCGGGGTGAACAACGCGGTCGCGCGCACCAGCCAGTTGCTGGCGGTGGCCGCGCTCCCCGGGATCGCCGGGATCGACGCCGAAAGCATGCTCGACCCGGACAGTTTCTCGGACGGCTTCCGCATCGCGATGTTCATCTGCATCGCACTGCTCCTCGTCGGGGCGGCCATCGCCGCAGTCCTGATCCGGGCGCCCGCCGCGCCGGCTCCCGCCCCGCGCGGTCCCGTCCCGCCCGGTCCCATACCGGAGTCGGTCGCGTGCAAGCCGCATTGCGACGTCACCGGTCCGGCGGTGCAACCGGCCCTCGCGCGGCCGAGGCCCACCGAGGGGTGACGCACCCGCCGGCACGCTTTCGTATCCTGGTCCGGTGGCGATTTCCGGTACCGACCCGTCGAGCGTCCGCGTCGACAGCTGGACGTGGGCGGTCCGGCTGTTCAAGACGCGTTCCGCGGCGGCGGCCGCGTGCCGGTCGGGGCATGTGCGGGTCAACGGCAGCACCGCGAAACCCGCGCAGCCGGTCAAAGCAGGCGACGAGGTCCGCATCCGCGCGGCGGGTGTCGAACGGATCGTCGAGGTGATCCGGCCGATCACCAAACGGGTGGGCGCCGTGGTGGCCGTCGAGTGCTACACCGACAACACACCACCACCCCCGCCGCGCGAGGTCCTCGCGTCGATCCCGCAGCGCGACCGCGGCGCGGGCAGGCCCACCAAACGCGAACGCCGCGACATGGACCGGTTGCGCGGGCTGTGACCGTTCAGGCCGGGGTGTGGCTGAGGATCCGCAGCGCGGCAGGCACCGCCTCGATGGTGACCGGCAGCGGGCCGACGCGGTCGCCGTCCGCGTACGCCGTGATGCTGTCGCACTGCAGTCGCACCGTCCGTGAACGGTAGGTCTGCACGTCGGGGAGTTCCACGTGGGTGCCCTTGTAGACGCGCGGGAACAGCCGGACCAGCCTCGACCGGCGGCCGTAGTCGACGACGGTGACGTCGAGCAGTCCGTCGGTCTTGTCCGCGTTGGGGCAGATCTGCATCCCACCGCCGTAGGAGCGGCCGTTGCCGACGGCGACCAGCGTCGCGTCGACCTCGACGGTCTGGTCGTCGAGTTCGATGCGGTAGTGCAGCGGCCGGAGTTGCGTCAGTTCGGCGAGCATCGCCAGGTTGTACCGCATCGGGCCCTTCGGCCAGGACATCCGGTTGGCGCGGTCGGTGACGAGTGAGTCGAAACCGCTCGCGACGATCGTGCCCGCCCACACGACCGCACCGTCGTCGAGGGTGATCCGGGCGAGGTCGGATTCCTGCACCTCGCCGTCCGCGATGACGTCGGCGGCCGCGACGGGATCGCCGACCGGGATGCCGAATTCGCGCGCATGGTCGTTGCCGGTGCCCGCGGGGATCAGCCCGACAGGTGTCCCGGACTGCGCCGCCGCCTGCAACCCGATGCTGATGGCGCCGTCTCCCCCGACGACGACGAGCGCGTCGGTGCCGTCGTCGATCGCCCGCCGGGCCAGCGTGCGCGCGTGATCGGCGTCCGTCCCGATGATTTCGGTGACGGCGACGCCCCGTTCCCGCAGGCGCGCGACGCCCTTGCGTCCGGCGACCGGCGCGTGACCGTGCCCGGCGAGCGGGTTGACGAGGACGGTGACCTTCTCGATCACCTGCTGCGTGCTCACGGAATCAGCTTGCCGGGGTTGAGGATTCCCGCAGGATCGACGGCGTCCTTGACGGCCCGCAGAATCGTGACGCCCAGATCGCCGATCTCGTCCCGCATCCACGGGCGGTGGTCGACGCCGACCGCGTGGTGGTGCGTGATGGTTCCGCCGGCGGCGACGATCGCGTCCCCGGCGGCGGTCTTGGCCTTCCGCCACTGCTCGATCGGGTCGTCCACCTGCGCGGACACGACGGTGAAGTACAGCGAAGCGCCCGTCGGGTACGTGTGCGAGATGTGGCAGAGGACGAGCGGCGGAGTGCCCTGCGCCGACAGCGATTCCGTGAGCGCGGTGGTTGCCGCCGTGCGGAGGGCGGCGAGATTGCCCCAGGTGGTCGCGGTTTCCAGTGTCTCGCACAGCGCTCCCGCGTCGAGCAGCGAGTCGCGCAGGTACGGTGCGTCGAAACGGCCGTGCTCCCAGCCGTTTCCGGGTTCCTCACCCAGCGACGTGCCGCCGTGCGCCTCCAACACCGCGCGGGCCTCCGCCGTCCGCTCCGCGGTGTGCTCGGCGGTGCCCTCGAACGTGGTGATCGCCAGGCAGCCGCCGGTGACGGTCTCCTCGCCGATCTTGTCGGTGGTCGCCAGGTTCACCGCCGTCTCCGCCTCGTCGGACAGTCGCAGCACGGTCGGGACCGCACCCTCCTGCCGCAGCGCGCGCAGTGCGGCCGCGCCCGTCTCGAAGTCGGGGAAACGCCACCCCTCCCGGACGGTGGTGGCCGGGACCGCGTGCACCCGCACCCGCACCCGGGTGATGACGCCGAGCGTGCCCTCCGACCCGACGAACAGTTCGCCGAGGTCCGGGCCCGCCGCGGAGGCCGGGGCACGCCCCGTGTCGAGGGTCCCGGTGGGGGTCACCACCCGCAGTCCCTGGACCATGTCCTCGAACCGGCCGTACCCCGCGGACGCCTGCCCCGACGACCGGGTTGCTGCGAAACCGCCGATGGTCGCGAACATGAAACTCTGCGGGAAGTGCCCGAGGGAGAAGCCGTGTGCGCCGAGCAGTTCCTCGGCGAGCGGGCCCGTCACGCCCGCTCCCAGCGTCGCGATGCCGGAGTCGGTGTCGAGGTCGATCAGCGAGTCGAACCGGCGCAGGTCCAGCGAGACGACGGCGTCGAATCGGTCGCGCACCGGGTCGAGTCCGCCGACGACGCTGGTGCCGCCGCCGAACGGGACCACGGCGACGCCGTTGGCGGCGCAGTACCGGAGCACGTCGGCGACCTCGGCGTCGGTGCCGGGGGTGACGACGGCGTCGGGCGCGTTCTGGGGTTCGGTGCTGCGGCGGCGCAGCAGGTCGAGCGTGCTCTTGCCGCCCGAACGCAGCAACCGGTCGGCGTGTGCGGTACTGGCGAACCGTTCTCCGACGATGCCCGCGAGCGCGGCGACGTGCCGTTCGGACAGTGCGCTCGGAGCGAGGACGACGTCGTCTGCCGCCCGGTCGGAGGGTTCCCGGATGGTGACGCCGAGCGCCTGCTGCAGCAGTCCCTTGATGCCGTCCGAGAGGACCTTGTGCTTCTCGGGCGCGCCCCAGGCGTCCCACTGCATCGGGGGTGCCGTCAGGACGGCGTGATCTTCCGAACGCTCATTGCTCATGCGTTATAGTGTTACACATTATGTAAGAGTGTAACTAGCCCTTCGGGCGATCGCCCCGCTCCCGCCACACCTGCCGGATCGGCCGCAGCACCAGTCCCATCTGCTTCCGCGTCTTCCCCCGCGTCACCAGAACCCCGGTGATCGCCACGATCCACACCGGATACTGCACGAGCCAGGCCACCCGGAAACTGTCGAACGAGTACCCGCCCATCGCGTCGAGGATGAGCCCCATCGCCTGGATGACCAGCAACGACGCCAGGAAGCCACCGATGTTGACCATTCCCTGCGCGGTTCCCATGCTGGTGCTGGGGTTGAACATGCGGGCGTAGTCGAAGCCGATCATCGAACCGGGGCCACCCACCGAGATCACCATCACCAGAAGGGCCAGCAACCAGATCGGCGCCGGACCCGGCAGCGCCAGCACGACGGTCCACATCGCCGCGTTGCTGATCATGATCGCCAGCACCAGATACGAGCGGCGCATCGGGAACCGGCCGCTGAGGATGCCGATGACCGGCCCGGCCACGATCGCCGAGATCACCGACAGGGTGAGCAGCGAACCGGCCTCGGCCGCCGACAACCCCTGCGCCGACCGCAGATACGGCACACCCCACAGCAGCGCGAACGTCGTCATCGAGAACTGCGTGCCCATGTGGGTGAAGAAGCCCAGCCGGGTGCCGTGCCGCCGCCACACGGCGCGGATCTGCGTCCCCACCTCCCGCAGTCCGGCGGGTGCGGCCACCACCTCGAGACCGGGCGGGGCGTTGCGGATGACGGACACGGCCAGCACGAAGGACAGCAACCCGAGCGACGCCGCAGTGCCGTACGCGAAACTCCAGCCCGGCCCGTTCAGCAGCAGCATCAACGGCAGCGCCGACAGGATCTGACCGATCTGACCGAAGATGCCCGTCAGCTGGGACACGAGTGGGACCCGCCGCGGCGCGAACCATTGCGGCACCAGGCGCAGCACGGAGATGAACGTCATCGCGTCGCCGATGCCGACGAACACGCGCGCGGCGACGGCCAGCGGCAGCGATTCGGTGAGCGCGAGCACCATCTGCGCCGACGCCATGATGAGCGCGCCGGCGGCGATCATGACCCGCGACCCGTACCGGTCGAGGAGCACACCGGCCGGGATCTGCATCCCCGCGTACACCACGATCTGGAGCACGACGAAACTCGACAGCACACTCGGACTGATCGAAAATCGTTCCGACGCCGCGAGCCCCGACACACCGAACGAGGTTCGATGCAGGACGGCGACGATATATGCGACAACCCCGACGCCCCACACCAACCACACTCTGCTCATCGCAGATCAAACTACCCGTCAGCAGGTATTACCCGCTGAGTGAAGTCACTCGCGGCCCAGCGACACCCACGTCGGGTCGGCCGTGCGCTCGCCGACGGTGAGGTCCGCGAGCAGGTCCAGGCGGGCGATCTGCCCCTCGGTCAGCGTGAGGGCGACCGCGCCTGCGTTCTCCGTCACACGGGCCGCGAACCGGGTGCCGGGAATCGACACGGACGGCAACCCGAACTCGCGGCCCTTCGCGTCCAGCCACGCCAGCGACACCTGCGCGGGCGTCGCGTCGAGTTCGGCGGCCACCTCGCGGACGACGTCGAGCACCTTCAGGTTCGACGGCAGCGCGTCGTCCCCGAAACGCGGGAACCGGCGACGCAGATCCTTGTCGCCCAGCACGGCCGGGTCGTACGTTCCGGTGAGGAAGCCCCGGCCCACGGGCGAGTACGGCACGAAGCCGATGCCCAGTTCCGCCGCCGCGGGAACCACGTACTTCTCGACGTCCCGACTCCAGATGCTCCACTCGCTCTGGATCGCGGCGATGGGATGCACCTGCGACGCGCGACGGAGTTCGTCGCCGGTCGCCTCCGACAGTCCGATGTGGCGGACTTTCCCGGCCTTCACCTGTTCCGCGATCGCGCCGACGGTGTCCTCGATGGGCACCTCGGGGTCGACGCGGTGCAGGTAGTAGAGGTCGACGGTGTCGACGCCGAGCCGGCTCAGCGATTCGTCGAGGGCCTGCCCCACGTACTCGGGCTTGCCGTTGATGCTGCGCCTGCCGTTCGCGATGTTGCCGACGAGACCGAACTTGGTGGCCAACTGCACCTCGTCGCGGCGTTCCTTCAGCACCGTGCCCACCGCGATCTCGCTCGCGCCGTCGCCGTACACGTTGGCCGTGTCGATGAACGTCACCCCGATGTCGATGGCGTGGTGGAGGGTCGCGAGCGCCTCCGCGGGATCGACGGGCCCGTACACGGGGGCGACGGACATGGCGCCGTAGCCCTGCGCACTGACGGTGAGGCCTTCGGACAACTGCACGGTGGGGATGTTGGTCATGCGCCCCATCCTTCCCGAGCACCCCGACAGGTGCATCGTTTGGAATCGCGCTGATCGTGACCCGGCTGCCTCTACCCTGAAGGCATGGCCTTCGACTGGTTCGAACTCGCCCGCATCGCCCACCGCGAGTTCGGTGCGCGGGTCGCCGCAATCACCGACTGGTCGGCGCCGACACCGGACCGCGAATGGGACGTCACCCAACTGGTGCGGCACGTCATCGAGGAGCAGCAGTGGGTTCCCCCGCTGCTCGCCGGGAAGACGGTGGGCGAGGCGACCCCGGATATCGAGCCCCTGCACGGAGACATGCGGACCGAATGGCAGCGGTACTCGGATGCGGCCATCCGCGCATGGTCGTCGACCGACCCGCAGACGCACGTGCACCTGTCCTACGGCACGGTGCCGCTCGAGCCGTACCTGCGGCAGCAGATCGCCGACGTCACCATCCACGCCTGGGACCTCGCCAAGGCCACCGGATCCGACGACACGCTCGACCAGCACCTCGTCGCCGGCGTCTGGTCGGACCTCGACAGCCAACGCGAGATGCTGTCCGAGAGCGGGCTGTTCGCCGACCCCGTCGACGTCCCCGGCGACGCGCCGCTGCAGGATCGCCTGATCGCCCTGACCGGTCGCGATCCCCGGCAACGCATTTAACCAACCGCGCCCGAGGGTCCCGCCTACGCTGGGATCCATGAATACCCCGGATCCGAAACCCCGCAGCCGCGACGTCACCGACGGACTGGAGAAGACCGCAGCACGCGGCATGCTCCGTGCGGTGGGAATGGGCGACGACGACTGGGGAAAATCCCAGATCGGCGTGGCGTCGTCGTGGAACGAGATCACCCCCTGCAACCTGTCGCTCGACCGGCTCGCGAAGGCCGTCAAGGACGGCGTCCACGCCGCTGGCGGGTACCCCCTCGAGTTCGGCACCATCTCCGTCTCCGACGGCATCTCGATGGGACACGAGGGCATGCACTTCTCCCTCGTGTCCCGTGAGGTGATCGCCGACAGTGTGGAAACGGTGATGCAGGCCGAACGCCTCGACGGGTCGGTGCTGCTCGCCGGTTGCGACAAGTCGCTGCCCGGCATGCTGATGGCCGCGGCCCGCCTCGACCTGTCGAGCGTGTTCCTCTACGCGGGGTCGATCCTGCCGGGCATCGCCAAACTGTCCGACGGCACCGAACTCGACGTCACCATCATCGACGCATTCGAGGCGGTCGGCGCGTGTTCGCGCGGACTGATGAGCCGCGAGGACGTCGACGCCATCGAACGCGCCATCTGCCCCGGCGAAGGTGCGTGCGGCGGCATGTACACGGCGAACACGATGGCCAGTGCCGCCGAGGCGCTCGGCATGTCGCTGCCCGGCAGCGCGTCCCCGCCCGCCACCGACCGTCGTCGCGACGGATTCGCGAGGCGCAGCGGCGAAGCCGTCGTCGAACTGCTCCGCCGCGGCATCACCGCCAGGGACATCCTCACCAAGGAGGCGTTCGAGAACGCCATCGCCGTGGTCATGGCGTTCGGCGGTTCCACCAACGCCGTCCTGCATCTGCTGGCCATCGCCAGCGAAGCCGAAGTGGAACTCACACTCGAGGACTTCTCCCGCGTCGGCGCCCGCGTCCCGCACCTCGCGGACGTCAAACCGTTCGGCAAGCACGTGATGAAGGACGTCGACCACATCGGCGGCGTCCCCGTCATCATGAAGGCCCTCCTCGACGCCGGCATGCTGCACGGCGACTGCCTGACCGTCACCGGCCGGACCATGGCCGAGAACCTGGCCGACATCGCGCCGCCCGACCCGGACGGCAAGGTGCTGCGCGCGATGAGTACGCCCATCCACCCGACCGGCGGCATCACGATCCTGAAGGGTTCCCTCGCCCCGGGCGGCGCGGTGGTGAAGTCCGCCGGGTTCGACTCCGACGTCTTCACCGGCACGGCACGCGTCTTCGAACGGGAGCGGGCCGCGATGGACGCCCTCGAGGACGGCACCATCACGGGCGGCGACGTCGTCGTCATCCGCTACGAGGGCCCCAAGGGCGGTCCCGGCATGCGCGAGATGCTCGCGATCACCGGCGCCATCAAGGGCGCAGGCCTGGGCAAGGACGTCCTGCTGCTCACCGACGGCCGATTCTCCGGCGGCACCACCGGCCTCTGCGTCGGGCACGTGGCACCGGAGGCCGTCGACGGCGGTCCCATCGCGTTCGTCCGCGACGGCGACCAGATCCGCCTGGACGTCGGAACGGGCACGCTGGAACTGCTCGTCGACGAGAAGGAACTCGCCGACCGCAAGAACGGGTGGGAACCGCTGCCCCCGCGCTACACCCGCGGAGTGCTGGCCAAGTACACGAAGCTCGTCGGTTCCGCCTCGGGCGGCGCCGTCTGCGGGTAGGCACTCCGCGCCCGTGCGCCTTTCTGGTTGTCCTGGCTACCAGAAAGGCGCACGAGCCCGGAGGGCCTAGATGGGCCGGAACCCCGCGCCGGGACCGGCGTTGGCGTTCATGTCGTTGACGATCGAATTGAGGTTGGTGCCGATCTCCGGGCCGATGCACGGCGCCGCGAGGTAGGCATTGACCATGGCGACAAGGGTGGTGCCGACGACCATCGGTGCGCCCGAGTCACCTTCGATCACACAGGCCTGGGTCCACGTCTCCCCCGTCTGCATGAGGTCGCCGTAGACGATGCCGCAGGTGTTTCCCGTGGTGCGGCCTTCCTTGCACGCCACCTGGGGGAAGCCCGCCGGTGCGCCGATCTGGGTGATGGTGACGCCGCCGACCCGGTTGACGGGGACGACCTTCGCCGGATCGAACTGGATCACCGCGTAGTCGAGGGCGGGGTTGGAGATGACGAACTTGCCGATGATGCCGCTGTCCTGACTGGCCTCGGGCACCACGTACGAGCCGACCTCACCGCAGTGGCCCGCCGTCAGGCCGACGAGCCGGCCCGCATTGTCGTGTCCGATGGTGGTGAGTGAACAGACGAGTTCGTCGTTCACCACGATCCCCGAACCGCCCCCCATGACGGCGGCCGGAGCTGCTGTCGCGGTCCCTGCCGCAACGAATCCCAGAATTCCCGCTGTCGCCGCAACAACCGCCGCGAATCGTTTCAACATTTTTCGAACCTTCCCGGAAATGAGCCCCGACGGCCGCGTGTCTCTCCATAAGAATCCCATCCCGCGCAAGACCTGCGTGGGGGAATGCCGATGTAGAGACCGCGGCCGTTGCCCACTCCGGTACTACTCGCCCGCGCCGAGGGCCTCCAGCGCTTTCCGGGCGTCCTCGAGTTGCCGGCTCAGCTCGTCCACCCGGGCCGCGGCGAGGTTGCGCGCCGCCACGATGATCGACTCGACGGCCTCGATCGCCGTCTCCTCGCCGAGTTCCCGGACCGCACGCTCGACGGCGTCCGGAGACACCGGGACGGCCTTGCCGGGACGCTTGGCTCCGTGCGCGACGGTGACGCTCCAGTCGTTGTCGGCGCCGGCGTGGATGGTGACGCTGACTCCGGCAGGCACCTTCTTGGCGGTGCGCTTGGCCGGTGCCGCGGCGGGTTTCGGGACCGCGGCGGCGGCCGGTTGCGGCACCGCGACGGCCTTCGTCGCGGGCGCCTTGGGGGCGGGCGGCGGACCTGGTTCGATCTCCTGGTGCACGACCGGCGCGGCGACGGCGGGCGCGGCGACGGGCACCGACTTGGGCGCCGGAATTCGTCTCATCAGAAGCTCCTCGGCTTCGAAGGGGAGCTCGTCGTCGACGCCCTTGGGGCGGATCAGGACCGTATTGCCTTGCACGGAGATGACTTTCGCCGAGGCTCCGGCCTCGAGCCCGAGGCTGGGCATCGCGTCGCGCAGATACACGGTGGCTCGCTTGCCTTCCGCGATCGCGGCAGCGAGGGTCTCGAGATTCTCCGCGGTCAGGTGATCCGGTGCGGCGGCGCCGGAACGTCTACGGGGCGGCATGCGCTGTCCTTTCTGGTCTGTCTCCTGGTTACGCTCGTGGGCACCGCAACTCTTGCACACCCCACCGACGGTTCCGCATCGAACGTAACGAGAGGAACGACGTGACCTCGGAAGCACCGGAGAACGAAGACGAGACGGCAACGCCGACGGAGATCTCACCGACCCTGCTCCGCGACGTCCAGGCCGATCTCGAGGAGTCGCTGCTCGGCGGGCCCCGCCGGTACACGCGGGCGGAGATCGCCGATATCGCGGGTGTCTCCCTCGAGCGGGCGGACCGTCTGTGGGTGTCGATGGGGTTCGCGGTCGACATCGACCCCGACAGCGTCATGTTCACCGAGGGGGACGCCGCCGCGTTGCGGACCATCGCGTCGCTCGTCGACCGGGGGATCATCTCGCCGGAACGCGAAGTGGCGGCGGCCCGCGCGCTGGGTCAGTCGTTGTCGCGGCTCGCCGAATGGCAGGTGTCGCTGATCAGCACGCACATCGTCGATCAACTCGCGGATTCGGCGGGCAGCGACGAGCAGGCGATCCGGGAGCAGGTGCGGGGGCTCACCGCCGAGATCCTGCCGGCGGTCGAGTCGCTGCAGGCGTACGTGTGGCGCAGGCACGTCGCCTCGACCACGGGCCGCAACGTGGGCAATCCCGGTGAGGAGGTCGCGAGCCGGACCCTGGTGGTCGGGTTCGCGGACATCGTCGGGTACACGTCGCTGACGCGTCAACTCGGTGCCCGAGACCTCGCGGACCTGCTGGAACGCTTCGAATCGGCCTCGACGACGGTGATCGGCGGGCATCAGGGGTGGGTGGTGAAAACGGTCGGCGACGAGGTGATGTTCGCCGTCGAATCGCCGGCCGATGCGGCGGAGATCGCCCTGCAACTCCAGGAGCGGGTCCTGCCGGACGAGTCGGACCCCGAACTTCGGGTCGGTCTCGCGATGGGTCCGGTTCTCGTCCGGTTCGGCGACCTCTACGGTTCCGTCGTCAACACCGCGGCGAGACTCACCGGTTCGGCGCGTCCCGGCACGGTGCTGATCGACGAGGAACTCGCCCACGAACTCGACGGCGCTCCCGATTACTACCTCAAACAGCTACGCCCACGACGCGTTCGAGGGATACGCAGGCTCGAGCAATTCGTGCTGCGCCGGAATCGGGACGCCTGACGAGCGTCAGCTTCCGAAGGGAAGGGTTCCGGGCGGGATGGAGTATCCGCTGCTGCCGGCGGCGACGCCGCCCCACGCACCGAGGAGCCAGTTGAGTGCATCAGTGATCATCGAAAAACCTTCCCACACCATTCATCAGACAGGCACGGCGTCAGGTGCCGCGCGCACTGCCACGGTAATGACGACAGCCTGAGCTGTCGACGTCATAATGCCTGAGCAGGGGGTATCTCGCGCAGCGCGGGCGGGCGGGCACCGGCTTCGACCTGGGCGGCGCGTGCCGCGAGGAAGTCGTCGACGATCTGCTCACACGCGGCGCGTCCCAGCGGGGTGAGGGTGGCGAGCCGGGTGAAGACGAGCGGTCCGAGAAGCTGGGCGAGGGCGAGGTCGTAGTCGAATTGTCCGAGGCGTTCCGCCGCCTCGGGTGTGCCGAAGACCTGGTCGAACGCTGCCCGGTACTGCGCGACGATCGTCTGCCGGAGCGTCCGCAGTTCCGGTTTGTCCGACTGGGCGGCGTCCGCGCTCGAGTAGTCGTCCAGCGCGGGGCCCATGCCCAGCCAGCACATCGCCGTCACGTTCATGGGGGCACTCTCGATGAGTTTCGCCTGACTGACCATCAGTTCGACCAGCCGGTCCCGGAGGTCACCTTCGGCGAGCACCGTGGGGGCGGGCGGAATCAGCCGCCCGAACGCCGCGGCCACCAGTTCGGTGCCGTTGTCGAAATGCCGGTAGAGCGTGGCGCGAGCCACCTTCGCCAGTGTGGTGACGGCGTCGATGGTGACGGCGTCCGTGCCGCCCTTCGCGAGAAGAGTTGTCGCGGCGTCGAGAAGTCGCGCACGCGAGCGCTGCCTGCGGGGATCCTGCTCGGTCATCTGCACCGCCCGTTCCTGCCACTGCCCGACCTCTTGTGAACTATTAGTCTACCAACGATACTGACAGTCTCATTTCCATCGGGAGGAGTGTCGTGCACGCTCGGAACGAGACACCACGGGCACAGCAGGGACGACCGGAGAACGCGGGCTGGAGCCTGCGGCAGATATGGATGCTCACGGTCTCGTGCTGCGCCGTCGCCCTCGTCGTCGCGGCGATGGCGGCCCTCAACACCGCGCTCCCCGACCTCGCCCGCGACACGGGCGCGACGCAGAGCCAGCTGACGTGGATCGTCGACGGTTACACCCTCACCCTGGCCGCCCTGCTGCTTCCGGCGGGCGCACTCGGCGACCGGTACGGCAGGCGCGGGCTGCTCATGATCGGACTGCTGATCTTCGGCGCCTCCACCGCGATCCCCCTCGTCAACGACGCACCCGAGTGGATCATCGGCTCGCGGGCGATGGCGGGCGTCGGCGCCGCCCTCGTCATGCCCGCCACGCTGTCGCTGCTCACCGCGGGTTTCCCGCCCGCACACCGGGGCCGGGCCGTGGGCATCTGGTCGGGTGTCGCCGGTTCCGGTGCCATCGCCGGCCTGCTGGTCTCCGGATTCCTGCTCGAGAAGTGGTCGTGGCACGCCATCTTCATCGGCCTCACCGTGGTGTCCGCGCTGATCTTCGTCACGGGCTTCACCATCTCGTCGTCCCGGGAGACGGAG
The DNA here is from genome assembly GCF_002165735.1 of Rhodococcus sp. NCIMB 12038. Taxonomy (NCBI): domain Bacteria; kingdom Bacillati; phylum Actinomycetota; class Actinomycetes; order Mycobacteriales; family Nocardiaceae; genus Rhodococcus; species Rhodococcus sp. NCIMB 12038. The sequence continues at coordinate 120,050 of NZ_NHML01000006.1, forward strand.
CGCCCACCGCTGGACCTGCCCGGCACCGGACTGATCGCCGCCGCGGTCGGCCTGTTCGTCCTGGGAACCATCGAGGCGCCGCAACGCGGATGGCTGGACCCCGCCGTGCTCGGACTGCTCGTCGGCGGACTCGCCGCCGCGGCCGCGTTCGCCCTCGTGGAACTCCGCAGAAAGCACCCCCTGCTCGACGTCCGGCTGTTCGCCAATCGCGCATTCGGCTCGGGGTCGATGTCGCTCCTCCTGCAGTTCCTCGCCTCACTCGGGCTGTTCTTCCTGCTCGTCCAGTACTTGCAACTGGTGCTGGACTACTCGCCGCTGCAGTCGGCGCTCGCGCTCGCCCCCCTCGCCGTGCCGGTGGTGGCAATGTCCGCGGTCATGCCGATGCTCGTCCCACACGTCGGGCTGCGGCCGCTGCTCGCGTCCGGCTCCGCGCTGCTCGGCCTGGGCATTCTCCTGCTGGTGCGGCTCGACGCGCATTCGAGTTACGCGGAGGTGTGCGCCCCGCTCATCGTGGCCGCGTTCGGTATCGGACTGTGCACGGCGCCCGCGACATCGGCCATCGTGCAGAACACTCCCGACGAGAAGCAGGGTGTCGCATCCGCCGTCAACGACACGGCGCGCGAGATCGGCTCGGCCATCGGAGTCGCACTCGCGGGCAGCGTCCTGGCCGCGGGTTACGGCAGACATGTGCAGCCGGCCGTCGACGCCGTTCCCGAGGCCGCGAAGGAGCCGGTGTCGAGTTCGCTGGCGGCGGCACTGCAGGTTGCGGACGTCGCGGGCCCGCAGGGTGAGCAACTTGCGACGTTCGCCCGGGATTCGTTCCTGAAGGGTTTCGACGAGGCGTCCATCGTTCTGGCCTGCGTGCTGTTCGGCGCATCGCTGCTGCTCGCGGTGTGGGCGCCGGGACGGAAGGGGTCCGTGCCGAAGGCCGAATCGCCGCAGGAACTGGCCGAGATCGACTGAGCGGACGTTGCCCTTGTGACCGTCGTCATTGTATCGTTCAGTATCAGTAACTGAATGTCACAGTTAGTTGACCGCCCAAGTCACAGATCAACTAGTCACAGATCAAGGGGTAGTGATGACCGCATCGATCGTCGTCTCCGACCGCGAAGAGACCGCCCAGCGCTTGCTGGCGTCGTCGGCACGCAAGTCCTACGACCCGATGGTCGAGGTCGACTGGGAAGCACCGATCCCCGACGACAAGTTCGGTCTCACCCCCGAGTGGAGCACGCTCTACGGCACGGCCCTCTGGGACGAGATGACCGACGAGCAGAAGGTCGAACTCACCAAGCACGAGGCCGCCAGCGTCTCCAGCGTCGGACTGTGGTTCGAGATCCTCCTCATGCAAATGCTCCTGCGCGACGTGTACGGCCGCGACAAGCACTCACGCCACGTGCAGTTCGCCCTCACCGAGGTCGCGGACGAGTGCCGCCACTCGGTGATGTTCGCCCGCGCGGGCGAACGCCTGAACATGCCGAGCTACGGCCCCCACCCGGTGATCCACAAGCTCGGGCGCATCTGGGGTGGCTTCTTCCGGGGAGCCAACGCGTATGCCAGCGTGATGGCCGCCGAGGAGATCCTCGACATGATGCAGCGCGACTTCATGAAGGACGAGCGCGTGCAGCCCGTCACCCGCACGGTGAGCAAGATCCACGTCCTCGAAGAGGCCCGCCACATCCGCTTCGCCCGCGAAGAGGTCGGACGCCGCATCCAGGGCGCCAGCTGGGCCCGCCTTCAGATCGAGCGCCTCAACACCGCCGCGGTCGTGTACTTCGTGATGAAGAGCATGATCCGCAAGGACGTCTACGAGAACGCCGGCCTCGACCCGAAGCGGGCCGCCGCCGAGGCCAAGAGCAACCAGCACTACAAGGACACCGTCCGGACGTCCGGTTCCAAGTTGATGCAGTTCCTCGATGGCGTCGGCCTCGTCGGCGGCCCGTCGAAGCGCCTCTACAAGCGGGTCCATCTCCTCTGAATCATGTCGGGACGTGGTCCAGGTAGGACACACCGGTCGAGGTGATCTCGAGTACGCGCGCGGACGGAATGTCGAAGAACATTCCCGCGACGCGTACTCGACCCTCGGCCGCCGCCGCGCCGACGAGGGGATGGCGCCCGAGGGTTTGCACCTGGACCGCCACGTTGACCATGCCCAGCTGGTCGACCTCGTCGAATCCCAGTTCTGCCGCTGCACGCGCCACCGGGTGACCGCTGAGGAACGCCTTGCGACTCGGCTGCGCGAACGTCAGCCACTGCTCCACGGCGCCCTCGGATCCGTCGGTGCCTGCCGGCGCCTCTGCCAGGACGGCCTTCATCGCGCCGCAGCCGGAGTGGCCGCACACGATCACCGAGCTGACCCCGAGTTCGTCGAGCGCGAAGGCCAGGCCCGCTTCGACGGACACGTCCCGCTTCCCGGTCGGCACCAGGTTGCCCACGTTGCGCACCGTGAACAGGTCGCCGGGACCGCTGCTGGTGATCACGTTCGGCACGATGCGTGAATCGGAGCAGGTGAGGAACAGCGAGTCGGGGCGCTGACCGTCCCGGAGGTCGTCGAGGTGCGGCTGTAGTTGCGCCGCGTTGCGCCGGTGGTACTCCGACACTCCCGCGAGGACGGGTCGCAGCGCCGCCGGTGTGGCGTTCTCCCCCGTGTCGTGGTGCCGCGGCTGCCAGCTCTTCCACGGGGCGAACCCGCGGGGGCTCGCCAACCCGACGCCGCGCCGCGGCGGCGACGCACCCACGGCGTCCATGTCGACGGGACCGAGCGCGTCGATCACGACGGTTCCGCCGTTGTTCTCGTAGTGCCGCTTCCAGTCGTCGATCGCTTCGAACATGGCGTGGTCGAGGAAGTCGACCGCCAGTTCCACGGTGACGTGCGCGCCCTGGGGCACCTTCGCGAGCAGTCCGGTCAGTGCGGGCATGGACAGGAAGCTGCACGACCCCTCGACGGTCACGCGCCACCGCCCGGAGTCCTCGGAGCCGATGGGTTCGGCGCGCATCCTCGGGTGGATGACCCGCCACAGCAGCAGGACCACCGCGAGTGCGAGACCGATGATCACGCCCTCGAGCAGGTTCAGGAACACCACACCGGCGACGGTCACGCCGTACACCCACAGGTCGCCGGTGCGGCGGGCCGTGCGCAGGTGCGCCATCTTGACGAGCTGGATGCCGATCACGATGAGCAGTCCGGCGAGCGCGGCCATCGGGATCTGCTCGACCAGCGCGGTGAGCAGTGCGGCGAAGACGAGAATCCACACGCCGTGCAGCACTGCGGACGCCCGGGTCTTCGCGCCGGCGGCGACGTTGGTGGAGCTGCGCACGATGACACCCGTGACCGGCAGGCCACCGATGAGACCCGAGATCATGTTGGCCGAGCCCTGACCGACGAGTTCCCGATTGAACTCCGACCGGGTCCCGCCGTGCATCTTGTCGACGGCGACCGCGGACAGCAGGCTCTCGACGCTGGCGATCAGCGCGACCGTCAGCACGCCGGTGGCCACGGCGAGCCACGGGCCGTCCGGCATCGAGGGCAACGCCACGGCGTCGAACAGGGAGCCGTCCAACGTGATCCGATCGAGGTCGAACGGGAGGACGAGGGAGAGGACGGTGGCGGCGACGACGGCGACCAGCGGCCCCGGGAGCACCTTCAGCTTGCCGGGAATCTTCTTCCAGAACAGCAGGACGACGATGACGACCGCCCCCACGAGGACGTCGCCGTACCGGGCGGACGTCAGCTGTCCGGGCAGCTGGGTGATGTTCTCGACGGTCGAGCTGTGCGAGCTGCCGCCGAGGAGGACGTGAATCTGCTGGAGCGCGATCGTGATTCCGATGCCGGCCAGCATGGCGTGGACGACGACCGGCGCGATGGCCAGAGCGGCACGGGCAATTCTACTGAGCCCGAATATGATTTGAAGGAATCCGGCGGCGACGGTGATCGCGCACGTGGCCTTCCAGCCGAAGGTGGCGACCAATTCCGCTACCACCACGGTCAATCCGGCGGCCGGGCCGCTGACCTGGAGTGGTGAGCCACCGACGGAACCCGCGACCACCCCGCCGACGATCGCGGCGATGAGGCCCGCCATGATCGGGGCGTCGGACGCGATGGCGATGCCGAGCGACAGCGGCAGGGCGACAAGGAAGACGACGAGCGATGCGGGTAGGTCGTATCGCGCGTTATCTCGCCACCTTTCGCCGCGGGTCGGCCCGGGGGCGGGGGCACCGGATGGGGGTGCTTTCTCGTTCTCGAGGATCGACGACATGTCGACACCTTACGGGCGGAGACCGACGAAACGCCCGAAACGGACGCCATCCTGTGGCATGTGTCACTGTGGCAGCGCTTTTCGCCCAGTTGAATCGAAAACTATTGGACAACAGTCCATTACATGAAGATTAAAGTACGTAAAGTTCACAGCCGGCGGCCTCGCACTGTGAGACGTGCCGGTCACCGCCACGAAGACGGCGACCGGCACTGCCCGGAGGACCTCCCCGGCGGGGCATAGCGTGCGGCGCCCGGTCAGGTCGAGGCCGTCGATCGGGAGCAGCCCGACGGACGATGACCGAGCCGGGGCTGCAACCGGGGTCCGCGCCATACGACAATGAACGACGGAGCACTGCGAAAAGCAGCACGAGTCCGCTGCTCGACACGAGGAGAACACGGTGAGAGAACCACACGTCGTCACGATCAACGGAAGTTCGCCCCGCGCGGACAAGACCGCCTGGGTCGCGCCCACCGCGGCGGTGATCGGCGCGGCGACCCTCGGCGCGGAGACCAGCGTCTGGTACGGCGCGGTGCTGCGCGCCGATTGCGATTCCATCACCCTCGGCGAGGGCAGCAACATCCAGGACGGCGTGGCCGTTCACGTCGACCCGGGTTTCCCCGTGGTCGTCGGCCGGGACGTGAGCGTGGGGCACAATGCCGTCCTGCACGGCTGCACCGTGGAGGACGGCGCCCTCGTGGGCATGGGCGCCACCGTCCTCAACGGCGCGGTGATCGGCGAGCAGTCGCTGATCGCGGCCGGCGCGCTGGTGCTCGAAGGAACCCGGATTCCGCCACGCTCACTCGTCGCGGGTGTGCCCGCGAAGGTCCGACGGGAACTGACCGACGACGAGGTGGCCCACAATGCGGCCAATGCGGCCGTATACCGCCAACTGGCACAACAACATCGATCGGCAGACGTCACCTCGCTCGATATCGTCTGAGCGAGCGGGATCGGCGAACGGTCATCGCACTCGCGGGATCTTGCGGGTGCTGACGGCGATGCGATTCCACGCATTGATCGTGAGCACCAGCGAGATGAGCTGGGCCAGTTCCGTCTCGTCGAAATGCTCCTCCGCCTCCTCGTACACCGAGTCCGGGACGAAGCCGTCGGTCAGCACGGTGATCGACTCGGCGAGGGCGAGCGCGGCGCGCTCCTTGTCGGTGTACAGGCCGTGCATTTCCTCCCACGCGCCGAGCAGGAACAGCTTCTGTTCGCTGATGCCGATCTTGCGGGCATCGGCGGTGTGCATGTCGATGCACCACGCGCAGTGGTTGATCTGGGAGCACCGGGTGAGCACCAGTTCGACGAGTTCCGGGTCGAGGCCCTGCCGGGCGGCGGCGTCGAGGGCGATCATCGCCTTGTAGACGGCGGGGGCCTTGCGGGCGAGGTCGACTCGGGTCTTGCGCTCTGTTGTGGTCGGCTCTGTTGTGGTCATGGGAGAACAGTAGGCGCGAAATAGCCCATCTCCATGGTTCAATTCGGGCATGGAATCTTGGGCCAATTCGGGTCTGGGCCGCGACCTCCACCTCGACCTCACCGCGCCCGCCGGTGGACGCTCGTCCGGGGTGCGCGCCACGCTGGTGTCCGCGCTGCGCGAGTCGATTCGCTCGGGACGACTCGTCGCGGGCACCACCCTCCCGCCGTCCCGCGCGCTGGCCCTCGACCTCGGCGTCGCCCGCAACACCGTCGCCGAGGCGTACTCCGAACTCGTCGCGGAGGGCTGGCTGACGGCACGGCAGGGATCGGGGACCCGGGTCGCCGATCGGGCACGCGAGTCCGCGCACCGCTCGCAGCCCCGCTCGGCCGCCGCACCCCGGCCCGCGTGGAGCCTGCTGCCCGGTTCGCCCGACGTCGCGGAGTTTCCGCGTGCCGCCTGGATGGCGTCGGCCCGCCGGGCGCTCACCGCGGCACCCCACGACGCGTTCGGTCCGGGCGATCCGCGGGGCCGCCCCGAACTGCGCCGGGCTGTCGCCGAATATCTCTCCCGCGCACGAGGGGTCCGCACCGATCCCGATCGCATCGTGGTCAGTGCGAGTTCGGGGCACGGACTGTGGCTGCTCGCCCGCGCCGTGCGGGGACCGGTCGCCGTCGAAGGGTACGGGCTGCACTTTCATCGCGAACTGCTCGGCGGCGCCGGCGCCACAACCGTTCCCCTGCGCCTCGACGCCCACGGCGCGCAGCCCCCGGACGCGGCGGGTATGCGACTGTCCGCGGCACTGCTCACCCCGGCCCACCAGTTCCCCACCGGGGGTCCGCTCCACCCCAGCAGGAGAACGGCTTTCGTGGAATGGGCGCGCACGACCGGGGGGATCGTGATCGAGGACGACTACGACGGGGAGTTCCGCTACGACCGCCAGCCCGTCGGCGCCCTGCAGGGTCTGGCCCCGGAACAGGTGGCGTACCTGGGCACCGTGAGCAAGACCCTGTCTCCCGCGATCCGGGTGGGGTGGATGGTGTTGCCGGAACGCCTGATCGACGACGTCCTGGCGGTCAAGGGCGTATACGAGAGGTGGGTCAGCGCGACGGACCAGCTGACCCTGGCGGACTTCATCGAGCGGGGCGCATTCGACCGGCACGTCCGCAGGATGCGCACTCTCTACCGCCGTCGGCGCGACACCCTCGTCGAGACCCTCGCCGCGCGCGCACCGCACGTGCATGTCACCGGCATCGCGGCCGGTCTGCACGCCGTCCTCGAACTTCCGGCCGGGACCGAGGCGGCCACTCTCGGCCGGGCCGCGGCCCTCGGTCTCGCGGTGGAGGGCCTGCGCACGTTCCGTCACCCGGACGGTCCCGCGGACCGGCCGGACGGACTCGTCGTCGGCTACAGCACGCCGTCGTCCGCCCGTTTCGCCGCCACGCTCGACGCCCTGTGCCGCGTGCTGCCCACTCCGTGAGCAGAATTTCCTATGGGACTGGTCGGAATGCGTGTCGTGCGGTTACAGTCTGATCCGTGACCGAATCCGGAGTGATCGACTCAGGCGAGCTGCTGACGCGGCGCCGCCACGTCGATTTCGCACTGGTGTGTACCTCGGGGTGTCCGATCTCCTGATCGGACCCGTCCCGGCGTGATGTTCTCCCACGCCGGGTTGTCTCTGCACACCCACGTTTTCGAAGGATTCGTAACTCGTGACCACTGCATCCGTTTCACATCTCACGTCCGTCATCAGTGCCACCCGCGACGCGGTGTCGCAGGATTCCGCGAACGCCCACGTCGTCTTCACCGCCTCCGCGCAGGCCCACGACGCCGTCGCGAGCACCGTCTCGCTCGGCAAGTACAGCGTCGAGGTGGACGAGCCGCCCGCGCTCGGCGGCGAGCACTCCGCCGCCAATCCCGTGGAGTACTACCTGGCTTCACTGCTCTCCTGCCAGGTGGTGACGTACCGCTTCTGGGCCGAGAAACTCGGCGTGCGCGTCGACGACATCTCGGCGCGCGCGGAGGGAGACCTCGACGTGCGCGGGTTCTTCGGCTTCGACGACGCCGTCCGCCCCGGGTTCGGCGAGGTGCGCGTCGTCGTGACGCTGACCGGCCCGGAACCGCGGGAGCGCTACCTCGAACTGCAGGAAGCGGTCGACGCGCACTGCCCCGTCCTCGACCTGACCCGCAATCCGACCCCGGTCCACACCGTGGTCGAAACACTCACCGGCGACAACTGATTCACCACATCCACTGCACCGAATCCGGAGGACTCCACTCGTGACCGAGAGCATCGATCCCACCGCCGACTGGTCGTTCGAGACCAAGCAGATCCACGCCGGGCAGACGTCCGACGCGACCACCAAGGCGCGGGCGCTGCCGATCTACCAGACCACCTCGTACACGTTCGACAGCACCGANCANGCTGCCGCGCTGTTCGGTCTGGCCGAACCGGGCAACATCTACACCCGCATCATGAACCCCACCCAGGACGCGGTCGAGCAGCGCATCGCCGCTCTCGAAGGCGGCGTCGCCGCCCTGCTGCTGTCGTCGGGGCAGGCCGCGGAAACCTTCGCGGTACTGAACCTCGCGGAGGCAGGCGACCACATCGTCTCCAGCCCGTACCTGTACGGCGGCACGTACAACCTCTTCCACTACACGCTGCCCAAGCTCGGCATCGAGGTCTCGTTCGTCGAAGACCCTGACGACCTCGAGCAGTGGCGCAGCGCCGTCCGCCCGAACACGAAGGCGTTCTACGGTGAGACGATCGCCAACCCGAAGAACCACATCCTGGACATCGCGGGAATCTCGAAGGTGGGCCACGACAACGGGATCCCGCTGATCGTCGACAACACGGTGGCCACACCGTATCTGCTGCAGCCGCTGAAGCACGGGGCGGACATCGTGGTGCACTCGGCCACCAAGTACCTCGGCGGCCACGGCACGGCGATCGCCGGCGTCATCGTCGACGGCGGCACGTTCGACTGGACCCAGGGGCGACACGGCAACTTCACCACCCCGGACCCGAGCTACCACGGCGTCGTGTTCGCGGACCTCGGCGCCCCGGCCTACGCGCTGAAGGCGCGCGTGCAGTTGCTGCGCGACCTCGGCTCGGCGGTCGCCCCGTTCAACGCGTTCCTCATCGCCCAGGGCATCGAGACCCTCAGCCTGCGCGTGGAGCGGCACGTCGCCAACGCGCAGAAGGTCGCCGAGTTCCTCGAGGCGCGCGCGGACGTGACCTCTGTGTCGTACGCGGGTCTGCCGTCCTCGCAGTGGCACGAGCGCGCACGGCAGCTCACCCCGAAGGGTCCGGGTGCGATCGTGACGTTCGAACTGGCGGGCGGCGTCGATGCCGGCAAGAAGTTCGTCAACGCGCTCACCCTGCACAGCCACGTCGCGAACATCGGTGACGTGCGCTCGCTGGTGATCCACCCGGCGTCGACGACGCACTCGCAGCTCACCCCGGAGGAGCAGCTCGCTGCCGGTGTGACGCCCGGCCTGGTTCGCCTCGCCGTCGGCATCGAGGGTATCGACGACATCCTCGCCGACCTCGAGACCGGATTCGCCGCGGCCGCAGTCTGATCCGGCGCCGGGAGGCCGAGACTCGGCCTCCCGGCGTTCAGATCATCGCGCGCATCATTCCCTGCGGTTCGCCGCCGAGCTGGGTGAGCGCGCTCGCGTGGTTGGTAGGCCCTGGCACGTGGACCGCGTGAGCGAGGCCGGCGTGCGCGTCCCGCCAGAACCGTTGCATCGGCGTCTTGTAGTGCAGCGCGCCACCGCCGGCCCGCGCGAAGATCTCGTCCACGGCACGCACCGCACGCCACGCCGCGGCGATCTGGGTGCGGCGTCCGATCGCACGCTCCTCGAACGTGACCTCCTTGCCGGCGTCGACCTTGTCGTAGAACCGGTCGGCAGTCTCGATGAGGGAGACCCGGGACGCATTGATCTCGGCGGCGGATTCTCCGATCGCACTGAGGACGTACGGGTCCTCCTTGATCTTCTGGCCCGTGATGGCGACACGGTCCTTCTGCACGGCGATGTGGCAGGCCAGCGCGCCCTCGGTGATGCCGATGACGGCGGCGGTGATGCCGAGCGGGAACATGCAGGAGTATGGCATGTTGAACAGCGGTTCCGGTCTGCCCGCTTCCTTCTGCGCCCGCCCGTCCATCACCTTCGACGCGTTCAGCGTCCGGTAACCGGGGACGAACGCCCCTTCGACGATCAGGTCCTTGCTGCCCGTTCCGCGCAGTCCGATGACGTCCCACGTGTCCTCGACGATCTGGTAGTCGGTGCGCGGCAGGATCACGTGCAGCGACGACGGCGGCAGCGCGATGCCGCCCTCACCGTCGCCGACCATCGCCCCGAGGAACGCCCACTGACAGTGGTCGGTTCCCGACGAGAACGACCACCGACCGTTCAGGACGTATCCGCCGTCGACCGGTGTCGCGACACCCATGGGCGCGTACGGCGACGCCATCCACGTGTCGTTGTCCTCGCCCCAGATCTCCTCCTGCACCCGCGGGGCGGCGAACGCCAGTTCCCACGGGTGCACGCCGACGATCCCGGCGACCCAGCCGCTCGCGCCGTCGAGTGCGGCGATCCCCATCACGGTCTCGGCGAACTCGCGGGGGTGCACTTCGAGGCCGCCGTACAGCTTGGGCTGCAGCAACCGGATCGCCCCGGAGTCGCGCAGGAGACGGGCGGCGGTGTCGGTGAGCCGGCAGTCCGCCTCCGACCGGACGGCCTGCCCGCGAATCTCCTCGGCGACGGCTTCGATTCTGTCGAGAACCTGACCCATCGGGACTCCCCTTCCGCAGTCAGTAGAACATGTCGCGAGTAGAACACGTTCTAGTCAATATAGCCCCGACGTTCCGATTGCGAGCCGATCCACACTCCGCACTTGAAAGTTCGTTGTACCTAAATCTATAGTGCGGAGATACTAATCAGCAGGTAGATCCGGCGACCATGATCAGGAGCTCCGTGAGCATCGAGGCCCTTAGCCCACTCCGCCCGCGCCGCAAGCCCCGCAAGGGCAGCCTCCGAACGGTCGCGCTCCTCGGACCGGCCTTCGTGGCGGCCATCGCGTACGTCGACCCCGGCAACGTGGCCGCCAACCTCACCGCGGGCGCGAAGTACGGGTACCTGCTCGTCTGGGTCCTCGTGCTCGCCAATGCCATGGCCGTGCTGGTGCAGTACCTGTCCGCCAAGCTCGGGCTGGTCACCGGCAAATCGCTGCCGGAGATGCTGGGTACACGCCTGCGGACCGGCAACCGTCGCGCGTTCTGGCTGCAGGCGGAGGCGATGGCGATCGCCACCGACCTCGCCGAGGTGATCGGCGGCGCGATCGCGCTGAACCTCCTGTTCGGCGTTCCCCTCTTCGTCGGCGGCCTCATCACGGGCGTCGTGTCGATGGGCATCCTGTCGATCCAGAGCCGCCGCGGTCAGCGGACGTTCGAGTTCGTCGTGATCGGACTCCTCACGATCATCACCGTCGGGTTCCTCACCGGACTCGCATTCACCGACGTGTCGGGACCGGACGCACTCGCCGGTCTGGTGCCGCGGTTCGAGGGCACCGAGACGGTGCTGCTCGCCGCGAGCATGCTCGGCGCCACTGTGATGCCGCACGCGATCTACCTCCACAGCGCCCTCGCCCGCGACCGGCACGGGAACGACCTCGAAGGCCCCCGCCTCGCGCGACTGCTGCGGGTCACGAAGTGGGACGTGGTCGGTGCGCTGATCGTGGCGGGTGCGGTGAACATCGGCATGCTGCTGCTCGCCGCCTCGGCCCTGCGCGGCATTCCCGGCACCGATTCGATCGACGGCGCGCACGCCGCCATCCAGTACTCGCTCGGCCCCGGCGTCGCGGTCGTCTTCGCCGTGGGCCTGCTGGCGTCCGGTCTGGCCTCCACGTCGATCGGCTGCGCGGCCGGATCCGAGATCATGTACGGACTGCTGTCGATGCGCATCCCGCTGTTGCTGCGCCGGGTGGTCACGCTGATCCCCGCACTGGTCGTGCTGGCGGCCGGCGTCGACCCCACGTTCGCGCTCGTCCTCAGTCAGGTGGTCCTCAGCCTGTGCATTCCGTTCGCGGTCATCCCTCTCGTGCGGATGACGTCGGACCGCGACCTGATGGGCGTCCACCGCAACGCGACGGCCACCACGGTCGCCGCCTGGGTGGCGGCGTCGCTGATCGTCGTGCTCAACGTGTCGCTGCTGTGGCTGACGTTCACGGGTTGAGACCGGATCGTTCGTGCCGCGGCGCCCCGGACACGACGCGCTGCAGCGCCTGCAGGTCCTCCGACAGCATCCGGAACATCCAGTAGGCCCCGAGGAACGCGACAACGCTGCCGACGCACAGGACGCGCAGCGCGACGATGACCCGGGGCATGTCCTCCGGCGGAATGAACGTGGCCCCCGCGACCCCGAGCAGCGGCACGGCCGCGGCCGCGGCGAGGAAGAACGTGCTGCGCCGCCCCAGCCGCCGCAGCATCCGGGCGTCCGAGGCACTGATCTCGCCGTGTCGCAGGAAGACCGGGTAGAGGCAGCGCACGGCGTAGAAGTTCACGAAGAAGAACGGGTAGACCACGGCGATCGCCCCGCAGACCAGCTGGGACGCGGTGAAGTGGACGACGGTGTTCCACGGAACCTCACTGCCGCTCACCTCCAGGGTGATCGGCACGATGATGCCCGTGACCACCCACAGCCCGAGGCACAGCAGGGCGCACCGCTGGCCGAGTAGCAGGGTGTCCTTGCGGGCGCGGGCGAGTTGCGCGCCGGAGTACACCCGCCCCCGGCGCAGACCGGCAGCCACCACCGTCAGGTAGATCACCATCGACACGGTGCCCACGGTCCCGATCAGGAACGCGATCGTGTAGTCGATCCGGGTGATCCGCACGAAGTTCTCCTGCGCGCCGGGCGGCAGCTTGCTGATGATCAGGGTGCTGTTGTGGTGGTAGCTGTAGAGGATGGCCAGGAAATTGGGAACGGCGATGGCCAGGAACATGATCGGGTGCGTCCACCGGCGCATCCGCAGGCGCCAGCTCCCCGGCGGCGGGTCGACCAGATCGCGGGCGTGCGCGTCGAGGCAGACGTCGAGTTGCTGGGCGAGTTCGGCGCCGGAGGAGTACCGGTCCCTCGGTTCCGGTGCCAGCGATTTGAGCAGCACGCGCCGCAGCGCATTCGGGCAGTCGGCGGGCAGTTCGCCGGCCGCCGGTTCGTCGTGTCCCCGGCGCCGCGCGAGCATCGCGTCGAGGGTGGTGCGGTCGCCGGGCGGATGGGAGTGCAGCTCGGCATCGCTGTCGTCGAAAGGTCTTGCGCCGGTCAGCAACTCCCACAGGACGACGGCGAGCGAGTACAGGTCGCTGCGGGTGTCGAGGTCGGCGGGGGTGCCGGGCCGGTCCGGGTGGATCGCCTCGAGTTGTTCCGGCGACATGTAGGCCAGCGAGCCGCCGAAGTAGGCGACCGGGCTCGCACCGGCGATGTTGCCGCTGAAACTGATGTTGAAGTCGGCCAGCTTCGGGACGCCCTCCGCTGTCAGCAGCACGTTGGCGGGTTTGACGTCGCGGTGCAGGACGCCGTGCGCGCCCGCGTAGTCGAGGGCCTGCGCGAGCCTGCGGCCGAGCCAGGCCACCGTCTCGGGCCACGTCAGCGTCGCGATCTCCTGACGGACGCCGGATTCGCTGGGCCGGATCTCGCCCCGGCCGACCAGCGCCCGGTCGATCGCGTCCAGCAGCACCGCGCCGCTGCGCGCCTCCGGCGGCGTCTCCCGCACCCGCCCGACCACGTCGAGCAGCGTTCCCCCCGGCACGTACTGCATGTACAGCAGCCGCAGGTCGCGTCCCGCGAGGAGTCGCTGATCGAAGACCCGGACGATGTAGTCGTGGTCGAACTGGGCCAGGGTCTGCGGTTCGGTGCCGTGATCCTCGGAGATCTTCACCGCGACCAACCGCTGCAGCGACCGCTGCCGGGCGAGGAACACCCGCGCGAACGCGCCCCGGCCGAGGAGGGTCACGAGGTCGAAGTCGTCGATCCGACGGCCGACCTCGAGGTCGTCGAGCGCGCCGGCATCCCCTGCGGACACCGTCGACGCCGGTTCCCCGCGGTGGAGCAGGGTGCTCTGGTATTCGCCGGTGCCGAGCAGTTCTTCGAGTTCGTCCGCCTGCGCCGGGAAGCTCAGCGTGTATTCGCCGGCCTCGACCGGCTCGCCGCTGCGCTGCCGGATGTGGAACTCCTCGTACAGCAGGTCCGGCGGCAGCGGCCACCGCCGCAGTTCGGGCAGCTCCTCGCAGTATTGCGCAAGCCGTTTCGGGTGGTCGCCGCGCAGCCAGCGCTTCTCCAGGTCGACCTTGATCAGTTCGACGAGCGTGACCCGGCGGAGTGCTGGAGAGGCGGGCAGATAGGCAACCAGATCGGGTGCGGACGGCGAGGCCTCCCAGGCACTGGCGAAGCGCGCGACGGCGTCGCCGACCGCCGTGTCCGACACCCAGGCCTGCTCGGAAGCGGCCGGTGAACCTCGCCGGGAGGGCATGAAAGCCATGGTAGCTGGCCATGCCCGTCCGGCTACTGCAGTTCCGACACCGGGGTCGACGGGTCGATGGTGACGCCGATTCGCGTCAGATTGCCGTGCAGCACTTGCCAGATCGACACCTCGAGGAACTCGGCGAGGTCGTCGCTGCCGAGCGGCGACTGCGGGTTGCTCAGCCACCGGTTGACGCTGGCGTCGACGAGTCCCACCAACCCGAACGCCAGCGACTCGGCGAGGTCGGAGTTGCCGGCGACCGCGTCGAGGACAGTCGCGAGCAGACCCGACAGCTGGAGCGCGATCGCGGTCTTCGTGCCCGTCACCACACGCGAACCGGTGGTGCGCCTGCTCGGCGATCCGGTGCCGAGGAACTGGTGGAGCCGCGGGTATTCCACGATCCACCGCAGGTACGTCTCGACCGCGCGCGCGATCGCCTCGCCGACGGTCCCCTCGGGGGTCAACGTGGGAGCGAGGTCCGCCATCAGCCGTTCGATGATGCGGCCGCGCAACTGCTCGTCGAGGTCGCCGCGATCGGTGAAGATCCGGTAGACCACCGACCGCGGCACGTCGGCGCGGTTCGCGATCTGCTGGACGCCCACGTCGGGGCCGTCCTCGTTGATGGCCTCCATCGCGGCTTCGAGAATCCGGCTGCGGCGTTCCGCCTTGTGGTCCTCCCAGCGCGTGGCGCGGCCGTCACCCTGGGGCGACGCGGCGGTTTCCACTTTGTCCGGCATCGCCCATACGTTACCCATCCGACTGTTGACTGGACAGGATGTCTCACATACTTTGGTGAGACAGGGTGTCACACACACATTTTTCCGGACTCAGGGAGCCGCAATGGGTAACAGGGTGTTCGTCGTCGGCGTCGGGATGACGAAATTCGAGAAACCGGGTGCACGCGAGTGGGACTACCCCGACATGGCGCGGGAGGCGGGTGGCCGGGCGCTCGAGGACGCGGGCGTCGAGTACGGCCTCGTGGAGCAGGCGTACGTCGGATACGTGTACGGCGAGTCGACGTCCGGGCAGCGGGCCGTCTACGAACTCGGCCTCACCGGAATTCCCATCGTCAACGTCAACAACAACTGTTCGACGGGGTCGACCGCACTCTTCCTCGCCACCCAGGCGGTCCGCAGCGGTCAGGTCGACTGCGCGCTGGCGCTGGGCTTCGAGAAGATGCAGGCCGGTTCGCTCGGGTCCACGTACGACGACCGGGAA
Organism: Rhodococcus sp. NCIMB 12038; assembly: GCF_002165735.1. Classification (NCBI taxonomy): domain Bacteria; kingdom Bacillati; phylum Actinomycetota; class Actinomycetes; order Mycobacteriales; family Nocardiaceae; genus Rhodococcus; species Rhodococcus sp. NCIMB 12038. Next base: position 135,453 of record NZ_NHML01000006.1, read on the forward strand.
CAGCCGATGATGCGCCATCTCCTCGCGCTCGCCGAACTGCAGGAGTTCGCGATGCCGCCCGCCCCGTACATGTTCGGCGCCGCGGGCAAGGAACACATGGAACGGTTCGGGACCACGGTGGAGCAATTCGCCCGGATCGGCGTGAAGAACCACCGCCACTCACAGAACAACCCGTACGCCCAGTTCCAGGACGAGTACACCCTCGACGAGATCCTCGGCTCGAAGCCGATCTACGGGCCGCTCACCAAACTGCAGTGCTCCCCCACCTCGGACGGCTCCGGCGCCGTCGTCGTGGTGAGCGAGAAGTTCGTCGACGAGCACGACCTCGCCGGGCAGGCCGTGGAGATCGTCGGCCAGTCCATGGTCACCGACCTCCCGAGCACGTTCGAGGACCGCAGCGCGATCAGCCTGGTCGGCGCCGACATGACCCGCACGGCCGCGACCCGGGTGTACGAACAGGCAGGTATCGGACCGGACGACATCGACGTCATCGAACTCCACGACTGCTTCTCCACCAACGAACTGCTGACGTACGAGGCACTCGGCCTGTGCGGCGAGGGCGAGGGCGGCAAACTCGTCGACAACGACGACACCACGTACGGCGGGCGCTGGGTGGTCAACCCGTCCGGCGGCCTCATCTCCAAGGGCCACCCGCTCGGCGCCACCGGACTCGCCCAGTGCAGCGAACTCACCTGGCAACTCCGGGGCACCGCCGACAAGCGGCAGGTCGACGGCGCCACGGTGGCCTTGCAACACAACATCGGCCTCGGCGGCGCCGTCGTCGTCACCGCCTACCGCGCACTCTGAAACTTCTCTCCCCCAATTTCTTTCACCTCGAGCACCAGGAGTACACCATGGCTTCCGTTTCCGTCGCAGCGTCCCTGCCCGCCTCCCCCGACAAGGCGTGGGACGCACTGTCCAACCTGTCCCGCTGGGAAGAGTGGCTCACCATCCACCAGTCCTGGAAGAGCGAGATCCCCACGCAGGTGGCACTCGGATCGAAGTTCACCGAAGTCGTCTCCGTGATGGGCATGGCCAACAAGATCGAGTGGACCGTCACCGAGGTGCAGGTGCCCGAGATGGTGAAGATCTCCGGCACCGGCATGGCCGGGGTGACCGTCGAATTCACCCTGAAGGTGGAACCGGACGGCGCCGGGTCCAAGGCGATCATCGACGCGAGTTTCACCGGCACGATGATCGTCGGCCCCATCGGCAAGGCCGTCGCCAAGAACGCCAAGGCGGATCTGGAGGCGTCCCTCGCGGGCTTCGCCGACATGGTGGGCTGATCCGCGCATGACCACCCCCACAGTCGAATTCGACACGAGCGGCCTCGGCGAGTGGACCGACCCGCAACGGTTCGAGGTCACAGCCGAGCGCATCGCCGAATACGCCGCGGCCACCAACGATCCCATCGAACGCCACCTCGCGGGCGAGGTCGCGCCCCCGGTGTTCGCCGTGGTCCCCGCGTTCACGTCGATGGCGCCGGCCGCACTGTCCGTCGCCCCGGTCGAACTGCTCATGAAACTCGTGCACGGCGAACAGGATTTCCACTTCCACCGCCCGATCCGGCCCGGCGACAACCTCGTGGTCCGCGCGAAGCCGATCGGTTTCGAGGGTCGCGCGAACGGATCCACCGTCGTCGTCTACGTCGAAACCGTCGCGGAAGACGGTGAACTGGTCAACGAGCAGTGGATGACCGCGTTCTTCCGGAAGGTCGACGCGGGCACAGGCCTCGGCGAACAGGCGCCCGGACACCGGTTCGACGAGACCCTGCGCGGGCAGGCCCCCGCCGCGTCGATCACCCAGCACATCGACGAGGACCAGACGTTCCGGTACTCGCCCGCCTCCGGTGATCCGATGCCGATCCACCTGGACGACGAGATCGCCCGGATGTCCGGCCTTCCCGGAATCATCAACCACGGCCTGTGCACCATGGCGTTCACGTCGTGGGCGGCGCTCACCGAACTCGCCGACGGCAGGGTCGAACGCCTCCGCCGTCTCGCGGTGCGGTTCGCGAAACCCGTCCTGCCCGGCCAGGACATCGTCACGCAGTTCCGGCAGGTCGCCGAACCCACCGGCGGGGCGACGTCCTACGCCTACGAGACCGCCGTCGGCGACGAACTCGTCATCAAGGACGGCCTCGCCGTCATCGCGGACACAGAAACCTAGGAGCACGCACATGGGAACACTCGAGGGACGGGTAGCCGTCGTCACCGGCGCCGGACGCGGAATCGGCCGGGAGCACGCACTGCTCTTCGCACGTGAGGGTGCTGCGGTGGTCGTCAACGACCTGGGCGGCGCCAACGACGGCACCGGTGCGGACGCCGGCCCGGCGCAGCAGGTGGTCGACGAGATCGTCGCCGCGGGCGGCAGAGCGGTCGCGAACACCGACAACGTCGCGTCCTGGGACGGCGCCGAAGCACTCGTGGGTCAGGCGGTGAGCGAATTCGGCCGGCTCGACGTCCTCGTCAACAACGCGGGCATCCTGCGGGACTCGTTCATCGCGGGCATGTCCGAAAGCCAGTGGGACGCCGTCATCGCCGTGCACCTCAAGGGTCACGCGGCCACCCTGCACCACGCGGCCGCGTACTGGAAGGCGCGGACCAAGGCCGGCGAGACCGTGAACGCGTCCGTGATCAACACCGCGTCGGCGTCGGGCACGTTCATGCCCAACGCCGGTCAGGGCAACTACGGCGCCGCGAAGGCCGGGATCGCCGCACTCACCCTGGTCGCCGCGGACGAACTCGAACGCTACGGCGTCCGGGTCAACGCGATCGCCCCGATCGCTCGCACCCGGCTCACGCTGGCCACCCCCGGAATGGGCGCGCTGTTCGCCGAGGAGGTGCCGGAGGGCGAGTTCGACGCGTTCAGCCCCGCCAACATCTCCCCGCTCGTCGCCCGTCTCGCCGACGCGAACTGCAAGATCACCGGCAAGGTGTTCGCCGTGCAGGGCGGGGCCATCTCCGAACTCGCCGGCTGGCACGACGTCACGACCATCGAGAGCGACGGCCCGTGGACCGTCGCCGACCTCGCCGACCGGCTCGGCTGAAGGGCTCCGACATGGCCAAGAACACGTACGAGCTCGGGCTCGGCCTGACCGAGGAGCACCGGGCCCTCGCCGACTCGGTCCGCTCCTTCGCCGAACGCACCATCACCCCGGAGCACGTCCGGTCCGCGGTCGAGTCCAAGAGCGAGGACAAGTTCCCGCCGTTCTGGGAGGCGCTCGTCGGCCAGGACCTGCTGGGGCTGCACGTCCCCGAGGACAAGGGCGGTCACGGCGCCGGGCTCCTCACGCTGGCGGTGGCGCTCGAGGCGCTCGGACGCACCGCCGCCCCGGGCCCCTTCGTCCCGACCGCGTTGTCCGCCGCCCTCGTGGCGGCCGCGGATTCCAAGGTCGGCATCGAACTGCTCCCCGGTCTCCTCGACGGATCACGCACCGCCGCAGTTGCGCTGGGCCGCCCGCTCGACGCGTCGGCGCACGACGGCGGGTACCGCGTCACCGGTGTCGCGGACGCCGTCCTCGGCGGCGAACACGCCGACACCGTACTGCTCCCCATCACCGTCGGCGCCGACGTCCGCTGGGCCGTCGTCGATTCCGCGGACGTCACCGTCACGGTGCAGGACAGCATCGACGTGCTCCGTGGTTCGGCACGGATCACCGTCGAGAACGTCCGGGTGGGCGCCGACCGGATCCTCGACGGGCTCACCGAGCAGCGCGTCCGGTCCGTGGCCACCGTCATTCTCGGCGCGGAGGCGATCGGCGTGATGTCCTGGTGCGTGTCCACCGCGTCCGAGTACGCGAAGACCCGGGTGCAGTTCGGACGTCCGATCGGCCAGTTCCAGGGCGTCAAGCACAAGTGCGCGCACATGGGCATCGCCCTGGAGAAGGCGCGCGCGGTGCTGTGGGACGCCGCGTCCGCCCTCGACAACAGCGACGACACCGCCGATTTCGCCGCGGACATCGCGGCCGTCGTCGTCCCGGATGCCGCGGTGCAGTGCGCGCAGGACTGCATCCAGGTCCACGGCGGCATCGGATTCACCTGGGAGCACGACGCGCACCTGTACTACCGCCGCGCACTGGCGATCCGGGGGCTCCTCGGCACCCGCGAGGAGCGGGCGGGACGCGTCGCCGACCAGTCGCTCGCAGGCACCGCCCGCACGTCCGAACTGGAACTGCCGGACGAGGCCGAGTCGATCCGCGCCGAGGTGCAGGCGGCACTCGCCCCGCTGGTCGGCCTCGACGAGGACGACCAGTTGATCGCGCTCGGCGACGGCGGCTGGGTGCAGCCGCACCTGCCGAAGCCCTACGGGCGCAGCGCATCCCCGCTCGAGCAGATCGTCATCGCCCAGGAGATCAAGACGGCGGGCATCCCGATGCCGCAGCTGCTGATGGGCGGTTGGGCGGTGCAGGCCGTCGTCGCCCACGGCACCGACGCGCAGAAACGGGATCTCGCCGTCCCCACGCTGCGCGGAGACCTGGTGTGGTGCCAGCTGTTCAGCGAGCCGGGGGCCGGTTCCGACCTCGCGTCGCTGACGACGAAGGCCGAGAAGGTCGACGGCGGCTGGAAGGTGACCGGGCAGAAGATCTGGACCACGGTCGCGCAGTTCTCCGACTGGGCCATGCTGATCGCCCGCACCGACCCGGCCAAGCCGAAACACGAGGGCATCACGTACTTCGTGCTGGACATGTCGACGCCGGGCGTGACCGTCCGGCCGCTGCGCGAGATGACCGGGTCGGCCCTGTTCAACGAGGTCTTCCTCGACGACGTGTTCATCCCCGACGAGAACGTGGTCGGGACCGTGAACGACGGCTGGAACGTTGCGCGCACGACCCTCGCGGGCGAGCGCGTGGCGCTGAGCCAGAAGATGGAGGCCTACGCCACCGACAAGGATCTGCTGCAGTTCGCCCGCGGCCGGGACCTCGGCCCGCTGGGCCGGTTCCGCGTCGGCGAACTGGTCGCCGAGAGCCAGGCCGTCGACCTGATCGGCTCCCGCATCGTGCTCAAACAACTGTCGGGGACCGACGTGAGCACCACGTCGAGCGTCGGCAAGCTGCTCGGCATGGGGCTCGGACAGTCGATCGCGGAATTCGTCGTCGCCGAACTGGGGGCGGCGGGCGCCGTGAGCATTCCGGGCGAGCCGAGCGACAAGGCGATGGAGCAGTTGATCGCCGGCCGCGCCACCACCATCTACGGCGGCACCACCGAGGTGCAGCTCAACGTGATCGGCGAACGCATGCTCGGACTGCCCCGCGACGCGCAGGGGGTGTCGTGACCGGCGGGCCGCTGAGCGGGCTGACCGTCGTCGAGATCGCGAGTCTCGCGCCCGCGCCGTTCGGGTGCATGATCCTCGCCGATCTCGGTGCGGACGTGATCCGGGTGGAGCGGGCCGGCGACGGCGGCACCGGGTTGATGGCGCCGTCGGGCGTGCTCGACCGCGGGCGACGGTCGATCGCGGTGAACCTGCGCACCCCGGAGGGACTGGAGGCGGTTCTGCGACTCGTCGAAGAGGCCGACATCCTGGTCGAGGGTTTCCGGCCCGGCGTCGCGGAACGCCTGGGCATCGGTCCCGACGACTGCCTGGCCCGCAACCCTGCCCTGGTCTACGGGCGGATGACGGGCTGGGGTCAGGACGGACCCCTCGCACCGCGGGCCGGGCACGACATCAACTACATCGCGCTCGCAGGCGCGCTCGACCCCATCGGGCGCGCCGGCGAGCGGCCGGTACCACCGCTGAACCTGTTGGGCGACTTCGGCGGTGGCGGTCTGATGTTGACGATGGGAATCCTGGCCGCGCTGCACGAGCGCACGCGGTCGGGCCGCGGTCAGGTGGTGGACGCGTCCATGGTCGACGGCGCGGCGCTGCTGACGGCGTTCGTCCACGGCATGAACGCCGCCGGACTGTGGCAGGAGGGGCGCGGGCAGAACGTCCTCGACGGGGCCGCCGCGTTCTACGACACCTACGAGTGCGCCGACGGCCTGCACGTGGCGGTCGGGTGCGTCGAACCGCACTTCTATGGCGAACTCCTCGACGTGCTCGGGCTGTCGGGTGAGGATCTGCCGTTGCAGTACGACCTCGATTCGGCGCCGGAACTGAAGGCGCGGCTCGCGGACGTGTTCGCGACCCGCCCGCGGGACGAATGGGCGGCATTGTTCGCCGATTCCGACGCGTGCGTGTCGCCCGTCCTCTCGCCGTGGGAGGCGCACGAGCATCCCCACAACAAGGAGCGGGAGACGTTCGTCGAGGTGGGTGGCATCCGCCAGCCCGCACCGGCGCCGCGCTTCAGCCGCACCCCGGCGCCCGTACCCCGTCCTGCCCCGAGGCCGGGGCAGGACACGGACGCGATCCTCGCGCGGGCCGGCTACGACGCGGCGGCCATCGAGCAACTGCGCTCGGCGGGCGCCGTCGAGTAGGTGACGGGGGACCTATCCGCGATCGGTGCCCGGCGGGAAGCCACCGGTCGCGATGGGTCCCCACTCGTCGATGGTGATCCGGATCAGGCTCTTGTTCTGCTTCCGCATGGCGTCCCGGTACTCGTCCCAGTCCGGATGCTCGCCGGAGATGCCGCGGAAGTACTCCACCAGCGGCTCGAGCGCGTCGGGCAGGTCCAGCACCTCGGCCGTGCCGTCGATCTGCACGTAGGCGCCGTTGAACTCGTCGGACAACACGCACACGCTCACGGCGGGGTCGTGCCGCACGTTCGCGGCCTTGGCGCGCTGCGGGTAGGTGGCGACGACGATCCGGCCCTCCGAGTCGAGTCCCGACGTGACCGGGGAGATCTGCAGGCCGCCGGAACGTTTCCGGGTGATCAGCACGCTGCGATGGCGCGGGCGGACGAAGTCGAGCAACTCTTCCCTCGTGACACGGTCTGCGGTGGCGACGGCCATGGTGCACCTCTCCTCTGCTGCGGTGGTTCTTCCCGGACTCACCTTAGGCCCCGGGTCAGTCCTCAGACGTCTGAGGACTGTGCTAGCGTCGCCCCATGGCCGGACGTCCCACCCTCCGCAGCGGACCGCTGGTCCCCCAGCTCGAGGAACTCCTCACCGCCCGGATCCGGGACGGCGAGTGGACGCTCGGCACCCGCATCCCCAGCGAGGCCGAACTGGCCAGCGAACTCGGCGTCGGCCGGTCCTCCGTCCGCGAGGCCGTTCGGCTGCTCGCCCGCGACGGCCTGCTCGACGTGCGGCACGGCGTCGGCACGTTCGTCGCGCAACCCCCCACGAGCGGTGCGGGACTCGGGAAGCTGCTGCGCCGCGCCCGCCTGCTCGAGGTGTACGAGGTGCGACGCGCCCTCGAGATCGAGGCCGCCCGGCTCGCCGCGGAACGCGCGCGCCCCGAGGACCTCCGGCGACTGCGCGAACAGCTGACCACCCGGCACGACAGCACCACCGCGTCGACCGCCGTCTTCGTCGCGGCCGACCTCGACTTCCACGCCGCGATCCTGGAGATCGCAGGCAACTCGATCCTGTCCGCCCTGTTCGATTCGATCCGGCCGCTCCTCGTCGACGCTCTGGCCGAACTCGTCGACCACGAACCCGGCAGGCCCGACACCAGCTGCGCCCACGACGATCTGGTGTGCGCACTGGAATCCGGCGACGCCAAGGCGGCCGTCGCCGCCACCGCCGCCAACCTCGACCCGACCATGTCGATTCTGCGGAAAGGCGGAAATCAGTGACCACCCCCGATTCGGTCGTCAGCATCGAACACGTCGACCTCGTGCGGAGCGGACGGTATCTGCTCAGCGACATCAGCCTCCGCATCGAACGCGGACAGCACTGGGTGCTGCTCGGCGCGAACGGCGCAGGCAAGAGCACGATGCTTAGCATGCTCGGCGCAGTCGCGCACCCGACGCGCGGCACCGTCCGCGTCCTCGGCCATCAGCTGGGCCGGGTCGACATGCGCGAATTGCGCGCCCACATCGGGCACGTGAACCCGCGGTACCGGATCGACGCGCCGCTGACAGTGCGCGACGTCGTGCTCACCGGCCTCACCAACACACCCGATTTCCCGCCGCGATGGTCGCCGTCCGCGGAGCAAATCGCCCGCGCCGACGAACTGGTCGCCTCCCTCGGCATGCAGAAGCACGCGGACGCCCTGTGGCCCAACCTGTCCCAGGGTGAGCGTGGCCGCGCCCTCATCGCGCGGGCCCTGATGGCGGAACCGCAACTCCTCCTGCTCGACGAGCCCGCCACCGGACTCGATCTCGCGGCGCGCGAACAACTCCTCACCGCACTCGACGAACTGCGCGAAAGCTACCCCAGCCTCGCCAGCATCCTCGTCACCCACCACCTCGAGGAAATCCCCACCACCACGACCCACGCCGTCCTCATCCGGGAAGGCCAGGTGATCGCACAGGGTGACGTCGCGGACGTCCTCACCACCGCCACCATCAGCGAATGCTTCGACCACCCCATCGAGATCCACCGTCAACGCGGCCGGTGGGTCGCGCAGACGCGGGTCCCCGAGCCGGTCGGATAGCCCGGCTGCGGGCCGTCATTCGCCACAGCCGCGCGGGTTTTGGTCAGATTCCCGCGCAATTGCGCGTGATTCCAGCGAATCGGTCTGCAAACAGCGCGCGGTTCCGGCTACTCGCACGAGCCGACGGGATGCGCCGCCAGCAGTTCCTTCGCGCGGTAGCTCACGTCGATTCGCCCAGTGTCGCCGAACCGCTCCACGTTCTTCCTGGCCACGTACGCGTCCGGGTCGATCGCGGCGACCAGCAGCACCCCGCCCACCGCGGAGGCCAGGACGGCGCGCGGCAGCCACCGCCCTGACAACCGCACGCCCGCCGCGATCAGCAGCACGAACACCAGGCCCAGCCACAGCTCGGTGACCAGAACCGTCACCCGCAGCCGCGTGTACCCGTACTGGCTCTCGTACAACGACATCCGGTGGATCGCCGACGCCACGACGACGAGCGACAACCCGCAGAGCAGTCCGAGCAGTACCCGCACGAGTACCCGGTCCGCGACCTCCACCCGCGACGCCTTCCACACCGCGACCGCGATCACCAGCAGTGTCAGCGCGGTCACCGCCAGCAACTGCCAGAAACCCTGTCGCGCGTACTCGGCGTACGTCAGGTCGGCCGTGGTCAGCACGTGCGTGTTCCCGCCGAACAGCACCGTCAGCTGCACCGCGACGAATCCGAGGAACAGCAGATCCAGCAGGGCCAGCGGAATCGCCCACTCCCACCGGGCAACCGGGCGTCCCGGCCGCGGGGCGAGCGCATCGACGCGGGGTGTTCGCCGCAGCAAGTACGCGGCTCCCAAAGTCCCGCCGCACACCAGGACGCCGATCACGAACCGCCCGAACGGATTCGGCACGTGGACAGTCGGTGCGGCACGGCCGAGCAGTGCGGCGAACCCCGCGTCCGCGCCGGCGAACAGCGAACCGAACACCAGCAGCAGCACGACGGTCACGGCGGCGACACCGAACACCCGGCCCACCGGCACCGTCCCGGTCGCGTGCCACCGTCGCGCGCCCCGGCGCGTCCACCGCACCACCCGCAACGGGGTGAACCACAACGCGAACGACCCGACGGCCAGCCCCGTCCACGTGCGTCCGCCGACGAGGGCGAACGATCCCACCACCCAACTCAGCGCCACACAGAACGCCGCGAGCCACCCGGCACCGCGCACACTGAGCACGGCCAGCAGGGCGAGGGCGCCGAAGATCGCAGCGGCCTGCGTGGCCGTCGGCAGTGTTCTGCGGGTCGCGAACACGGCGGCGGCCACCGCGGCGCAGGTCAGGACGTAGCCGAGACCGACCACCGTGACCTGCAGGGTCAGGGCCGCGACGACGCCCGCCGCCACTGCCGCGAGAACGATCGGGCGCGGCGCCATCGACGTCCGATCGCGGCGCCAGGCCTGTCTCGGCCAGAAGTCGCGTCGGGTGGGCGCTGCGGGTTGTGGGGGTGCGATGGTCATGGTTCCCTCCCTGATTGTCGCTGCCGGATGAGGGCAGGCGTCATCGCGGGACGTCGTGTCCCGGCTGTGAAGCTGTGGTCAGGCGGCGGGCAGACTCACCCGGATGCAGCAGCCCTCGGCCGTGTCGAGAACCTCGATGTGGCCGTCGTGGAGATCCACCGCCCAGCGGGCGATGGCGAGGCCGAGACCCGTCCCGCCGTCGGTCGAGCCGCCGCGGGTGAACCGCTCGAACACCCGGGACCGCTCACCGGGTGCGATACCAGGGCCGTCGTCCTCCACCTCGAGGACCACGCCGCCGGCGTCCGGCCGGGCACGGACCACCACCTCGGTGCAGGCGGGGCCGTGCCGGAACGCGTTGTCCACCAGGTTCGCCACCACCTGGTGCAGTCGCGCGGTGTCGGCGTCTGCGCGCAGGTGCAGCGGCTGAACGTCGACAGTCACCCGCCGGGGGTCCTCCGACTGCCGGACCACGTCGTCGAGGAACTCGCGGACCGGAAAAATCTCCCGCTCGAGTTGCACCGCACCGCCTTCCACCCTCGACAGGTCCAGCAATTCGGCGACGAGGCGGCCGAGTCGCTCGGTCTGATCGAGCGCCACCCGCATCCGGGCCGGGTCGGGTCGGGTGCCTCCACCCCGTCGACGACATTCTCGAGCAGTGCCTGCAGGGCGGAGATCGGGGTGCGCAGTTCGTGCGAGACGTTGCCGATCAGTTCGCGGCGATACCGGTCCGCGGCCTCGAGATCCTCCGCCATCTGGTTGAACGCGCGGGCCAGTTCCCCGATCTCGTCGCGCGACGTCGACCGCACGCGGCGCGAATAGTCGCCGGTCGCCATCGCACGGGCGGCGGCCGTCATCGACCGCAGCGGGGACGTCATGCCGTGCGCGAGGATCTGCGTCACGGCCAGCGACACCAGCAACGCCAGGACGAGCGCGTACCGGAACGGCCACCGGGCGGTCACCCAGAACATCAGCGACGCGAAGAACAGCGCGGCCACGACGAGAAGACCGGTCTTCACCTTGAACGATCGCAGCGGATCGAAAGGTCGGGGCATCCTGTCCAGGATCCGGCCCGCGGTCACCGCTGCACGTCCAATGCGTAGCCGACTCCGTGCACGGTGCGGATCAGGTTGCCGCCGAGTTTTCGGCGCAGCGCCTTCACGTGACTGTCGACGGTCCGGCTACCCGCCCCGTCGCCCCACCCCCACACCTCCGCGAGAAGCGATTCCCGGGCAATCGCCGCCCGCGGCCGGGAAGCGAAGTACGCGAGCAGGTCGAATTCGGTTCGTGTCAGATGAATTTCGTCGGCTCCGCGCCGGACGCGACGCTCGACGAGGTCCACCTCGAGGTCGCCGACCGCCAGTCCGCCCGGCTCGGCAGGCGCGGCCTCGTGGGCGCGATCGGTCCGTCTCAGCAGCGCGTGCACCCGCGCCACCAGCACCCGCATGCTGAACGGTTTGCTCAGATAGTCGTCGGCGCCGACGCCGAGACCGATCAGCATGTCCGTTTCGTCGGCACGCGCGGTGAGCATCAGCACCGGAACCGGCCGCGACGCCTGGACGCGCCTGCAGACCTCGAGACCGTCGAAGCCTGGGAGCATCACGTCCAGCACCAGCACGTCGGGCGACGAGGCCTCGCACACCGCGACCGCCGCAGGACCGTCCGACGCCGTCACGACGTCGAAGCCCTCCGCACGCAACCGCGCCGCGACCGCCTCGCAGATCGTCGCCTCGTCGTCGACGACGAGCACTCTTCGCCGGCTCATTCCCCGACTGTATTGCGCACACGTGCGGATCCCGGGCAGAGCCTGTGAAGATTCTGTGCAGGTTTGCCGGCGAATCCCCGCGGGGTGGTGGATACACACCCTGGGGTCCCTGTCGAAAGCCTCGGCCGCGGCGCAAGGTTGGTCTATCAGCCCAGCTGGGAAAGACAAACGCACCGGAGGCACCCCATCGTCCACACCGCAACCCGCATCGCGATCGGCGCAACCGCCGCCCTCACGTTCTCCCTCGCCGGAGCCGCAGCGATCGTTCTTGCCGGTGTACACACCGAGGGGGCTCCCACCCCGAGCCAGGAAAGGAGCATCTCGCAGCAACCGGCGCCGGCGCTCGCGACGCCTCCGGGCCGGATCGTCGTCGCCGACCCCGGCCATTCGGTGGAATCCGTGAACCCGGTGGAACCCTGGAACCCCGTCGAACCGGTCAATCCTGTCGAACCCGTCAATCCTGTCGAACCCGGGAACCCCGTGTACCCCGGCTACTCGGCCGAGACCGAAGCGGCCGCACCGGGACCGGAGGTCGTGCCGCCGGCACCGCCCATCTATCAGGAGCCGGTCGCCCAGCCGCCCGTCGTCGCCGATCCTCCCGTCGTAGAAGATTCGCCGGTCGTCGCCGATCCGCCCGTGGTGGACCCCGTTCTCCCGCCGAAGGGTCCGTTCGACGGCCCGGGCCAGGTCGAACCGGGCGTGCTCGATCCCGAAACCAATCCGTTCCCCGTCGGCGGCGGCCCGAAGCCCGCCCCGCCCGTGGTCCCGCAGGCACCCGGCGGAGTCGGCCCGGTCGGCGGCGGAACCGTCGTCAGTCCCTGATCACCGGAGGTTGTTCACACCATGTCCCCCATCAAGACCCGCATCGTGATCGGCGCCGGCGCGGCGTTCGTCCTCTCCGTCGCCGGCGCGGCCGGGATCGCCGTGGCCGGCGGAACTGCGCCTCCGGTCGCCGACGTGAGTGTCACCGAACAGCAGCGTGATGTGGACACGGAGTCCACACCCCTCCCGGTCTTCACTCCCCCGGCACTGAACACCCCGACGCAGGAATCGCCCGGATCATTCGACACCGCGGCGGTGAACCCCTTCGACCCGGCCCCCTGGCGGTACTAGGACTCCACCTCGACGTCTTCGGGTGACTTGTCGTCCCTGAGCCCACGCCAGCTGGGGTGCCGCAGTCTTCGCGAGCCCGTCCAATCCATGAACCGCACCTCCGCGACCAGGGTGGGGGTCACCCACACGGCACCCTTGCGGTCGGCGGTGGGCAGGTCTTCGACGAACGGGCTGGTGTCGGTCTCGAGCGGGCCCAGAGTGGAGGCGAGTTCCTGCAGATCCCGTTCGGTGAACCCGGTTCCGACGCGTCCGATGTAGCGCAGCCCGTCGTCCTCGGGGACGCCGAGCAGCACCGAACCGATTCCGCTGGACCGCCCGCCCTGACCGCGGCGCCACCCGCCGATCACGGCTTCCTGTGTGCGCCAGTTCTTCACCTTGATCCAGCTCGACCCCCGCTTGCCCGGCAGGTACACGGATTCGCGGCGTTTGGCCACCACACCTTCCCACCCCTTGCCGCGGCTCTCGTCCAGGGCCTCCTGCGCGGACCCGTGCAGTTGCGGCGGCACGTCCAGGCCGTCCACCTTGGCCGCAAGCGCCTCGAGGACGCGGCGCCGGTCGGTGTACTTCTTGCGCAGCAACGACACTCCGTCGAGGTACAGCACGTCGAACGCGAGGAAATGCGGCTCGTTGCCCTGCTGCAGCAGGCCGAAGTTCGCGACACCCCGCTCGTCGAACGCGACCACTTCGCCGTCGAGTACCACTTCGTGGTCTTCGAGAGAATCTGCCAGCCAACCCAATTGCGCGTAATCCTGGGTCTTGTCGTTGCCCGCGCGGCTCGTCATCTTCAGCTCGCCGCCACTGATCTCCGCGATCACCCTGATGCCGTCCCACTTCCCTTCGAACGCCCACTCGTCGGCGTCGAGGCCGTCGAGGGTGCCGGGGCTCGCGAGCATCGGCGACAACCCGCGCGGCAGTTCCGACGACCGCGACCCGCCCGGGGACTGGTCCTTCATCAGGTGCATCAGCCACTGGTCGCCCTTCGTGCGGATCAGCGCGAACCGGCCCTCCACCTGCTCACCGTGCAACTGGACGATCACCTCGTCGTCCCGCCACTTCTCGGTGTCGTACGTGCCCGTATCCCAGATGGTCATCTGGCCGCCCCCGTACTCGCCCTTCGGGATGCTCCCGGAGAACGTGAGGTATTCGAGCGGATGATCCTCCGTGTGCACGGCCAGGCGATTCTCTCCCGTCGTCGTCGGCACGTTCTTCGGCACCGCCCACGACACGAGGACGCCGTCCCGTTCGAGCCGCAGGTCGTAGTGGAGGCGCCGGGCGTGATGTTCCTGGATGACGAAGCTGTTGCCGTCCCCCGGCTGCACCGTGTGCGGCATCGGCTCCGGTGTCCGTCCGGGATCACGCTTGCGGCGGTACTCGGCGAGGGCGGCGTCGTCCTCGAGCGGCGGATCGAGTCCGGCGAGCAGATCGCCGTCCGACTCCCACCGTTCGAGCACTTCCTCGAACCGCAACTGTCGTAGGTCGGGGTCGTCGAGTTCGTCCCAGCTGCGCGGCGCCGCGACGTACGGCTGGGAGCGCCCGCGCAACGAGTATGGGGCGATGGTGGTCTTGGACGGATTGTTCTGGCTCCAGTCGACGAACACCTTCCCCGCGCGCACCGCCTTGGCCATGGTCGCGGTGACGAGGTCGGGGCGCAGTTTCTCCAGTCCCGTCGCCACCTGCTTCGCGACGGTCGACGCCCCCGAACCGTCCAGCTTCCGGTCGAGCGGCACGTACAGGTGAATACCCTTGCTGCCGCTGGTAACCGGGTACGCGGTCCAGCCGAGGTTCGCGACCAGGTCGCGCACGGCCCGTGCCACCTCCGCGCATTCGGCGAGACCCACACCGGGTCCGGGGTCGAGGTCGAAGACGATGCGGGTCGCCGGACCCCGATGTGAGCCGTCGAACCGCCACTGCGGCACGTGCAGTTCGAGTGCGGCCTGCTGTCCCGCCCACACGAGGGCCGCGACCGAGTTCAGCAGCGGGTAGTGCACGGACCGATCCGAGTGCTCCAGTGAGCGGCGCTCCAGCCATCCCGGTGCGGAGGCCGCGAGGTTCTTCTCGAAGAACGGCTCGCTGTCCACCCCGTTGGGCCAGCGTTTGCGGGTGGCGGGACGGTCCACGACGTGCGGAAGCATCGCCGGCGCGATCCGCGCGTAGTAGTCGATCACCTCGCCCTTCGTTGTACCCGACTCCGGGTAGAGGACCTTGCCGAGGTTGGTCAGGGACAGGCGATGCCCGTCGATCGTCAGCTGCCGAGTTCCCGCTGTGGCCACGCGCACCTCCCTCCGCCAATACATACATATTGTGCGCCGCGCGGCCGCTTCGCTGGCCGGATCGCTACCCGCCAGGCAAGATGACGGGGTGCACCGAGGACCCAAGACAGCCGTCGCCGCGATATCCGCTGCACTGACATTGCTCGCCGGATCCTGCTCCACCGACACCACGCCCCAGGTCGACACGCAGGCCGAGGCGTCGACGATTCCCGAAGCGTTCACCAAACTTCCATCCACCCGGGCGGTCGGCGACTGCGCCCCCGGCAGCGGCGTCACCGCGCAGGACGGCGTGATCACCATCGCCACCGACAGCCCGTCGTACCGGCCGTGGTTCGTCGACGGCGACCCGTCCAACGGCAAGGGCTACGAGGGCGCCGTGGCGCGGGAAGTGGTCGAGAAGCTGGGATACAGCCCGGACCAGGTGCACTTCGAGACCGTCGACTTCAACGCCGCGCTGGCGGCCGGCGAGAAGGATTTCGACTTCGCCATCGACCAGTTCACGATCGTCGACACCCGCCGTGAGACGGTCGATTTCAGTTCGCCGTATTACGCCGTCACGCAGTCGGTGCTGGCGCTGAAGAACTCACCCGCCGCGAGAGCCAAGTCGCTGGCCGACCTCGCGCCGTTCCGCCTCGGGGCGCAGGTGGGGTCCACGAGTTTCGACGCCATCGCGCAGACCGTGCAACCCCGTCAGGCACCGGTCAGTTTCGCCACCACCGACGACGCCAAGGCCGCCCTGGCCGCGGGCGATATCGACGCGCTGGTGGTGGACATCCCGACCGGGTTTCAGATCACCGCCAACGAGGTCAAGGACAGCGTCCTCGTCGGGCAGTTCCCGCGCCCGAACGCCGTCACCGAATTCTTCGGTCTCGTGCTGGAGAAGAACAGCCCGCTCACCGCGTGCGTGTCCGCGGCCGTCGATTCCCTCTACGCCGACGGAACGCTGGACGCCCTTGCCGCCGAGTGGATCACCGACACCGGCGGCGCGCACGTCCTCGATTGATTACGAATACAGCTCGACGAACGTCTGCAGGGACTTCTCGATGTCGCCCTTCAGCGCCTTCGCGACACCCGACCCGATGGGCCCGAACAGGGGTGCGCCACCCAGTTCGATGGTGAACACCACCTCGGAGGCGTCGCCCTTCGCCTTGACGTCGAGCACCAGTCCGAGCTTCACTCCACCCTTGCCGTCGCCCTTGAGGACGATGCGGTTCGGGGCGTCGTACTCCTTGATCGTCCACTTCACGCGGTTCCGGAGGCCCTTCACCGTGACGACGGAACTGAGCTCGGTTCCGGCAGTGAGAGTCTCGGGCAGTTCGCCCCGCCAGCCGTCGTGAACCACGAACCATTTGTCGAAGTCCCGCAGATTCGAGGCCTTGTCCCAGGTGTCCTGGGGGCTGAGGGGAACATCGGTCTTGACCGTGAGTTTCGCCATTGGGGCAGCCTAACGGCCCGTGAGTACTTGTTAACCGCGGGCGGTTGACAAGTACTCACGGGGCCGGAGGCCATTAGTGCGAGACGGCCTTCTCCACACCGACACCGGTGAGCGAGCGGACCTCCATCTCGGCCTGCTTGGCGGGATCCTCCGCCTTGCCGCGACCGAGGTAGGTGCCGACGATGCCAAGCACGAACGCCAGCGGGATGGAGACGATGCCCGGGTTGGCGAGCGGGAAGAAGTCGAAGTCGGCGGTCGGGAACATCGACGACGGCTTACCGGACACGGCCGGGGAGAACACGATCAGCAGGAGGCAGCTGATGAGGCCACCGTAGATGCTGAACAGGGCGCCGGTGGTGTTGAACTTCTTCCAGAACAGCGAGTACAGCAACGTCGGCAGGTTGGCCGAGGCGGCCACCGCGAAGGCCAGCGCCACCAGGAACGCGATGTTCTGGCCCATGGCGAGGATGCCGAGGACGATCGACACGAGACCGATCACGACGACCGTGATCCGGGAGACCCGCACCTGGGACTCCTCCGACGCATTCCCGCGCTTGATGACGCTGGCGTAGATGTCGTGAGCGAACGACGCCGACGCCGTGATGGCCAGCCCCGCCACCACGGCGAGGATGGTCGCGAATGCCACCGCGGAGATGATGGCGAGGAAGATGGTGCCGCCCAGTTCGAATGCGAGCAGCGGTGCCGCCGCGTTCTCCTTGCCGGGTGCGGCGAGGATGACGTCGGGGCCGACCATCTTGGCGGCGCCGTAGCCGAGGACGAGCGTGAACAGGTAGAACGCGCCGATCAGTCCGATCGCCCAGGTCACCGAGCGGCGGGCCTCCTTGGCGGTGGGGACGGTGTAGAACCGCATGAGCACGTGCGGCAGGCCTGCGGTGCCGAGGACCAGTGCGATGCCGAGCGAGATGAAGTCGAGCTTGCTCATCGCGCTGATGCCGTACTTGGCGCCGGGGGCGAGGATGTCGCGACCCGCGATCGCCTCGTTCGTGGAGCCGGCGACCGTCGCCTGCGCGTCCGCGAGCAGCTGGGAGAAGTTGCCGCGCACCGCGAACAGGACGAGGAAGAACATGATGCCTGCGCCCGCGACCAGCAGCACGGCCTTGACCATCTGCACGTAGGTGGTGCCCTTCATGCCGCCGACCAGCACGTAGACGATCATCAGCACACCGACGACCGCGACGACGATTGCCTGACCGACCTTGCCGTCGATGTTCAGCAGCAGCGCGACGAGCCCGCCTGCGCCCGCCATCTGCGCGAGCAGATAGAACAGCGAGACCACCAGCGTGGACAGCGCCGCCGCCATCCGCACCGGACGCTGCTTGAGCCGGAAGCTCAGCACGTCCGCCATCGTGAACCGGCCGGTGTTGCGCAGCAGTTCCGCGACCAGCAGCAGCGCCACCAGCCAGGCGACGAGGAAGCCGACGGAGTACAGGAAGCCGTCGTAGCCGTACACCGCGATGGCGCCGGCGATGCCGAGGAACGACGCCGCCGACAGGTAGTCGCCTGCGATGGCGAAACCGTTCTGCGGTCCGGAGAACTGGCCGCCGCCGGTGTAGAAGTCCGAGGCCTTCTTGGTGGTGCGGCTCGCGCGGATCACGATGGTCATCGTGATCACGACGAACGCCACGAAGATGGCGATGTTGAGGAGCGGGTTGCCGACGTCGGTGGCTGCGGCGAGTGTGGTGATCACTGGAGCGGTCCTTCCAGCTCTTCGCGGATCGCGGCGGAGCGGGGATCGAGTTCCCGGTTGGCGAACTTGACGTACAGCGCGGTGATCACGAACGTGGTCACGAACTGGCCGAGTCCGAGGATGATGCCCAGGTTGACGTTGCCGATCACCTTGGTGGCCATGAATTCGGGGGCGTACGTGGCGAGCAGGACGTAGGCCGCGTACCAGGCGAGGAAGAATGCCGTCATCGGGAAGACGAAACTGCGCAGGCGGTGTCGCAACTCCTGGAACTCCGGGCTCGCCTGCATGTCTACGAAGGCTTGCGCATCAGGGGTGCGCCGCTTCTGCGGTGCGCCCTCACTGAGGTCGGCTGTGGTCACTGCAGACTCCTTGGTCGTGTGAAGTGAACTGAGTGCCGACGTTAGTGAGAGGTGAGTCACAGAAACAGGCTGTGGCGGCTGTCACACGGCGAGCTGCCGGACTGTGCGGCGAACGGTCACCCGACCGCGACGAGCGGCTCCGCCACCCGTGCGCCTTTCTGGTTGTTCGAGCTACCAAAAAGGCTCACGGGGAGCGGAGCTCCCCCTCGCGGTCGGAGCCCACATCGAGCCGCTCGGGGGCATGCATGCGGGTGAAGATCCGGCTGAGGTCGACGGGTATGTGGCGCTTCGTCGCCTTGCTGACCAGCACCATCGTGACGAAGGCCAGTGGGACGCTGACGGCCGCCGGGTAGGCGACCATCGCCGCGGGCCAGCCGTTCCAGACGTCGACGGTGAGGCCGCCGAACACCGACACCCCGGCCGCGCACCCGGCGACGAGCCCGCCCGTCACCATCCCGGCACCGGCCCCGACGGCGGTGAGTCCACGCCACCAGATGCCGAGGACGAGCAGCGGGCAGAGGGTCGACGCCGCGACCGCGAACACCAGCCCCACCGTGCGCGACAGGTCCAGCGACGTCACCGCCAGCGACAGCGCGAGCGGCACCGCCCCGGCGAGGACGGCGGCGATCCGGAAGTCCCGGATCCGGCCGCGCAGCACGTCGGTGCTGAGTACCCCCGCGATGCTGACGAGCAGGCCGGACGATGTGGACAGGAACGCGGCGATCGCCCCGGACGCCACCAGCGCGGCGAGGAGTTGCCCGGCCCACCCGGAGAAGACGGAGCCGGGCAACAGCAGGACCGCGGCGTCGGACGTGCCGGTGATGAGCAGTTGCGGCACGTACAGCCGCGCGAACACCCCGAGCAGCGTCGGGAACAGGTAGAAGACGCCGAGTAACCCGACCACGGCCAGCGACGTCAGCCGGGCGGCCCGCCCGTCGGGGTTGGTGTAGAACCGGACCAGCACGTGCGGCAGTCCGAGGGTGCCGAGGAAGGTGGCGAGGATCAGCGAGTACACCTGGTACATGGGGTGTTCGCCGCCGAATCCCCAGCCGGGGGCGATCCAGTCGGAGTTGTCGGCGGGTGCGCCCGCGACCACGGGGACGGGCGCCCCGGCTTCGAGGGTCATCGTCGTGCCCTCACCGAGGTGGTGTTCGCCCGGTTCGAGCCGGACGTCACCGGTCGCCTCGACGCCGTCGATGGTCCCCGACCCGCCGACCGTCACCGGTTCGGACACCTGCACGACGACGTCGGTGGTGATGTCGACGGTGGTCTGCTCGCCGACCGTGGGCGGTGCGGCGGCGCCCAGTTCGTGGTGATCGTTGAAGAAGTACACCGACAGCACCAGCGCCGGGATCGCGACCGCGGTGAGTTTCAGCCAGTACTGGAACGCCTGGACGAACGTGATGGACCGCATGCCGCCGCCGACGACGTTGGCGATGACGATGACCCCGACGACGACGGCCCCGACCCAGCTGGGCACACCGAGCAGGATGTTCAGGGTCAGTCCTGCGCCCTGGAATTGCGGGACGAGGTACAGGGCGCAGACGGCGGCGACGACGAGCATCGACAGGGTGCGGAGCCGGCGGGAGCCGAGCCGGAACTCGGCGAAGTCGGGCACCGTGTAGGCGCCGGACCGTCGCAGCGGTGCGGCGACGAACAGCAGCAGACCGAGGTAGCCGGCGGTGAACCCGATCGGGTACCAGAGGGCGTCCGCGCCGTATTTCGCGATCAGGCCCGCGACGCCGAGAAAGGATGCGGCGGACAGGTACTCGCCGGAGATGGCGGCGGCGTTCCACCGCGGTCCGACGCTGCGGGACGCGACGAGGAAGTCGGAGGTGGTGCGCGCCAACCGCACTCCGTAGATGCCGATGGCCACCGTCGCGACCGCGGCGGCCGCGAGACCTGCCAGGGTCAGCCAGGGAATGGGTTGGTCGGTGGGCACGGGACGCTCAGTCGTCCACCAGGTCGGTGAATTCCTGCTCGTTGCGCTCGGCCTGCCGCACGTAGATCCAGCCGGTGGTCAGGAGCACCGGATACACGAGCGCGCCGAGGACCACCCACGGCAGCCGGATTCCCAGCACCGCCACGTGCGACAACGCCGGGAACAGGAACATCACGAGCGGTACCGCGCACAGCAGGCACGCCGCGAGCAGCGCCAGCCGGATCGCGAGCACGAGTTGGGTGCGGACGAGGCCGCGGATCATCGCGTCCCCGACCGCGGTCTGTTCCTGCACTTCGACGCGGGTGCGGACGATGCGCGCCCCGCGACGCTGGGCGAGGACGACCCGCACCCGCTCGGGCGAACTCATCGCGCCGTCCACGTCTGTTTCGGCGCCCGGACCAGCCGGTCCTTGAGCATCCGGGTGTGCCTGCGGCTGACCGGCAGTTCGACGGGCGGGTGGTCGCCGTGGGCGCGGAGGCACACGACCAGTCCGGTGCCGACGGTCCGGATCCCGGTGACCCGCGGCAGCGCGACGAGGTACGAGCGGTGCACCCGCAGGAACCCGGCGTCCGCCCAGCGCGTCTCCAGCGCCGAGATGGGGATGCGGACGAGGTGGGAGCCGTCCGCGGTGTGCAGGCGCGCGTAGTCGCCGTCCGCTTCGACCCATTCCACGGAGGACCGGTGCACGAGGGTGGTGATGCCGCCGAGTTCGACGGGGATCACCTCGTCGGTGGGGGCGGGAGGCCCGGCTTCGAGGCGCCTGCGACGCCCCTCGACGATGCGGCGCACGGATTCCGCCAGCCGCTCCTCGCGCAGCGGTTTGAGGAGGTAGTCCACGGCACCGAGGTCGAAGGCTGCGACGGCCCGGTCGTCGTGGGCGGTCACGAATACCACCTGCGGCGGGGACGCGAAGTTCGCGAGGATCCCGGCCAGCTCGAGACCGTCGAGTCCGGGCATGTTGATGTCGAGGAAGACGGCGTCGATCTCGCCGTCCCGGAGGATACGCAGCGCCGTGGTGGCGTCGCCCGCGGTCCGGATGTCGCCGACTGCGTCCTGGGCGCGCAGCAGGAACGCCAACTCGTCGAGGGCGGGTTTCTCGTCGTCGACGGCCAGCACGGTGAGGGGTGCGTCCGGAGACCTGTCGTCAGTGTGGTTCACAACGAGAGCAATCGTCGCACGGACGCTTCCCGGTCACGTCGAGATCCCCCGCCGGAACTTCGGGACGCGCATGCTCACCTTGGTGCCCGCGCCGGGCGCGGTCTCCACCACCAGTCCGTAGTCGTTTCCGAACGCGGCGCGCAGGCGGTCGTCGACGTTGGCGAGCCCGACGTGTGCCGCCTCCTTGACCCCGGAGGACTCGGCCACCGAGTCCAGCGATCCCGACCGCAGCAGTTCCGGGTCCATGCCGACGCCGTCGTCCTCGACGCTGATCACGCAGTCGGTGCCCTCGTCGGCGGCGACGATGCTGACGGTGCCGCCGTCCGGTTTGGCGGCGATGCCGTGCCGGACCGCGTTCTCGACCAGCGGTTGCAGCGCGAGGAACGGCAGCACCACGTTCAGCACCTCGGGCGCCACCTGCAATTTCACGGCGAGGGCGTCGCCGAACCGGGCGCGTTCGAGGGTGAGGTACCGGTCGATGTTGCGCAGTTCGTCGGCCAGCTGGGTGAACTCCCCCGCCGACCGGAACGAGTACCGGGTGAAGTCGGCGAATTCGAGGATCAGTTCCCGGGCGCGGTCGGGGTCGGTGCGGACGAACGACGCCACCGTGTTCAGCGCGTTGTAGATGAAATGGGGGCTGATCTGCGCGCGCAGCGCCCGGACCTCGGCGCGGTCGAGGCGGGCGCGGGACGCGTCGAGGTCGGCGAGTTCGATCTGGCTGCACGCGTACCGGGCGACCTCGGTGACGGCGCCGAGCATGCCCGGCCCGGGGTCTTCGGTGGTGACGATGCCGAGCACACCGACCACCCCGGTGGCCTCGATGAGCAGCGGCTGGGCGATCAGCGCGCGGACCGCGTTGTCACCCGCACCCCGGACGAGGCCGCCGTAGGCCACGAGCACCCGGCGTTCCCCGTCGACCGCGCGGGCCGCCGCGTCGCGTAGTTGTTCGGTCATCGCCTCGTGCGGTCCGCTCCACGCGAGCAGGTCACCGGCGGCGTCGAAGACGCCCAGCGCCTGCGCGCCGGTCAGCTGACGCAGATGCGGTGCGGCCTCGTCCGCCGACGTCTCGTCGAGCCCCCGCCGCAACGGGCGCGCCGCCAGCGACGCGGTGTGGAGGGTCGTGTGGACGGCCCGCTCGGTGGGCGTCGTCAACTCGCGCCGGGCGCGCAGCCACACGGCGGTGAACGTGACGAGAGGAACAAGGACGAGCAACGCCACCACGGCGACGACGGATCCCGTCATTCGCCGGTGTCCGGTCGGGCGATCAGCTCCGTCGCCTCCGGTAGGGCGAGGCACAGCGCCCGCAGCCGTTCGAGATCCGCCTTCTTCACGGTGTTCCCCCCTCGGCGCACGTGTCCGGCGCGGGCACGCCGGCGAAGCGGTCGGCGATCCACTGCACCGCCCCCGGGACGGACCGCCCGTCCGCGTGCCCCTCCCCGGGCCGGGTGTCGAACTCGATCACGTCGCCGAGCGCGCACGCGTTGTCGACGGCCTGCGAAGTCCATTGCGGCAGAATGAGGTTGTCCCGATCCCCCACCACGACGAGCATCGGTCCGCCCGCACCGGTCTTCGGCAGCGCGATGTCCCGCAGCCACCCCCGCATGCGCTCGGCGTCGGCGGGCGTCCGCGGTCCCGTGTCGGCCGGGGTGAGCCGGGTTGCCACCGTCCACTTCTCCTGGAGTTTCGCGGCGACGCAGGACAGCGTGACGTCGGGGCTGGCGGCGAGGGCGCCGCGCATGTAGTCGTCCGGGTTCAGTTCGGGGTGGATCACCTGCAGTCCCTCGAGAAGGTACGGCAGGAACATCTTCTGCGGCAACGACAGTGGTTCGACGGTCCCGTCCGCGACGATCCCCGACAAGTCGGCCGCGGGTGACAGGTTCGCCGCGCCGACGAACTCGAGGCCGTCGCCGTAGTTGCCGGCGTGCTCGGCCGCGGACCACGACGCCTGCCCTCCCTGCGACACGCCGATCGCCGCCCAGCGCGTCGACGCATCCGGCACCACGGTGCGCGCCGCCCGGACCGCGTCGATCAGGTCGTAGGCGGCGGTGTCCGGTTCGAGGTAGGGGTGCGGGCCGTCGGTGCCGAGGCCCTGGTAATCGGTGACGGTCACGACGTACCCCCGCTGCAGCAGCGGCCGGACGAGGTTCGTGGTGCCCAGCAGGGTCGGCGACGACGAGGGGGCGCATTCGTCGGTGACGCCCGTGGTGCCGTGCCCGACCGTCACGACGGGCCTGCCGCCGTCCGGTGCGGGACCGCCTGGAGTGAAGACCGTGCCCACCACCTCCGCGCCGCCGCCGTCGACGCCGGACGTCGACCGGTAGACGACGCGGGTGGCCGTGGCGCCGAGGGCGGTGATCGCCGGGTCGATGTCGGGCACCGGCTGCTGACTGATCAGCGCGCCCCGCTGGTCACCCGTCGGCGCCGGGGCAACGGGTGGAGAAGCGGGTGCGGCCACCGAGGTCGTGGGGGGCGGGGCCGGGGAGGCCGCGTCCGTGGCGCAGGCGGTCAGCGTGAGGGGAACGGTCAGCGCCAGGGCACCGGCCAGCGCGACCACGGCGGTTCGCACCGGACGCACACCCACCTCGCACCTCATTCGCGACGTCTCCGCACCCGCTCCTCGGCTGCGGCCTCCTCCACATCGAGTCCTTCCAACACGCTACGCATCACTTCGTCGTCGAGTGTGCCCGCATCGCGGGCGGCGATGAGCGCCTCCCGTTGCGCGCGCAGGGCGGCGCGGCGGTAGTGGTCGAACAGTGCGCCTGCCCGCTGCTTCTCGGCGGCGTCCTCCGCCTCCTCGGCCTGCAGCCGGGCCCGCATCGACCGCCGCACCCGGTCGAGGATGTCGGTGACCGCCGCGCGGTCGACTCCCGTGGGCGGATTCGCGGCGAATTCGACGAGCGCCCGTTCACCCGCGTCGCGGGAGATCGCGCGGGCCAGCGTCACCTGTTCCTCCTCGCGCCTGCGTTCGTCGGGATCCGCCAGATCGAGCATCCGGATCAGCAGCGGCATGGTGGCGCCCTGGATCAGCAGGGTGCCGACGGCCACGACGAACGCGATCGCCTGGATCACCTCGCGCCCCGGGAACGGCTGCCCGCTCGCGACCACCACGGGCACACCGGACGCGGCGGCGAGCGTGACCACCCCGCGCATTCCCGCCCAGGACACGACGACGCTCTCCCGCCACCCCAGTTCCACCGATCCGCCCGGCGTCCTGATCGCCAGCCCGAGGCGGCGGCGGAGCCAGTGCAGCAGGATCCACGCCGGGCGGATCGCCATGACCACGGCGAGAACCGCGAAGCCGTAGAAGAAGATGTGGTGCACCGGCAGGCCCTGGTCCCGGACGTCGTCGATGACGAACCTCAGTTGCAGCCCCATGTAGGCGAACACGAACATCTCGAGCAGGAGGTCGACGCTCTCCCACAGCGACCGCTCCTGGATTCGGGTGGCGACGGACGCGTCGGTGGCCTTGTGCCCCATCAGGAACCCTGCGGCGACGACGGACAGCACCCCGGACGCGTGCATCTCCTCGGCCGCGAGGTACGCGGCGAACGGGAGCATCAGCCCCAGCACCGTTTCCAGCGGCGAGTCGTACATGCGGCGGCGCACCCACTCGACGATCTTTGCGAGCACCAGTCCGATCAGCACCCCGCCGACCACCTCGTAGGCGAAGAACACCACGGGGGGCACGGGAATCTCCGCCCCGACGACGGCGGACACGGCGACGGCGAACAGGGTCAGCGCGGTCGCGTCGTTGACGAGTCCCTCACCGGTGAGGATCGCGATCACCCGGTTCGGTAAACCCAGTCTTCGGCCGACCGCGACGGCGCTGACCGCGTCCGTGGGCGCGACCACGGCGCCGAGGACCAGCGCCGCGCCGAGCGTGAATTCGGGAACCAGCCAGTTGGCGAAGAAGCCCACGCCCACCGCGGTCGCCAGGACGGTGAAGATCCCCAGCCGCAGAATCGGTGCGAGGTGGCGCCGGAACGTGGCCACCGAGAACTTGAGCGCCGCGGAGTACAGCAGCGGTGGCAGCACCACCCCGAGGATGGCCTCCGGGTCCAGTTCGAGCCGCGGCATCCCGGGGATGAACGACGCCACCGACCCGATGGTGACGAGGACGAGCGGCGCCTGCAGATCGCGGCGCTTCGCGAAACTCGTCACGGCGATGGCCACGATGATGACGAGAAGCACGAGGACGCCGTTCACGACACCGATTCTGCCGCGCCCGCCCGCGATGCGCGGGTCATCGCCGAAGACACGTGCGGGCCCCGGTCCGAGAACCGGGGCCCGCACGGGTGTGTCTGGGAAGGGTTCACTCCTTCGGGGGAACAGCCTTCTTCGCCGCGTCGGCGGCCTTGTCGATCTTGTCGCTGTACTTGCCCCCGGTCTTGCTGTCCGCCACGTCGGCGGCCTTGTCGATGGCGCCGTGAACCTTGTCCGCGTTCTCTGAAGCGGCTTCCTTCCCCTTGCCCAGCAGGCCCTTCAGTGTGTCGACGAAACTCATCGTTCTTCCTCCTCCGGTGCATGCGCACGCAGTGTCCGCGCGAGTCCGATCACTCGCCGTGCCCCCAGTCTCACAGCATTGACTCGGCGACGCCAACCGTTCGGATCGTCGCGAGCAGTACTCCGGTCAGTGCACGCCCGGAAGATCTTCCGGCGCCGCGAAGAGGCGGCGATGCTCGCCGTGCAGGCGGCCCGTGACCCACCATCCGATTTCGACGAGAACCACTCCCACGAGCCCGCACACGAGGGCGGAGGTGGTGGCGCCGACGTTGGTCGGATCGAGTTTGAAGAACTCCCGCGTGAACGGCACCGCGAACAGGATGAGGTATCCCGCTACGGATCCGAAGATCAGCACCAGCTTCCACCACACGTACGGCCGGGCGACGACGGCCAGCACCCACAGGGCGATCATGATGAGGGTGATGAGCGCCGACGTGCCCGCCTGAATCTTCTGCGTCTCCGTCTGATCCGGGCCCGCGTATACGAGGAGATACGAAATGAACGTCGTGACACCGATGATCACCCCGGACGGCACAGCGAGACGCATCACGCGCGGCACGAACCCGGAGCGCGCCCGCTCGTTGTTCGGGGCCAGCGACAGGATGAACGCGGGAATGCCGATGGTGAACCAGGCGGCGATCGTCACGTGCCGCGGCAGGAACGGATACGGCACCGGCTCGAAGTGGAAGATCTGTGACAGTACACCGGTAATTCCGATGAGGAACGCCAGCAGCACCGAGTACACGGTCTTGGTGAGGAACAGATTCGAGACGCGTTCGATGTTGCCGATCACCCGGCGGCCCTCGCCCACCACGTACGGCAGGGTGGCGAATTTGTTGTCCAGCAACACGATCTGCGCGACCGCGCGGGTGGCGGGGCTGCCCGATCCCATCGACACGCCGATGTCGGCGTCCTTGAGGGCCAGCACGTCGTTGACGCCGTCGCCCGTCATCGCGACGGTGTGACCGCGAGACTGCAGCGCCCCCACCATCTCCCGCTTCTGGTCGGGGCGCACCCGTCCGAACGTCGTGGCCTTTTCCAGGGTCTCGGCGAGGGCGTCGCGGTCGGCGGGCAGCTCGCGGGCGTCGACGGGACGGTCGCCGCCGGGCAGCCCCAGCGATCCGGCCACCGCGCCGACCGACACGGCGTTGTCACCGGAGATGACCTTCACGGTGACGCTCTGGCTCGCGAAGTACTCGAGGGTGCCGCGGGCGTCGGGACGCACCCGCTGTTCCAGGATCACCAGCGCGCGCGGTGTGATCGCACCCGGCGCGGTGGGGTGGTCGACCGGGACGTCGCAACTGCCGAGCAGGAGCACCCGCAGTCCCGAGGAGCCGACTTCCTCGGCCTGCCGGGCCATGTCGCTGGCGGGGTCGAGCAGCACGTCGGGAGCGCCGAGGACCCAGTTGCCGTGGGCACCGTAGGACTGACCGCTCCATTTCTTGGCAGAGGAGAACGGGGCCTCCGCGGTGGAGTCACCCCAGCCGGGGGCGTCGGGAAAGGCTTCCGCGATCGCAAGGACGCTGGCGTTCGGACGGGGGTCGGATGCCGCCATCGCGGCGAGTGCCGCGCGGGAGGGTTCGGCGTCGGACGGGTCGGCGCAGCGCAGTTCGGACAGCCGCATGCCGTTCTCGGTGAGGGTGCCGGTCTTGTCGGCGCACACCACGTCGACGCGGGCGAGGCCTTCGATGGCAGGCAACTCCTGCACGAGGCACTGCCGCTGACCGAGCCGGATCACCCCGACCGCGAACGCGATCGACGTCATCAGCACCAGGCCCTCGGGCACCATCGGCACCAGCGCGGCCACCATCCCGTTGAGCGCGGGCCGGATCGATTCGCCGCTCGAGAACAACTGGTTGTAGATGATCAGCAGACCCGCCGGAATCATCAGGTACGTGATGAATTTCAGGATCTTGTCGATGCCGCTGCGCAACTCCGAGTGCACGAGCGTGAACTTGCTGGCCTCGTCCGCGAGTTTCGCGGCGTAGGCGTCGCCTCCGACCTTCGTGGCCCGGTAACAGCCGCTGCCCGACGCGACGAAACTTCCCGACAGCACCTGCTGACCCACGTCCTTGTCCACGGGATCGGCCTCGCCGGTGAGGAGGGACTCGTCGATGTCGAGGGTCGCCGCCTCCACCACGACCCCGTCGACGACGATCTGGTCGCCTGCCCCGAGTTCGATGATGTCGTCGAGCACGACCTCCCGGGGTGCCATCGCGACGGCGACACCGTCGCGGCGGACCACCGGTTTGGTCTGACTGACGATCGCCAGTTTGTCGAGGGTCCGCTTGGCCCGCACTTCCTGGATGATGCCGATCCCACTGTTGGCGATGATCAGCAGGCCGAACATGCCGTCGACGATCGAACCTGTGGCCAGCACGATGATCAGCAGCACCCCGAGGATCGCGTTGATCCGGGTGAACACGTTGGCGCGCACGATGTCGCGCACCGACCGGCTGGCCCGGTCCGGGACGTCGTTGGTCTTGCCCGCCGCCACCCGCTCCGCGACCTGGGCGGCCGTCAGCCCCGCCACTGCGACGACTGCAACGCTGTCGGTGCCCGTTTCGTCGTATGCCATGGTCAAAGGCTACGCAACCGGGCTCGGCTCGGAGGGGATGCGCGCCGGGTTCAGCCGAGTGCGGTCCACCACGGGGTCTGGGCGGCCGGTTTCAGTGCGTCGACGCGCTGCCCGGGCATCGGCACGGCCACCGGGGTGCCCGCCTCCTGCGCGGCCGCGAGCAGCCGGACGATCGGCTCGGACCAACTGTGGAACGCGAGGTTGAACGTGGCCCAATGCACGGGCACCAGCAGTCCGCGGGTCGCGTCGCCGGCGTTGAGGTCGGCGTGGGTCTGCACCGCCTCCTCGGGATTCATGTGGATGTCCGCCCACCGAGTGTCGTAGGCGCCGACGGGCAGCAGCGTGAGGTCGAACGGTCCGTAGCGGCGGCCCAGGTCGGCGAACCGCGTCGTGTATCCGCTGTCGCCGCCGAAGAACACCTTCCGGCTCGGGCCTGCGAGCACCCACGACGCCCACTGGGTGGTGTTGCGCACCAGGCCCCGGCCGGAGAAGTGCCGGGCCTCGGTGCACGTGAGGGTGAGTTCGCCGAGCGTCGTCGACTCGTCCCAGTCGAGTTCCACGATCCGCTCCTCCGGCACCCGCCAGTGACGCAGGTGCGCACCGAGCCCGACCGGCACGACGAACGGCGCCTTCTGGGTGGCGGCGAGTTGCTGCACGGTGGCCATGTCGAGATGGTCGTAGTGGTCGTGCGAGATGACGATGGCGTCGAGGACGGGCAGGTCGGAAAGCGGCACCGGGGTCGGGTGCATGCGGGACGGACCGATGAAGGCGGACGGCGACACCCGGCGGCTCCACACCGGGTCGGCCAGCACCCGGTAGCCGTCGACCTCGACGAGCACACTCGAATGGCCGTACCAGGTGACCGCGACGTCGGCCGCCTCGACGGGCGCGAGCGGCGTCGCCAGCGGGATCGGCCTACGTGGGCGTCCCGCCTTGCCCCGCGTGATCAGCGCCTTGAGGATCCCGGTCTCCGAACTGGACAGCATCATGCTGCTCGGATCGGTGTTGTGGAACTGACGGTTGCGGTACCGCGGCGACGTCGCGGCGTACGGGCGCACCTTGGCCCGCGACGCACCCATCTGGGACGGAAGCCCCCACGCGGCGCGCGTCAGCCACCCGAGGGCGGCGGTGGCCAGAACAGTCGTCACGGCGTTCTTCGCTTTCACCCCGACAACTGTAACCACGCGTGCGGGAAAGGTGCGCCCGACGGCTACTGACCGCGGAACACCGGGGGACGCTTCTCGGCGCGGGCGGCCCGCGCCTCCTGCGCGTCGTAGCTCTTCCACGCCGCGTGCAACGCCGCGAGCTGCTCGGGCGGCGGCGGGCTCTGGGTGCCGTCGTCGTTGAGCACCATCTTGAGGTGTTGCAGCGACAGCGGCGCGAGGCGCGCGATCGAGTGCGCCCACTGCTGCGCGACGGCGAGGTCGCCGCGCTTGTTGGCGAGGCCGTGCGCCAGCGCCTCGTCGGCCCCGACCTCTTCCGCGCCGAGCAGGATCGTTCGTGCCGGTCCGCCGCCGATCAGGGCGGCCAGCCGGTGCACGGTCCACCGGTCCACGGAGATCCCGAGCTTGGCGGCGGGGATGGCGAAGCGGGCCTCGGGCGCGACCACGCGCAGGTCCGCGGCGAGCGCCAGCTGGCTGCCCGCGCCGATCGCGGGGCCGTTGATCGCCGCGATGACGGGGACGGGGACCGAGTCGATGGTGTGCAGCATCTCGAGCAGGGTGTCGGTGAACCCGTCGGCGTACACGTCGCCCGACAGGTCGGCGCCCGCGCAGAACGCGCTGCCCTGCCCTGTGAGGACGATCACCCGCGCGCCGTCGGTGACGGACTTCTCCGTCTCCTCGCGCAGCAGTTCGCAGATCTCGGTGTTCAACGCATTGCGACGGTCGGGTCGTTGCAGTTCGAGGGTGAAGACGTCGCCGTCACGACTCGTCCCGATCATGTCCACTCGCTTTCTTCGTAATTGCTGTCCACTGACGAATTCTTCCCTGCCCACCCGACTGGACGTCTGTCACCCAACCACAGCGGGATCGGCCGGAACACACGAGGCTCTGCGGTAGTTGTGAGTGTGGAGGTGAGGACCGACATGAACAGTGAAGTGGACGTCGCCGTGATCGGCGCGGGGCAGGCGGGACTGTCAGCTGCCTACTATCTGCGCAGGTTCGGGGTGGAACCGGAGTCCGGTTTCGTGGTGCTCGATCACGCACCGGGACCCGGTGGTGCGTGGCAGTTCCGGTGGCCGTCCCTGACGCTGAGCACCGTCAACGGTGTCCACGACCTTCCCGGGCTGGGCTTCGCCGCGACGGTCGGATTGGACCCGGACGACCCCGAGGCCGCGCTGGTGCACGCGTCGAGCGCGGTTCCCCAGTACTTCGCGACGTACGAGAAACAGTTCGAGTTGCCGGTGCACCGCCCCGTGCACACCCGGGTGGTGTGCGCCCGCGACGAGCGTCTGCGCATCGAGACCGACAGCGGCGTGGTGTCGGCCCGCGGTCTGATCAACGCGACGGGAACGTGGGAACGCCCCTTCATTCCCCGCTATCCCGGCGCGGAGGCGTTCACCGGCCGCCAGGTGCACACCAAGGACTACTCCTCGGCGCAGGACTTCGCGGGACAGCACGTCCTCGTCGTCGGCGGCGGCATCTCGGCGGTGCAGTTGCTCGACGAGATCTCCCGGGTCACGACCACCACGTGGGTGACGCGACGCCCGCCGGAATTCCGGGACGAGCCGTTCACACCCGAGATCGGCCGGGCCGCCGTCGCACTGGTCGAGGACCGGGTTCGCCGCGGGCTGCCGCCGGGCTCGGTGGTGTCGGTGACGGGGCTGCCCGTGACGCCCGCGATCCGCGCCGCCCGCGAACGCGGCGTGCTGGCGCGGCAACCGATGTTCAGCGAGATCACCGCGGACGGTGTCCGCTGGGCCGACGGGCACGAGGCGAAGGTCGATGTGATCCTGTGGTGTACGGGTTTTCGCAGTTCACTCGATCACCTCGCACCGCTGCGGCTGCGCGGACCGGGCGGCGGCATCACGATGACGGGACGCCTGGCCACCCAGGTGGCGTCGGATCCGCGGATCCATCTCGTGGGGTACGGACCGTCGTCGTCGACGATCGGCGCCAACCGGGCCGGGCAGGCCGCGGCCCGCGAACTCACCCGCCACCTCGGCCTGCCCGCCCCTACCTGATCAGCGAGGCGATGAACGAGGCCTGGTCGGGGCCGGCCTGGTACATGCTCCCGAAGTGGCCACCCGAGTACACCCGGTAGTCGAGATTCGTTCCGGCCCCGCGCATTTCGGAGACGAGCTTCTCCGTGAGCGGCAGCGGCACCGACGCGTCGGTGACGCCCTGCACGAGCAGCAGCGGACGGTCGTAGCCCGCGACCGGGACCTCGAGGTATTCGCGCAGCGCGTCCTGCAGCACGGGCACGTCGAGTGCCCGCGACAGCATCTGTGCCACCGACACGGTGCCGGTCATGGTCGCGAACTGCCGGAACGGCACTTCGGGGGCCGCGTCGACGAACTGCTTCCCGACCGGGGTCAGGTAGCTGTCGACGTCCAGTTCCGGGTACGCGTCGCGGACTCCCGCGATCAGGTACGACATGTACACGGTGAGACCGGCGAGGCCCTGCGGCGGAAACGAGGGGCCGCTCCAGTTCGACACCATCTCGATGTTCGACGGCACCCCGTTGGCGACGGCCCCGCGGTAGTCGAGTTCCGGCGCGTACGACGTGGCGACGTGTGCGGCGAACACCGCGGCCTGACCGCCCTGGGACAGTCCGACGGCCATCCACGTGGAGGACAGGTCGGCGTCGATCTCCCTGGCGGCGCGCACGGAGTCGACGACGCTGCGGCCTGCGACCTTCCCGTCGAGGTAGGGCGGCACCCCGGGGGTGCCCAGGCCCACGTAGTCGGTGGCGGCCACGGCGTAGCCGAGTTGCAGCCAGCTGCTCACGTAGTCCGAGGATTGCGGGTCGACGCCCGTCACGGACGGTGCGTCGGCGTCGGAGTCCCCCACCGTTCCGTGCGCCCACGCGATGACGGGCCATCCCCCGGCGGGCGGCGTCCCGGGCGGCACGAACACCATCCCGGTGCAGGGGGCGATGCCGTGCCGGTCGGTGGTCAGGTACGTCATCCGGTACGCACTGCCGGTCCCACGGAGCCAGAGTTCGGCAGGCAACTCGGACGACGCGACGACGGCGCCGGGGCTCGATCCGGCCCGCAGCGGATCCGCACCGACAGTTGGTGCCCACAGCACGCTGACCAGTGCGAGCAACGCCACAATGCGCCACCACCTCCGCACCTCTCAACGGTAGCTGCGCGGGGGTGGCGCAGTACTGTAAATCGTCCACTCGCGGGGAAGTGGGACACACGAGACCGGGAGAGCAGAAGAGACATGAGCGACGACAGCCCGATCCTGACTCCGGGCGACACTTGCTGGCAGGTTGCCCCCGCCGATCGTCTCGCGTGCATCGTCGACGCGGCGGACTACTTCCGCCACGCCAAGTCCGCGATGCTGCAGGCGCGCAGGCGCATCATCCTCATCGGCTGGGACTTCGACACGAGGATCCAGTTCGAACCGGACGAGAAGACGCTCGACGGGCCCAATCAGCTCGGCCGGTTCCTGGCCTGGCTGACCCGCGAACGTCCGGATCTCGAGATCTACCTGCTCAAATGGAACATCGGGGCGTTCACCGCGATCGGACGCGGGATGACCCCGATCTTCGTGGTCAACTGGGTGACGGACCGCCGACTGCACTTCGAACTCGACGCCGCCCACCCGATCGGCTCGGCGCACCACCAGAAGATCGTCGTCATCGACGACGCGCTCGCGTTCTGCGGCGGCATCGACATGACCGTCGACCGGTGGGACACCCCCGAACATCGGGACCGCAACCATTACCGGACGCAGCCGAACGGCAAGCGGTACGGGCCGTGGCACGACGCGACGACCGCCGTCGACAGGGACGCAGCGAAGGCCATCGGCGAACTGGCCCGCGCCCGGTGGAAGGCGGCCACCGGGCAGGATCTGGCGCCGGTCGACGAGATCGCGGGACGGACGCCGTGGCCGGAGGGGCTCGAGCCGACCATGCGCGGCGTCAACGTGGGCGTCGCACGCACGCTGCCGGAGCTGGACGACCGGGACGAGGTCCGGGAGATCGAGGCCCTGTACCTGGCCGCGATCGCCGGCGCCGAGCGGTCGCTGTACATCGAGAGCCAGTACCTGGCGTCGCGCACCCTCGCCGAGGCGATCGCCGCGCGACTACAGGAACCGGACGGCCCGGAGATCGTGCTGGTGCTGCCGCGCAACGCCGACGGCTGGCTCGAGCAAAAGGCGATGGACGGCGCCCGCCGCCGGTTACTGCACCTGCTCTGGCGGGCCGACACCGGGAACCGGCTGGGCGTCTACTACCCCGTCACGGCGGACGGTGAGCCGATCTACGTCCACGCCAAGGTGCTGGTGATGGACGACCGTCTCCTGCGGGTGGGTTCGTCGAACCTGAACAACCGGTCGATGGGGTTCGACTCCGAATGCGATCTGGCGGTCGAGGTCACCGCGGACACGGCGAACGGTGACGAACTGCGGGAGACCATCCTCGGCATTCGCCGTCAGCTCGTCTGCGAGCACCTGGGTGTCCCGGCCCGGTTGTTCGACGACACGCTGTCCGAGACGTCGTCGCTCCTGGGCACCGTCGAGGCGCTGCGCGGCGGTGGCCGGACATTGGAGAAGTTCGAGCCGGACACGGTCGAGGACGAAGACAGCCCGCTCGCCGAAAACGAACTGATGGATCCCGAACGCACACCGCCGAACTTCTGGGAGCGGACCAGCCGGGGCCGGTTGCGGCGCAGGGTGATCCGACGTCAGAAGGCGGCCGGTTCGGTACGGTAGATGCGCCGGTAGTCCTTGCGGAACGCCCGCCGCCCCAGTATCGACCAGGCCATCCTGGCCGCGAACGGCATCTCCGACAGGAACATTCGGCGCTCCTCGGGGGTCGCTCCCTGGAGGATGTAGCCGAGGAACACCAGCAGCCGGTCCTTGGGGATCGACGCGCGGCCACGGTCACCCATCTCCTGCCACTCGGCGAGTGTCATGAACTGCTCCGCCATCGGGAGGATGTGCCGCTCCTCCTCACCGAGGTGCTCGCCCAGCGCCGTGGACAGCGCGGTCAGCGTCTTCGCCAGCGGTTCGCCGTCCGCCGCGTCCGCCGCGAACGCGGCGCCCTGCGACTGCGCCAGCGACAGTAGCTCGGAGATGCGCTCGTGCTGCTCCTCCATCCGCAGCACCAGCGCCGCGTCGGTGGGCGCGCGGTCGAGTAGCTTCGGCCACAGCAGGTCGTCCTCACTCGAATGATGGTGGTGGAGGGCGGTGGCGAGTTCGTCGAAGAACGCGACCACCTCCCCGGCCCGGGCGGTGTCGCCGGCGGGAACTCCGCGGACGAGTGCGGGCAGCGCGGCGAACTGGCGGCGGAAGCAGTTGTGGACCACCACCATCTCGCGGGTGTCGGGGCGGGTCGGGTGAGCAGTCGGAGTCGTCATGCGATCAAGGGTCGGTTCGGCGTCTTGGAGAGCACTTGGAGGCCACTAGTGCCTACGCTTGGCACGATGGTGCGGATTCGAGTACTCGGGACGCTCGAGGCGGAGGACGAATCGGGGGCGGTGGACCTCGGCGGCCCCCGCCAGCGGGCCGTGCTCGCCTTGCTGCTCGTCGCGCGCGGCGAGGTGGTTCCGGTGGATCGGCTCGTCGACGACCTCTGGCATGGCACTCCCCCGGCGCGGGCCGTCGGTGCACTTCAGGCATACATTTCCAATCTGCGGCGGGCACTCGAGCCGCGCCGTGCGCCACGGGCGGACTCCACCGTCCTGGTGAGCCGCGCCCCCGGTTACGCGCTCACCCTCCCACCGTCCGCTGTCGATGCGTGGGAATTCGAAAACCTGGTCCGCTCTGCCGCGGGCACCGGGCGGGCCGACCTGGAGCGGGCGCTCGGCCTGTGGCGGGGGCCTGCGTTCGCCGAGGTGGCCGGTGAGCACTGGGCACTCGCCGAGATCGCCCGGCTCGAGGAACTCCGGGTGGTAGCGCGCGAGCGGGCGGTGGCCGCCGCCGTCGCGTCCGGCGACGCCGCGGGCGCGGTACTCGACGCGCAGTCCCTCACCCGGGACCATCCGCTCCGGGAAGAGGGGTGGCGGTTGCTCGCCCTGGCGTTGCACCGCAGCGGGCGACAGGCCGACGCCCTCGCCGCATTGCGGGAGGCCCGTGCCCGGCTGGCGGACGAACTCGGCCTCGACCCCGGTCCCGGTCTGACCGAACTCGAACACGGGATCCTCACGGGCACCGTCCCGTCCGCACCCGTCGCCGCCCCCGCCCCGGTGCCCGTCGACACCGCCCCGGCCCCCTGGTTCCTCGGCCGCACCGCGGAATTGGCGACCCTGACCGAGCTGATGAGCGATCCCGGCACCCCGGTGGTCCTCCTGGGCGGCGACGCCGGATCGGGGAAGTCGTCCCTGCTGCGCCGGTTCCGTCGAACCCTGCACGCCGCGGGATGGCAGGTGGCGGTGGGCCGCTGCCCCGAGGTGGACGGCGCCCCTCCCGCCTGGGCGTGGGTGGAGATCCTGCGGACACTGCGCGAGACCGTCGACCCCGGCGCCGAGGCGGACGCGCTGGCACCCCTGCTCGCCGACGACCGTTCACACGCGGCGCGGCCGGACGACCCGAGCGGACGGTTCCTGCTGCACCGTGCGGTCGCCGACTACCTCGGGACCGTCCGCGATCACGGCCCGCTCGCCGTCGTCCTCGACGAC
The DNA here is from genome assembly GCF_002165735.1 of Rhodococcus sp. NCIMB 12038. Lineage (NCBI taxonomy): Bacteria > Bacillati > Actinomycetota > Actinomycetes > Mycobacteriales > Nocardiaceae > Rhodococcus > Rhodococcus sp. NCIMB 12038. The sequence goes on from NZ_NHML01000006.1 coordinate 171,999, forward strand.
GTCCACCGCGCCGACGAGGACACCCTGTCGATCCTCGTGCGGCTCGCCCAGCAGCGGTCGCCGATCCTGCTGATCCTCGCGTTCCGCCCGGACGAGGTCGACGCGAACCTGGAGAACTGTTTCGCCGATCTCGCGTCGCTGCAACCGACGCGCATCCGCCTCGGCGGACTCGGACCCGAGGACTCGGCGGAGCTGATCCGGCACGTGTCGGGCCGCGACCCCGACCCCGGCATCCTCCGCGCGCTTGCCGACCGGACCGGTGGAAATCCGTTCTACCTGCAGGAGAGTGCCCGGCTCCTGGACAGTGAGGGCGAACTGGTGGCCACGTCGGAAGTGCCCGAGGGGGTCCGGGACGTTCTCCGCAGGCGGATCGCCCGCCTCCCCGAACTGACCGTGTCCGTCCTGCGACTGGCCGCGGTCGTGGGTCGCGAATCCGACATCGACGTCCTCAGCCGGGCCGCCGAAGTCGACGAGGACGCCGTGTTCGACGCACTCGAATCGGGGGTGATCGCCGGACTGCTCGGCGAGCCGCGCTCCGGGACCGTCCGCTTCACGCACGCCCTCGTCCGCGACACCCTCTATTCCGACCTCACCCGGCTGCGCAGGAGCCGCTGGCACGCCCGGGTCGGGTCGGCGCTCGAGGCGTTGCGGCCGCACGACGTCGCGGCGCTCGCGCACCATTTCACCGAGGCGCTGTCCGCCGCGACCGCACGGCAGGCCCTCGACCACAACGTCGCGGCCGCGGCGCAGGCGGCCGACCGCTACGCCCACGACGCGGAGATCGGCTACCTGAACGACGCCCTCCGCGCGGCCGACCGATTGCCGCCGGACGACGCGGCGTCCGTGGACGAGCGCGTCGACATCCTCACCGAGCTGAGCCGCACCCAACTCGCCGCGGGCATCGGACTGGACGGGGCCCGTTCGCGGAAGCGGGCCCTCGCGCTCGCCCGGGACGCGGGCCGCACCGATCTGGCGATCCGGGTGCTCGCGTTCGTCGACACCCCGACACCGTGGATCAACCGGCGCTACGGCGAAGTCGACACGGCCGTCGTGGACCTGATCGAGGCGCTGCTGCGGGACGAGGAACCGGAGCCGGCGGTGCGGTGCCGGCTGCTGGTCACGCTCGTCCACGAGATCGGGGCCGAGGATCACGAGCGCACCGGGTCCGCGGTCCGGGAGGCCGAGGTCCTCGCCCGCGGCCTGGACGATCCGGTGCTTCTCGGGCTGGTGCTCTGCGCCGTCCACGCGGGAACCGGCTCGCCGACCAGCACACTCGGCGACCACGTCATCGGCGACGAACTGCTCCGGATCGGCGACCGGACGCAGCTACCGGTGTTCACCATGCTCGGCCATCACCTGCTGGCCGAGATCGCGTCCGGCAACGGCGACATCCCGGCGATCGAACATCACATGGGCCTGCAGTCGGAACTGGCGGACCGGTACCGGTTCCAGCAGGCGCAGGCCACCGGGCAGATGAACCGGGCGATGGTCGCGCACCTCACCGGCGACCTGGCCTCGGCGGAACGCCACTACGAGCGCGGCCACGAGTTGATGGTCCGGGCCGGCCTCGACGCAGACAGCGTCTTCGCCCTCGCGGTGTTCACACTGCGGCTCACCGAGGGCCGGGCCGGCGAATTCGAGGCCGTCATCGCGACGGTCGACAGTGCCGCCACGGACGTGCTCGCCGATCTGCACGCCCTCGCCCTTCTCGGCAACGGCAAACCGGAGCAGGCGCGTCAGGTCCGGCGTCACCTCCGTCCCGTCCGCCGCGACTTCTTCCATTCCCTCATGATGTCGCTGCGCGGCATCGTCGTCGCCGGGCTGGGCGAGCGTGACGAGGCGGCGTCCGTGCACGCGGAACTGAGCCCGTACAGCGGGCAGATCGGGGGCGGCGACACGGCGGCGTTCGCGGTCGGGCCCGTCGACACCATCCTCGGCGACCTCGAGATGCTGCTCGGCAGGCCCGAGGCGGCGCGCACGCACTACGCCGCGGCGCTCGCACTGGCCGAACGCTGCGGCTGCCCGGCCTGGATCGACGCCGCCCGCACCCGGGTGACCACCCACCCAAGCGAGTTCCAAGTGGGTCACTAGCGGCCGGGCGCACAGTCGGAGGCGACAGAACCATCCGGCTTTCCTGGAGGCTCCCCCATGAGTTCCCTGCTCGCCCGCCTCGGCGCGGCCGCCGCGACCCGTCCCTGGCGGGTGATCGCCGCGTGGCTGACGCTGCTCGTCCTGGTGTTCGCCGCCGCATCCGCGTTCGGCGGCACCAACCACGACGACTACAACGTGCCCGGTCTGCCGTCGCAGCAGGGGACGAATCTGCTGAGCGAACGATTCCCGGAGATGTCGGGGGCGGACGCCCGGGTGGTCGTGCACTCCGACACGGGCCCGCTCGCTCCCGGCGTCCTCATCGATCTCGGCACCAGGCTGGCGGACGTGAACGGCGTGAGTGCCGTGTCGCCGCCCCGCCTGTCCCAGGACTCCGACACGGCGGTGATCAGCCTCAACTACCGCATCCCGGTCACCGACTTCCAGGGCAGCGAGGGCGTCGACGCCCTCGAGTCCGCGGTCGCCGGCACCCGGGCGCAGGGGATGCAGGTGGAACTGGGCGGGCAGGTGCCCGAGAACATCTCCAAGCCGTCGGGCACCGCCGAGGCGGTGGGAATGATCCTGGCGCTGATCATCCTGGTGTTCGCGTTCGGTTCCGTGGTCGCCGCGGGACTGCCCCTGGCCGTGGCACTCGTCGGCGTGGGCATCGGGTCCGGCCTCATCACGATCATGGCCGGGTTCACCGGTATCAGCACCATCGCACCGACCATCGCGACGATGGTCGGCATCGGCGTCGGGATCGACTACGCACTGCTGCTCGTCACCCGGTACACCGAGGGCCTGCGGTCCGGGATGCCGGTCCGGGACGCCGTCGCGGCCGCCAACTCCACGGCCGGGACGTCGGTGATCTTCGCCGGGACCACCGTCCTCGTCTCGCTGTTCGGGTTGCGGCTGTCGGGACTGCCGATGTACGCGTCGTTCGGCTACGCCACGTTCGCGATGGTCGGCATCGTCATGCTCACCTCCGTCACGCTGGTGCCCGCACTGTGCGGGCTGGCGGGCACGCGGGTGCTCGGCAAACGGTCCCGTGCCCGGGCCGAACGTCGGACGACGTCGCCGCTGACCGAACGGTGGGCGATCCGGGTGAGCCGTCGCCCGTGGCTGTGGGCGCTGACGGCGCTCGGCGTGCTGCTGCTCCTGGCCGCGCCCGTGCTGGGCATGCGGACGTGGCCGCAGGACGCGGGCAGCGCACCGGCCGCCAACACGATCCGGCAGGCCTACGACCTGATCGACGCCGAGTTCGGGCCCGGCGCCAACGGACCACTGATGGTGGCGGTCGACCTGAACAAGGTTCCGGCAGCCGAGCTTCCGTCGATCGCACATGACCTCGCGGCTGAACCCGGGGTGGCGTCCGTGACGCCCGTCCTGACGAACGCCGATTCGACGGCCGCACTGATCTCGGTGCAGCCGGCCACCGGACCCAGCGATCCCCGCAGCACCGAACTGCTCGAACGGATCCGGTCCGACGCCGCCGACGGCGTCCACGTCACCGGACTCACCGCCGTGTTCGCCGACATCTCGGCCCGTCTCGCCGAACGGCTGTGGCTGGTGATCGCGTTCGTCGTCGCGCTGTCGGTGGTGCTGCTCACGTTCGTGTTCCGCGCACCGGTGGTCGCGGTGAAGGCGGCCGCCATGAACCTGCTGTCGGTGGCCGCGGCCTACGGCGTCATGGTGATGGTGTTCCAATGGGGCTGGGGTGCAGAGCTACTCGGCCTCCCCCATGCGCTTCCGGTGTCGAGTTGGGTGCCGATCCTCATGTTCACCATCCTGTTCGGACTGTCGATGGACTACGAGGTGTTCCTGCTCTCCCGGGTCCGCGAACGCTGGCTCGCCACGGGCGACTCGCACCGGAGCGTCGTCGAGGGACTGGCGTCGACGGGCCGGGTGATCACGAGTGCGGCGGCGATCATGGTCGCGGTGTTCGCCGGGTTCGCGCTCGACGGCGACGTCACCGTGAAGATGATGGGCGTCGGCCTCGCGTCCGCGGTCCTCATCGACGCGACGATCGTGCGGATAGTGCTGGTGCCCGCGACGATGTACCTGCTGGGCGACGCCAACTGGTGGCGGCCGGGCGGACGTCGCGACGCGGCAGCCGGCGGGGACGGGGGCGGGGCGGCTACGCCCGCAGGCGCTCCACTTCCGCTTCGAGCGCGATGACCCGCCGATACAGGGCCTGGATGCTCGCCATGCACACCCCGTTCGCGTCCACCATGGCGATGCGGCGGTCGTTCGAACCGAGCCCGAAGGCGGTGGCGAAATCCTGCGCCATCGGGCCCAGGTGCCGCACCGATTCGTGATCGAAACCGTAGGTCCAGACGCTGACCGGCATCTCGGCGAGGCGGTCGAGCACCTCGCTCGCACTGGCGGGCGGCGCCTGGACGGCCACCCCGCGTTTGCGGGTCAGCAGCGAATGAAACCACGCCAGCGGGTGGCGGGTACGGGCCGCTGTTCGCGCCCGCACCCGCCCCCGACGGGTGTCGACCCACACGGAGTCAGTCCGGGAGTTCGCCGACATCGTGCTTGATCGTCGCGTCGCTGAGAAGCAGGCCGACCCCGAGGGCCATGACGCCGATCCCGAGTCCGATTGCGGCTCCGCCCAATCCGAGCATGATTCCGAGCATGTTGTCTCCTGTCGTCGATGGTGTACGGGATGTCGTGCCCCCGCTTTCTGAACACCTACGACTCTCGCCGCTCCGGGCCTTCGAGATAAGACACCTCAGGGGTGGTGCAACCACACCCCCGGACGCGGCGCCGGGGCGGCACAATGGCGGCCATGACGGAATTACCGGAGTGGGCCCGCACCCTCGATCTCGCCCCGCACCCCGAAGGCGGCTGGTACCGCGAGACGTGGCGCAGTGACGTCACGATCCCGGAGGGGAGCCTGCCGGACGACTATCCAGGGCCGCGGTCGGCGGGCACCGCGATCCTGTTCCTGCTGATGCCCGGACAGCAGTCGGCGTGGCACAGCGTGCGCAGCGCCGAGATCTGGCTGTACCACCGGGGCAGCCCCCTGCTGCTCGAACTCGGCGGCGACGGAAGCGAACCCGCTTCCCCCGACGCGCTGGTCCTCGGCGCGGACGTCGCGGCGGGCCAGCAACCGCAACTGCTCGTCCCGCCGCGGCACTGGCAACGCGCGAAGCCCGAGGGCGACGAACCGACCCTCGTCAGTTGCGTCGTCACCCCGGGCTTCGACTTCGCGGACTTCCAGCTGTAGGCGCTTCGCGCTCGTGCGCCTTTCTGGTAGCTGGAGCAACCAGAAAGGCGCACGGGTGCTACGCGCCGAACGTGTACGGGTCGGGTCCGAGGCGGCCGTCGGCCCGGGTCAGCGAACCGATCGTGTTGATCTCGTCGGGGGTCAGTTCGAAGTCGAAGACGTCGAAGTTGGCGACGATACGCTCCGGCGTCACCGACTTGGGGATGACGACGTTCCCGATCTGCAGGTGCCAGCGGATGATCACCTGCGCGGTCGTCTTACCGTGCGCGGCAGCGATCTTCGCGATGGACTCGTCGTCGAGGACGGTGCCCTGCCCCAGCGGGCTCCACGCCTCGGTCGCGATGCCCTTGCCGGTGTGGAAGGCACGCAGGTCGGCCTGGTTGAACCGCGGGTGCAGCTCCACCTGGTTGAGCGCGGGTACCTCGCCGGTCTCGGCGATCAGACGGTCGAGGGTCTCCGGGGTGAAATTGGAGACACCGATCGACCGCGCACGCCCGTCGGCCTTGATCTTCTGGAAGGCCTTGAACGTGTCCACGTAGCGGTCCGCAGACGGCACCGGCCAGTGGATGAGGTACAGGTCGACGTAGTCGAGACCGAGCCGGCTCAGGCTGTCGTCGAACACGCGGAGCGTGGAGTCGTAACCCTGGTCGCTGTTCCACAGCTTGGTGGTGACGAACAACTCGTCACGGGCGATGCCGGAGTCCGCGAGCGCGCGGCCCACTCCGGTCTCGTTCTCGTAGACCTTGGCGGTGTCGATGCTGCGGTACCCGGCCTTCAGGGCCTCGGCGACCGCGGCGTAGCTCTCGTCGTCCGGCACCTGCCACACGCCGAAGCCGAGGGCAGGAATGCTGTTCCCGTCGTTCAGCGTGACCGTAGGTACAGGACTCTGTGCAGTGTTGAAACCCATGGGACTGTCCAACCGGGCACCCGGACCCGATGTTCCCGCCCGTCTCAGAATGTGGACTTTCGCGTGTCGTTTCGGTATCACCGGGTAATCCGACGGCATCGGCGTTCAGGTGGTGACGCGCCCGGTGAAAGGGGCGGACATGGGCCTCGGGTACACATTGGCCTATCGGTTCAAGATCACGCCCTGGGTGAAGGCGGGCCGGGTCTTCGGGAACCAGATCGAGACATTGATCGATCCCTTCGACGCACCACCGGGCGAGGTCCTCGACATCGGATGCGGCACCGGCGACCACGCCATCGAACTGGCCCGGCGGGGGTGGCAGGTGACGGGGATCGACACCGTCCAGCTGGCCCTCGACAAGGCGCGGTCCAAGGCCCGGAAGGCGGGCGTCGACGTGCGGTTCATGCACGCGGACGCCACCGACCTCGAGCACGCCGTCGGTCGCGGGTACCACCTGATCCTGGACGTGGGGTGCTACCACGGGCTCAGCGACCACGCCCGGGTCGCGTACGCCGAGAACGTCACGACCGTGGCCGAACCGCACGCCACGCTGCTGATGTTCGCGTTCGGGCCGGGCCATCGCGGCCCGCTGCCGCGGGGTGTGTCCCGCTCCGACGTGGAGCGCACGTTCGAGAAGTGGAAACTCGTGTCGGACGTCGACGCCGACACGACCGGTATGCCGGGACCGCTCAAGAAGGCCGACCCCCGCTGGTTCCGGCTCGTCAAGCGCTGACGCGCCCGTGAGTACTTGTTAACCGCCCGCGGTTAACAAGTACTCACGGGTCCTGGGACAATCGTCAGGTGACTGCAACACTGCGCATCAGCGGACTGTCGGCTTCGCGCGGTGAGCGCACCCTGTTCTCCGACCTCGACCTGACCGTCGCCCCCGGCGACGTGACCGGACTGGTGGGGGCGAACGGTGCAGGCAAGTCGACGCTGCTGACCACCCTCGCGGGGATCGGGTCCGCGGACGTCGAGGGCAGCATCGTGCTCAGCCCGCCCGACGCCGCCGTCGGCTACCTCGCTCAGGAACCGGACCGGATCGCCGGCGAGACCGTGCTCGACTTCCTGGGCCGCAGGACGGGCGTCACCGAGGCCGAGCACACCATGAACACGGCCGCCGAAACGCTCGGCGAGTCGGACGAGGACCTCTACTCCCCCGCGCTGGAACGCTGGCTGGCGCTGGGCGGCGCCGACCTCGCCGAGCGTGCGGAGAAGGTCGTGAGCGACCTCGGGCTGGGCGTGCCACTCGACGCACACATGACGTCGCTGTCCGGTGGGCAGGCGGCGCGGGCCGGGTTGGCGTCGCTGCTGCTGTCCCGGTACGACGTGCTGCTGCTCGACGAGCCGACCAACGACCTCGACCTGGTGGGGCTCGAGCAGCTCGAGCGCTTCGTCGGCGAGAGTCGCGCGGCGATGGTGGTGGTGAGTCACGATCGAGAATTCCTGGCGCGCACCGTGACCGGCATCGTGGAACTCGACCTCGCGCAGCAGCAGATCGCGGTCTACGACGGCAGCTACGACTCGTATCTCGCCGAACGGGAGATCGCACGCAGGCATGCCCGGGAGGCGTACGAGGAGTACGCCGGAACCCGGTCGGATCTCGAGGACCGCGCGCAGATGCAGCGGAACTGGATGGAGCACGGCGTCCGCAACGCCCGCCGCAAGGCGAAGGACAACGACAAGATCGGCAAGGGGCTGCGCACCGAGTCCACCGAGAAGCAGGCCGCGAAGGCCCGGCAGACGCAACGCCGGATCGAGCGGCTGGAGGTGGTCGAGGAGCCGCGCAAGGAGTGGGAACTGCGGATGGAGATCGCCGCCGCGCCCCGAAGCGGTTCGGTGGTGGCGACGGCGAACGGTGCCACCGTCGCGTGGGGTGGGGACCGCGAGTTCACGTTCGGCCCGGTCACCACTCAGGTGGACTGGGGTGATCGGATCATCGTCACCGGCGCCAACGGCTCCGGGAAGACGACCCTGCTGAAGGTGCTCCTCGGCAAGATCGCCCTGGACGCGGGCACCGCCTCACTCGGTTCGGGTGTGGCGATCGGCGAGATCGATCAGGCCCGCGGCCTGTTCGAGGGTGCCGAGAAGGTGTCCGACGCGTTCGCGGCGCAGGTCCCGGACTGGCCGGACGCCGACGTGCGGACGCTGCTCGCGAAGTTCGGGCTCAAGGGACACCACGTGCTGCGGCCCGCGGCGTCGCTGTCGCCCGGCGAACGCACCCGCGCCGCCCTCGCCCTGCTGCAGGCGCGGGGCGTGAACCTGCTGGTGCTCGACGAGCCCACCAACCACCTGGACCTTCCGGCGATCGAACAGCTCGAGCAGGCGATGGAGAACTTCGACGGCACGCTGCTGCTCGTCACCCACGACCGGCGGATGCTGGATTCGACGCGCAGCACCCGCCGCTGGCGGATGGACGGCGGCAGGCTGTCCGAGGAGTAGTCAGTCGCCCTCCGCCATGGGCGGCAGCGCCTTGACGAACGGCGGGTCGTAGTCGACCTTCCCGAGCTTCGCGGCGCCACCGGGGGATCCCAGGTCGTCGAAGAAGTCGGCGTTCGCCTTGGTGTACTCGACCCACTGGTCCGGGACGTCGTCCTCGTAGAAGATCGCCTCGACGGGGCAGACGGGCTCACAGGCACCGCAGTCGACGCATTCGTCGGGGTGGATGTAGAGCATCCGACCGCCTTCGTAAATGCAGTCGACAGGACATTCTTCGATGCATGCCTTGTCCAGAACGTCGACACAGGGCTCCGCGATGGTGTACGTCACGTCTGTAATCCTGTCCTTTCTTGGCGTCCTGCGCGAATCGCCTCCACTCTGCCACTCAATTCCCCAGGGTCAACCTGTCATTTCGGCACCCACATCCCGTTGCCCACGGTTGACAAACTGTTGGGTTTTCACAACACTTTGTTGCATGAGTCCAGTGCGGCGCGGGGACTCCCTGCCCATCTACAACCGCATCGGCGTGCTGCGTGCCGAACGCGGGATGAGCCGGGCTCAGCTGGCGGGACTGATCGACGTCAATCCGCAGACCGTCGGTGCGCTCGAACGGGGCGACCACTACCCCAGCCTCGACCTGGCGTTCCGGATCTCGTGGGTGTTCGAACTCCCGGTGGAAGCCATTTTCTCCCGCACCGAGTTCGGGCCCCTGTCCACCGAGCTGTACCGCACCCACCGACCGCCGTCCACGACAGGAAGCGGGGAGAGTTCCCATGCCTGAGACGAATCTGATCGAGAGGTACCAGGGGTTCCGGACGCGCAGATTCCTCCAGAACGAGAGTCGTTACCGCACGTGGCTACCGAGGTGGCGGACGCGCAGCCGTCGACGAATCCTCGTGGTCGCCCTCGCGGTGACGTTCGTGTTCATGACCGCCGTGGGGATCGTGTGTCATGTCGACATGACCGTCGGACCCCTGCTCTGGCTGCCCGCGTGCCTGTTGTTCTTCCCGCTGTGGACGATGCTGCAGATCGTGTCCGGGCGACAGGGGGACGCGCCGCGCGACGCTCTCGACGAGTGGGAGATCCAGCAACGCAACAGTGCCCGCTCGATCGGACTCACGGTCACTCAGCTACTGACGCTCCTCCCGGCGATGTATCTGATCTTCGTCGGCGCGCTGGACGCCGATCACAGCAACGTGCCGTACGCCGCCGGACTGCTCGTCGTCACCGCGCTGATGGTCGGGGGTTGCACGCCGGCCATGATCCTCGGCTGGACCCGACCCGACCCCGAACCCGACGACCTGGCCTCGGACGACCTGGCCTCGTAGGAACATCCGCCTCCAGATGGGAAGGACCCATGTCTCAGACCCTCACGATCGACGGCATCTCCAAGCGGTACGGTGACGTCGTCGCACTCGACGACCTGTCCTTCGAGGTCCGCCCCGGTGAGATCTTCGGTTTCGTCGGCAGCAACGGCGCGGGCAAGACCACCACGATGCGCATCGCGCTGGGCGTCCTGTCCGCCGATTCCGGCGAGGTCCGGCTGGGCGGCAACCCGGTGGACCTGGACGTGCGGCGCACCATCGGCTACATGCCGGAGGAACGCGGGCTGTACCCGAAGATGAAGGTGGGCAAGCAACTCGCCTACCTCGCCGAACTGCACGGCCTTCCCCGCTCCGCGGCGCGGGACGCCGTCGCACGCTGGACCGAACGTCTCGGCATCGCGGACCGTGTCGGCGACACCGTCGACGCACTCTCGCTCGGCAATCAGCAACGCGTCCAACTGGCCGCCGCGCTGGTCCACGATCCCGCGGTGCTGGTTCTCGACGAACCCTTCTCCGGGCTCGACCCCGTCGCGGTGGACGTCATGAGCGACGTACTGGTGGAGAAGGCGAACACCGGAGTGCCGGTGATCTTCTCGAGCCATCAACTCGAACTCGTCCAGCGCCTGTGCCACCGCGTCGGGATCATCAGCCACGGCCGGATGCGTGCGGTCGGCACCGTCGACGAACTGCGCGGCGGCGGCAACGCCCAACTGGAAGTCCACGCACCGGAGGCGCCGGTCGGCTGGGCCCATCACCTGGCCGGAGTCACCACGATCAGTCACCTCGACGGCCGCACCCTGCTGTCGCTCGACGCCCACGTGGACGACCAGCTGGTGCTGCACACGGCCCTGAAAACCGGACCGGTGCACGAGTTCTCGCTGCACAGGCCCACCCTGACCGATCTGTTCCGAGAGGTGGTCACCGCATGAGTGCCCCGCTGAGCCCCGCCCGCGCGATCGGCCTCGTAGCCCGCCGCGAATTCCTCACGCAGGTGGCGAAGAAGAGCTTCGTCATCAGCAACGTGATCATCCTGCTGGCCATCGTCGGTGGCATCGTCGCGTACTCGCTGTTCTCGGGCGGCGACGAAGACCGCGCCACCATCGGACTCGTCGGCGACCAGTCGCTCGCGCCGGTTCTCGTCGCCACCGGTGACGCGACCGGGACACCGGTCGACGTCGTTCCGGCGGCCGACGAACAGGCCGCGCGGGACCAGGTGGGCAGTGGTGACCTCGACGTCGCGCTGATTCCCGGCACCGGCGGATCGGTCACGGCCGTCACCGAATCCGAGCTGGGTTCCGGACTCCGCACCGTGATCGATGCGGCCGTCATCCAGCAGGCCCAGGCCGGCGCCCTCGCCGCGCAGGGTGTGGACCCCGCGGAACTCGCCGCCGCGACCGGCCGGGCGGTCGTCACCGTCGACGCTCTCGACCCGCCCGACCCGGAGAAGGGCCAGCGCGTGGCCCTGTCCGTCGCAGTGGTCGTCCTGCTGTACATGCAGATCATGATGTTCGGCATGTACGTGGCGATGGGTGTGGTCGAGGAGAAGTCGAGTCGCGTCGTGGAACTGCTCCTGTCGACGCTGCGCCCCCTGCAACTGCTGTGGGGCAAGGTGATCGGCATCGGCGCGGTCGGTCTCGTCCAGCTGACCGCCTACGGTGTCGCCGGGGTCGCGGCCGGTCTCGCGACGGGCGTGCTCACCGTGACGGGGACGGCGATCGGGGTGCTGGCCGGGACGCTCGGCTGGTTCGTGCTCGGATTCGCGTTCTTCGCCGTCCTGTACGCCGCGGCCGGGTCGATGGTGTCGCGGCAGGAGGATGTCAACGCCACCGCCTCGCCGCTGATGGTCCTGATCGTCATCATGTTCTTCAGCGCCTTCTCCTCGGTGAGCAACCCGGACGGCACCCTGAGCAACGTCCTCAGCTGGATTCCGCCGTTCTCGGCGATCCTGATGCCGCTGCGCATCGCCGCCGGGGTGGCGTCCCCGGTCCAGGTCGTCGTCACCATCGCGCTGATGCTCGCGGTGACCGCCGCACTCAGCGTGCTGGCCGCGAAGATCTACCAGCGTTCCATCCTGCGGATCGGCAAGGTCGTGTCGTGGAAGGAGGCGCTCGGGAGGTAGTGAATTCCCGGCGCCCGACCAAGTTCCCCGAGTAGTCTTCGAATCGTCGATCGATGCTGCTCAGCTGCCGTTTCGGAACGGGGAACACCATGGTCGTCCGCCGCAGGAAGCCGCTCGTCGCCATCGCCGTCGCCGTGGTCGTGTCCATGACGTCGGCGCTGACGGCGTGCACGTCCGACGAGCCGACCTCCTCGGCCGGTGGCAACGCCGGGCCCGACGGCTCCCCCGTCGCGTACGAGGAACCGGTCAAGCTGTCGAGCGAGAACGGTGTGCTCGAAGTCCGGCTGTCCGCCCATCAGGGCACCGTCGACCTCGACACCGTCTCGGAACCGGTGTCCAACTTCCTGGTCTTCGGATACGAGGTTCTGCAGGGCACGAGTTCGAACGGCTCGACCACGGGCGACGACGTCTATCCGGCGCCGACGTTGCGCGTCGATCCCGGCGAGCGCCTGATCATCCACTACGACAACGATCTGCGGGACCTGACGATCGAGGACTTCTACGATCCCGCGTTCACGCCGGCGGGCGGTGACGTCCCGATCTATCCGCCGGCCCTCGAGTCCGCGCCGCTGAATCTGCACACCCACGGTCTGCACGTGAGCCCGGACGGCAACGCCGACAACGTGCTGCTCGACATCCCTGCCGGGATGGGCAACGTCTACGACTACGCGGTGCCGAAGGACATGCCGAACGGAATGTACTGGTACCACAGTCACCGTCACACACTGACCGCGCAGCAGACGTACGCGGGGCTCGCGGGTCTGCTGGAGATCGGGCGGCCCGATGGCAACCTTCCCCGGGTGACGCAGAACGACGTTCCCATCCGCGACATGGCGCTGCAGTACAACTTCGTCTTCGACCGCAAGGGCAGTGGGCACCAGCTGAACGACCCCAACTGGCCGCAGTTCGTGAGCACCCTGAAGCCCCCGGAGGGATCGCAACTCGCCGACGGCACGTACTCGCCGAGCCTCGCCCCGGTGAACTTCGCCGACACGACGGAGGGTGCCCAGTACGTCACCAACTGGTACGCCGGGCCGCTGTCCCCGGCGAATCACCGCGGGCAGAACCAGTTCGTGCCGGGCAATCTGCAGAGTTTCCGCAGTGATTCGACGAACATCCCCGCCGATCCGTCACTACCGGACAACGAGCGCGACGTGCAGTACACGATCAACGGGCAGTTCCAGCCGGATCTGAAACTGAAGCCGGGCCAGACGGAGATCTGGGTACTGGCCAACATCAGCGATTTCGCGTACATGCCGCTCCGGCTCACCGAGACCGCGACGGGCAAGCATCCCCAGTTCTCGATCGTCGGCCAGGACGGCAACCCCTTCACCCAGGTGCAGCGGCCGGTCGGCGGTGACGGCACCCGGCTCGTCATCCCGCCGGGGTCGCGGTACGCGATCGCCGTGACCATGCCGGACACCGGCGACCTGGTGCTCGACATGCCGCCGCTGGACGGGGCGAAACCCGTCACCAATCCCGGGGTGCTCTACACGAACAACGGCACCGACAATCCGCCCGCCGAACTGGGCACCGTGACCGTCGACCCGTCGGTCATCAGCTACGCCGACGGCTTCTTCACCTTCCCCACCCAGACTCTCGTCCACGTCACCCCCGACAGCGGGGAAGGCCGGACCACGCCGTTCGAACCCGGCCAGAACCTCGACGCCTACACGTCGTTCGTGGACACGTCGGTGATGACGCCCGACGTGAAGCGGACCCTCACAGTGTCCGGCGGGTTCGGCAACGAGAAGGCCAGCAACAGCGACCCGAAGGCGTTCACGTACGAGTTCGACGACAACACGTTCCCGAACATCCCCTTGATCCAGCCGCGGCTCAATTCGGTCGAGGAATGGACGATCACGAACCTCAACAACGACGAGCATCCGATGCACATCCACGTCAACGACTTCCAGGTGATGGACATCGTCGATCCGGTCGCGGGCACCAGGACCGGGGTGCAGCCCTGGGGTGAGGACAACGTCAACGTGCCCGCGCCCGTCACGGACGCGAACGAGACCGCGCTGGAGCCCGCATCGGTGACGCTGCGCACCAAATTCACCGAGTACACCGGCACTTTCGTGATCCACTGCCACCGCCTCAACCACGAGGACAACGGGCTGATGGCCACCGTCAACGTGATTCCCGAAGTGTCGACGTACGCGGTGGCGGTGCCGGGAACGCCGGGCACCCCCGCCACCGTGCAGGTCCACGACGGCAACGGCGACAAGGTGATCGCCGCCGTCACCCCGTTCCCGGCCTTCGAGGGCACCCCGACGGTGGGGATGGCCGACGTCAACGGCGACATGATTCTCGACCTCGTCGCCGGCACCGGTGCGGGTGTGGCGCCCGAGGTCGTCGCGTACGACGGCAACGACGTCGGCTCCGGACCGTTCACCGCGGAGTTGACCCGATTCGCCCCGTTCGACGCCGGTTTCCGCGGGGGTGTGAACGTCGCGGGCGCGGACATCGACGGAAACGCGCTGGCCGACAACATCATCGTCGGCACCGGGCCGGGCACCGAGTCGCAGGTGAAGGTGTTCTCGTCCACCCTGCCCACGGACAAGGGCGCAGCACCCGAGACCTTCGCGACGTTCACGCCGTACCCCGGTTCGCAGTCCGGGGTCACCGTCGCCACCGGTCTGGTCGACACCGCGTCGGGCCGGGCGAGCATCGTCACCGCTCCGGGGCCGGGAGAAGCGCCGCGCGTGAAGACGTTCCGGTACGACCTGTTCGAGCCGACCGCCGCGGCTCAGGCCGACGGCACCGCGGACGAGCACGCCGGCCACACCGGCGGCCCGCGGATGACGTCGGAATTCCTGGCCTTCGACGAGAACTACCTCGGCGGTGTCTCCCTCTCGACGGGCTGGGTGGCGGGCGCCGAAGGCGGAGCGAAGAGCATCGTCACCGGCATGCTCGGGGGCGACGGCACGGTCCGTGTGTGGTCGAGCGGGTCACGCCTCGACGGCGAGCCGGGCATGTATGTGGAGAGCCCGAACCATCACTCCGACGGCGCCGTCGCCTTCACCCAGATCGCCTCGTTCGCGCCGTTCGCCGGTGGCACTCCCGGCACCGGCGTGCAGGTGGCCACGACCAGCACCACCACGGGCGCCGACCTGCTCGTCAGCGGCGGCGGGCCGGGCGGCGCCGAGGTGCGCAAGTTCGGGCTGGGGCGCCCGGACCCGCAGTCCACGACGCTGGTGCCGCTACCCCTGGGTGCGCTCCCCGCGCTCCCCGCGGCGCACGGATCCGTGCCGCTCGGCGGCCGGTAGGGGCCGGTGTCAGGGCAGGGTCCAGAACTGGGTGGTCACCAAGTAGAAGACGACGACCCAGAACACCATAGCCCCGGCGACGACGGCGAGCCCTCGACGGTTCATCTTCGCTTCGGGAACACCAGGCGCCGGCCGCAGCCAGTGCCCCAGTATCCGGTTCACGTAGTACGGCATCGTCACGAAGCTCATGATGAAGCTGGACAGCAGATTTCCGACGAGCAGGCCGAGCCACAGCGGCATCTGCAGCGGCGACAGCGCGAGGGTGAGGATCACGACCGTCGGATAGAGGCCGACCCACACCGCGACCGACGTCTTCGTCTCGGACGGCGGCGGCGCCTCGTGGCCGTTCTCGTCGAACGCAAACCAGCTGCCGAACGAGTTGTCGATGGTGCGCAATTCGAAGTCGTGGAACTTCTCCCCCTCCGCGAGCAGTTCCTGCCGTTTCGTCGAGGTGAGCCACGTGTCGAGGTCGGCGGCGTTGTCGTAGCGGTACAGCGCGGTCCACTCGTCCTGGACACCTTCGACGGGGCGGAACAGTTCGCTCCCGCGGAAGCCGTCGAATCTGCTCTCCTCCAAGCGCAGTCGGTCCTGCCACGCGAGGAAGTCGTCGACGTGTTCCGGGCGGACACGGTGCGTCACGACGACCGTCACGAGCGGATCCGCCTCCCGCACGCCGCCACCGGTGATGACCTGCTGCGTGGCGGGACCGTCGAAGTACGGTTGCCCCTGATCCAGCCGCTCCTGCCGGGTGGCGCTGTTGATCCACGCCTGCACGTGGGCGACGGAATCGAAGCGGTAGACCACGACCCAGTCGGGTTGCACGGCAGTGGGTGCGGAGATCTCGGCGCCCAGAAACCCGGGGTAGCGGGACGCCGCCGCGTTCATGTCCCGCTGCCAGGCCTCGAAGGCCTCCTCGGAACCGGCACGCACCTTCTGGCCGATGATGACCGTCGCGGCGTTGCCGGTGACCTTCTCGGTGTCCATCGCCTACTCCTCACCGCTCAGGTCGTCGGAACCGATCGGCTCTCGCCGATGCGGCTGTAGATGCGCTCGGGGGTGAGCGGCAACTCGCGGAAACGCACACCCGTCGCGTCTTCCAGCGCGTTGGCCAGCGCAGGCGCCACCGGGTTGATGCAGCACTCCGCCATTCCCTTCGCACGCATCGGCCCGACGGAATCCGAAGAATCGACCAGCAGCACTTCGGTCCGGGGAATGTCGGCGAAGGTGGGGATGCGGTAGTTGCGCAGGTTGGGGTTGGTCATCACACCGTTGTCGTCGACGTGGAAGTTCTCGGTCAACACGAATCCGATGCCCTGGGCGACGCCGCCCTCGATCTGGCCGCGCACCTGCACCGGGTTGATGATGACCCCGGCGTCCGTGGCCTGGACGCTGTCGAGGATGCGGATCTCGCCCGTCACCCGGTGGACGGCGATGCGGAAACCGTGGGCGTTGGAGACGACGCTGCGCGGCGACCCGTACGCCTTGCGCGCCTCCGTGAACCGGATGCCGCGGGGCCGGGCGGCGTCGAGGAGTTCGGTCAGCGGCACGCGTGTGCCGTCGCAGAGCACCGCGTCGTCGTCCATCGAGCAGGACGCGACGTCGACCCCGGTGTGCGCGGCGGCGAACGCCAGGATGCGGGTGCGCAGCGCTTCCGACGCCTGCGACACGGCGTTGCCCGCGACGAAGAGCCCCGCACTGGCGAACGCCCCCGTGTCGAAACCCGTGCGATCGGTGTCGGACTGCACGAGACGCACCCGCGACGGCGTGGTGCCGAGCTGGGTGGCCGCGATCTGCACGTGCGCCGTCGACGTCCCCTCACCGAATTCGACGGTGCCGACGGCGAGTTCGTACACGCCGTCGTCGCCGAGCGTCGCCCACGCTTCCGAGATGTGTTCGGTCGGGGGCGCGGTCTCGTGAAGCCCACACGCGGTGCCCACGCCGACGAGCCAATCCTCGCCCGGCACCTGCCCGTTCCCCGTCCGTCCCAGTGCGGCGTCCACGAGGTCGATGCACTGCCCGAGCCCGTCCTCCCCGAACACGACGTCGTCGGGTCCGTCGTCGATCGCCACCAGCGAGTCGCCGGGGCGGACGATGTTGCGGCGCCGCAACTCGACGGGGTCGATGCCCAGCGCGACCGCCAGCTCGGTGATGGCGGACTCGACCGCGAACGCGGGCTGCGTCATGCCGTACCCGCGCAGCGCCCCGCTGGGCACGGTGTTCGTGTAGACGGAATATGCGTCGAACTTCTTGTTGAGGCACCGGTACGTCGATATCGCGGCGCCGGCGGCGAACAACGTCTCGCCGCCGTGGTTGCCGTACGCGCCCGTGTTCGACACGTTGCGCACCTGGAACGCCGTGAGCGTGCCGTCGGCCCGGGCGCCGAGCTTGACCGTCAGCTTCATCGGGTGCCGCGGCGACGCCGTCGTGAACTCTTCTTCCCGGGTGAACTCGAGAGAGACGGGCCTGCCCGTGTCGAGGGTGGCGAGCGCGACCAGATCCTCCGTGATCACCTCCTGCTTGCCGCCGAACGCGCCACCGACCCGCTCGCAGAACACCCGCAACTGGTCGGGGCGCAGATCGAACAGGTGAGCCAGCTTGACCTTCGCGATCGACGGCGACTGCGAACTCGTGCGCACGTGCAGGCGGCCGTCCTCCATCCAGGCGATCGACCCGTGCGTCTCGAGATGTGCATGCTGCACCCGCGGCGTGAAGTACGTGCCCTCGTGGATCACGTCCGCCTCGACGAACCCGGCCTCGACGTCCCCCACCTCACCGTGCAGTTCGAGCAGGATGTTGCGCACCGGGTCCTGGACGAACGGGTCGTCCGAACCGTGCAATTGCGGTGCGCCGTCGGCCATCGCCTCCTCCGGGTCGAACACCGCCGGCAGCACGTCGTATTCGACGACCACTCTGCGGCAGCCCTCCTCCGCGGCGCCGACCGTGTCTGCCACCACCGCGACCACCCGCTGTCCGGCGAAGCGGACCGTGTCGTCGAGGATGTACGTGTCGTCGGGGTCGACGAGGTGATCGGTGTGGATCGCGGTCGTGAACAGCTTCCGGGGGACGTCCTCCCACGTGTACACGCGGTGCACTCCGGGAACCGCGAGCGCCGCCGTCTTGTCGATCGACACGATGCGGGCATGGGCGTGCGGCGAATGCAGCACCTTCATGTGCAGCAGGCCCTCGATCTCCGTGTCCATCGTGAATCGGGCGCGGCCCGTGACGACGTCGGTGGCCGCGGGCGCCCCGACGCTGGTGCCGACGGCCCGGCCCGGTTCGGCGACCTCGATCGCGGCGACACCGTTCACCGCGTCCTCGATCGCGCGGTAGCCGGTGCAGCGGCACAGATTGCCCTTCAACGCGCGGGGCAGGTCGGCTTTCTGCGCATCGGTGAACGTCGCCGACGTCATGATCATCCCCGCGGTGCAGAAGCCGCACTGGAACCCGGGGGCGTCCCGGAACTGCCGCTGCAGCGGATGCAGGTCGTCCGGCGAACCGAGGCCCTCGATGGTGGTCACCTCCCGTCCCTCGGCCCGGAACGCCGGTGTGATGCAGCTGTGCACGGGATCGCCGTCGAGCCACACCGTGCACGCTCCGCAATCGCCTGCGTCGCAACCCTTCTTGACGCCGTGATGGCCGAGCGAACGGACGAACGTCCGCAGGCACTGCCCGGGGTGCGGCTCCTCGTCGAACGTCCTGCCGTTGACGGTGTACGTCATCGCCGCCCTCCTGCCGCGAGTTCGATCCGGATCTCCTCGGCGTAATGCTTCGCGAGGTGACGACGGTGGTCGGGGGTGCCGTTGGGGTCGTCGAACCACACGTCCTCGGGTAACGCGTCGATGCTCTGCTGCAGCGTCCCGGCGTCGGGCACGGTGTCGAACGCGAACCGGATCGGACGGGTGGTGCCCGCCGTGATCGTGAGCAGCATACCGTCTGCATCGGACGACCCGGTGCCGATCATGAACAGCGTCGACCGGCCCAGGTGTGTCAGTGTGAACCGGCGGTGCGCGTGACGCTTGCGCAGGGCGCCGACCGGGATGTCGATGCGCCGCAGGATCTCACCCGGCGCGAGGACGTTCTCGTGGTTGCCCGTGACGAAGTCGGCGGCGTCCACGGTGCGCTCGGACCCGTCGGCCGCCCACAGTGTGTACGTCGCCTCGAGTGCGACGGCCATCGTGATCATCGGGCCCGCGGGCAGCGACATGCAGATGTTGCCGCCCACCGTCGCCGAATTCCAGACCTTGAACGACGCCAGGAACGCCTCACAACTCGTGGCGAACAGCGAGCCGGCGAGCCAGTCGTCCGGCGGCGCAAAGGCATACAGGTCACGGACCGTGCACGTCGCCCCGATCTCCAGACCCGCATCGCTCGGCACCAGCGAATCCCAGCCGAGCGCCGTCAGATCGACGAGCCTGCGCAGGCCGGGTTGCGGCTCGGAGAACAACCACGTTCCCCCGGCCAGCCACGCGTCGCCGTCCCGCCACTGCGCGCCCGGGCGGTCGGGTGGTCGCCGCACGACATCGGTGATGGTGTTGAGGTCCATATGACTGCTCCACTCGGGAAAAGTGTCGTCGTTCTCGTACCCGGCCTGCGTCAACTCACCTGACTCTAGACACCGCAGTAGCCCTCTCGGCGTTTTTTGCCCTGTTCCACCCGGGGCGAGCGACCGTCACCCGTCGTAGCAGACATCTACCGGCCCGGCCCGACCGCTACTCTCAGGTCCATGGCTGCCAAGATCTCCGCCCACGACGTGCTCGAGTTGGTACTGGACGCAGGCAGCTTCGTCTCCTGGGACACCACTCCCGTCGACGCGCGGCCGAACGAGAAGTACCGGTCCGACCTGCAGAAGGCCGCTGAGAAGTCGGGCGTCGACGAATCGGTGATCACCGGCGTAGGTACCGTCCGCGGTCGCCCGGTCGCCGTCATCGCGTGCGAGTTCGCGTTCCTGGCCGGCTCGATCGGCGTGGCCGCCGCCGAGCGGATCGTCTCCGCCATCGAACGCGCCACCAGCGAGGGTCTCCCCCTCCTCGCGTCCCCGACGTCGGGCGGCACCCGCATGCAGGAGGGCACCGTCGCATTCGTGCAGATGGTGAAGATCGCGGCGGCCGTCGCCACCCACAAGGCCGCCCATCTCCCCTACCTCGTGTATCTGAGGAACCCGACCACCGGCGGCGTGTTCGCGTCCTGGGGTTCCCTCGGGCACATCACGGTGGCCGAACCCGGTGCACTCGTCGGGTTCCTCGGGCCCCGCGTCTACGAGGCGCTGTACGGCGAGAAGTTCCCCGAAGGCGTGCAGACGTCCGAGAACCTGTACCGCAACGGCGTCATCGACGGCGTCGTGCCCGCCACCCGCCTGCGCAGGCTCGTGCACCGTGCGTTGCGGGTGCTGATCGATCCGCCGACGCCACCCGCCGCGACCGAACCGGTGCCGGACGTCGACATCCCCGACGTTCCCGCGTGGCAGTCGGTGATGCTGTCGCGGCGCGCCGACCGGCCCGGCATCCGCCACCTGCTGCGGCACGCGGCCACCGAGCAGGTGCCCCTCAGCGGCACCGGTCAGGGCGAGACCGAGGGGACGGTGCTGTTGTCGCTGGCCCGTTTCCGTGGCGCGCCGTGCGTGCTGCTGGGCCAGGACCGCGCCGGCCAGTCGGTGCTGAACACGATGGGGCCCGCCGCCCTCCGCGAGGCACGCCGCGGCATGCGGTTGGCCGAGGAGTTGCAGATCCCCCTCGTCCTGGTGATCGACACTCTCGGTGCGGCGTTGTCGCAGGAGGCCGAGGAACGCGGGCTGGCCCCCGAGATCGCGCGCTGCATCTCCGACCTCGTGACGTTGAAGACGCCGACCGTGTCCGTTCTGCTCGGTCAGGGCACGGGCGGCGGGGCGCTGGCGTTCCTGCCCGCCGACCGGGTGCTCGCCGCGCAGAACGGGTGGCTGGCCCCGCTGCCTCCCGAGGGCGCGAGCGCCATCGTGCACCGCGACACCACTCACGCACCCGAGATGGCCGCCGCCCAGGGCATCCGTTCCCTCGACCTGCTGCGGGACGGCGTCATCGACGCCATCATTCCCGAGCATCCGGACGCCGCCGACGAGGCCGTCGACTTCTCCAAGCGGGTCGGCGAGGCCATCTCCCGGGAACTCCGCGCCCTGACCGGGGTTCCGGAGAGCGAGCGCTTCGCGGCCCGGCTCGCCCGCTACCGGAACCTCGGCCTGAACTAGGACAGTTTGATGGTCGGCTTGTACATGTCCATCCACAGTGCGAGGTCGAGGGTGCGTTCGAGTCCGCGACGCGACACCTGAGTGATCTGCGGGGTGTCGACGGACACCGCCCGCGACAGCCAGTCCGCGCTGACCAGGCCGAACACCGGGTGCGACGGGTCACCGAGCAGGTCTTTGCCGTGCTGCTGCAACGCCACCGCGTACTTCGGGTCCTGGGTGGACGGGTACGGCGACTTCACCCGGTCGATCACCGACTGCGGCAGCACATCCCTGGTCGCGGCCCGCAGCAGGGACTTCTCCTTGCCGTCGAACGTCTTCAGCGACCACGGCGTGTTGTACACGTACTCGACCAGCCGGTGATCGCAGAACGGCACCCGCACCTCGAGTCCGACGGCCATGCTCGCGCGGTCCTTGCGGTCGAGCAGGACCCGGACGAACCGCGTCAGATGCAGGTAGCAGATCTTGCGCATCCGCCATTCGAAGTCGGATTCGCCGTCCAGCCGGTCGATCCCGGATATCGCCGCATCGTACGAATCCTGCACGTAGTCGTCGATGTGCAGGCCCGCCGTCACGTCCGGGGTGAAGATGTTGCTCTCGTCGCCGAAGTGCTCGGCGAACTGCACGAGCCACGGGAAGGTGCTCGCCTGTTGCGCCTTCGGGTCGAAGAACTGCTTGTAGCCGCCGAACACCTCGTCGGCCGACTCGCCGGACAGCGCCACGGTGGAGTGCTGACGGATCGCCTTGAACAGCAGATACAGCGACGCGTCCATGTCGCCGAGGCCCATCGGAATGTCGCGTGCCCGGATGACCTTCGCGCGCACCGCAGGATCGGCGAGGTCGTCGGAGTCGAGGACGATGTCCTGGTGCGCGGTCCCGGACCTGCGGGCCACGTCGTGCACGTACGGGGTGTCCGGAGTGCCCCGCAGTTCGTCGGCGACGAAATGTTCGGTCTGCCCGACGAAGTCGACGGCGAACGTGCGGACTGTCTCCCCCACCTCGGCGAGTTGCTCGGCGGCGATGCCCGTCATCGCCGAGGAGTCGAGACCACCGGACAGCAGCGTGCAGCGCGGCACGTCGGCGACCAGTTGCCTGCGCACGATGTCGTCGAGCAGTTCGCGGACGTGCGCGACGGACGTGTCCCGGTCGTCGGTGTGCGGCCGGGTCTGTAGGGTCCAGTACCGGTGCGTCCGCAGTCCGGTGCGCGAGACGGTGACCACCGTGCCCGGCTCCACCTCACGCATGCCCTCCCACACGGCGTGGCCCGGCGTCTTCACGAACGCGAACAGCTCACGGATCCCGTCCATCGTGACGGTCGGCTCGGCGATCGGATTGGCAAGGATCGCTTTGGGTTCCGAACCGAACAGCACACCGTCGGGGGTCTCGTAGTAGTAGAACGGCTTGATGCCCATGCGGTCGCGGATCATCACCAGGGTGTCGGTCCGCGAATCCCAGACAGCGAACGCGTACATGCCGTTGAGCCGCTCCGCGACGGCCTCGCCCCACTCCAGATATCCGTGGAGCACCACCTCGGTGTCGGAGTTCGTGGCGAACCGGTGACCGCGCCCGTACAGTTCCTCGCGCAGTTCACCGAAGTTGTACACCTCCCCGGAGTAGACCATTGCCACGGTCCCGCCGGGGGTGCCCACACTCATCGGCTGATGCCCGCCCGGCAGGTCGATGATCGCGAGCCGTCGATGCCCGAGCGCTGCATGATCGACGACCCACGTGCCGCGATCGTCCGGCCCCCGGCAGTTCATCGTCTCGGCCATGGCATCCACGGTGGACTGCTCGACGCGTAGGTCGCGGTCGAACGAGATCCATCCGGTGATTCCGCACATGTGTTCCTCCGGCTGTCGCTGGCGCTCTTCCTTCGGCGCATGGTCAGTTGCGAGGCGGTGAACCGAGTCCGAACCGTAGCAATCACATTGACAGTTCTTTACTCTCGCTAACCACCTATGTTCCACGGTAACCCCTTTCGACGCACAGGCGGTGGGCCCGCAATCGCCGCCGGTCAGAACGGTGCGGCTTCGTCGGGTGCCGCGCGAGTGGCGGGTGGGCTGTTCGGCGGGTTCGGCTCCTTCGATGGATCCGGTGGGTTCGACGGTTCCGACACGCTCGGTTTCCCGCGCCGGCGTCGTGCCGCGTCCAGGTGCGCCTGCCGTCGGCGGCGCTCGGCCCGGATCCGGGCAGCGGTGTTCTGCGCACGGGTGCGGCGGCGGGACGCGGGGTCAGCGATGCGATCACCCCCGCGCGCGCCCAGAATTCCCGAGGACCGCGGACGGTATCGGTGCCCGGTGGGCGCTATCAACTCGATTCCACCCTCGGCGTCCACCTGCCAATGACCGGAATGTTTGAGCCTGTGATGGTTTCGGCAGTAGGCGGTCAGGTTCCCGGCCACCGTCGGACCTCCGGCGGCGGGATCGGAGTGGTCGAACGGCCGATGATGATCGAGGTCCGTGTTCCAGGCCGCGACATCGCAGTGCAACCATTCGCACCCGCCGGCCAGCATCCGCAGCCAGGTGTCGAGAACGGTTCCGGGACGGTACGTGGTCGCCGCGGTGACGCTCGGTGGCCGCACCGTTTCGACGTCGGCGTCGGCTGCGATCTCGCGTGCGTGTGCGGCGTCGACGATTCCGTAGCCGTCGAGGTAGCCCGGTTCGTCGTGGCCCGCGAGGGTGGAGTCGAGCATGATCAGGTGCACGAGCGGCTTGCGCGCCGTGGGCACGATTCGCGAGTCCTGACTGCAATCAACCCGCCCGCATTCGCATTTCACGTACCCGGCACCGTCGACGAGGGCGGACAGTCCGTCGGCCCGTCGCTGTTCGTAGGTTCGAAGATCTTTCGGGCACACCGTATTTGCCAGTTCGCGCAGGCGTGCGTCGAATGCCCGGCCCTGCACGGCGGGGAGGGATCCGAGGATGCGGCACATGCCGTCCTCGGCGGCGCTGACTCCGACGAACCTGTCGGCCTGCGCTTTCTCCCGCTTGGCCCGCACCCCTGCGGGATCGAGCCTCGCGATGATGCGGTTGGCGGCGTTCGTCAGCCTGCGGCCGGTCAACCCGGTTCCACCGGAGCGTTGTGGGGCCAGAACCTGTTCGAGGAGTTGATGTTCGACCTCGCCGATGCAGTCATCGGTGACGTTCGCCGTCGCGTCCTCGATCAGGCGGACCCGGTGCATGTCGAGGTCGCCGCGCGCCATGGCCTCGCGGGTCGCTGGCAACCGGGTGCGCAGCGACATTCCCAGGCCGATCAGCCGGCCTGCCGCCGCTCGCCCCATGGTGAGTGCGGCACCGATCTCGGCCTCGACCACTTCGTGCGCGGTCGACGTCCACGCCCCGTCCGTCTCGATCTCGGCAGTGCGGCGCACGAACAGCTCCGCGATCACCGCCAGCTTCCGTTCGGCCACCACCGACTCACTGCGATGCAGGTCGGTCATCAACTCGACCAGACCCACGTCGGATTCCGCGTCGGATTCCGCGTCGGCGAGACAGCAAACCGTCTCGCGAACCCCCCGATCCAATACCCCCGTATCGAACATGTGTGGCGCTCCTGAGGTTTGTGTGGGCGTCATTTCTGCTGTTCAGGGTGGGTTGTGTTGTTCGACGCAGCGTTCGGCGAGTTGCCGGTGAAATGAGGGACGCGCACGTGTTGGGCCTCTAGATTTCGGGGTTCCTACACCAACCTCAACCCGGAGGACCGCTACACGTGCGCGTCAGTACTGCATTTAACCGTCTGCTTCAAATCCCCGGTGCATCGGTGTCGGATGTGTCGATCACAGACGACTCCGTCGAGGTCACCGTCAGGCTCGCAGCACGCCGTGTGAAGTGCCCATGCGGCTACACGAGCGCCGCAGCCTACGACCACGCGCCGCGGCGCTGGCGCCATCTCGACTTCGGCCGCCACAAGGTGTGGTTGAAGTATCCGATCCGACGGATCGAGTGCCCGACCTGCGGCGTCCGGACCGAGGACATTCCGTGGGCGCGTCCGACAGCACGGCATACGCGCGACTTCGAGGACATGGTGCTGTGGTTGGTCACCCGCACCGATCGGACCTCGGTGTCGACCTTGATGCGCTGTGCATGGCGGACGGTCACCTCCATCGTCACGCGGGCAGTCGATGCGTTGATCGACTCGCGCAGGCTCGAGAATTTGTATCGAATCGGAGTCGACGAAATCTGCTACCGGCATCCGCACAAGTACCTCACCATCGTCGGCGATCACGACACCGGCAAGGTCGTCTACATTACCGAGGGCCGGGGCCGAGACTCGTTTTCGGAGTTCTTCGAGCAGCAGTCGGCGAAAGAGCGCGACAAGGTGCAGGTGGTGTCGATGGACGGCTCTCCCGCCTTCCGTGCCGCCGCAGAGGATCACGTCCCGCAGGCTCGTCAGTGTATGGACCCCTTTCATGTGATGCAGTGGGTGAACCGAGCATTGGATCGTGTGTTCTCCGACGCGGCGTCTGTTCGCCGGACCTTGTCGATGCAAGCCCCGGAATGGCGTAAAGCTCGCACAGTGTTGCGGCTCGGTAAGAATCGGCTCACCAAGAAACACAAGTCGTTGCTGCGGACGGTGACCGCAGCCGATACCGAGGTCGGGACAGCGTGGCGTCTGAAGGAGCAGTTCCGCGATCTCTACCGCAAGATCGCGCCCCAGAACGCTGCACGGTATCTACGGCGGTGGATCGAAGAAGCGCAGTCCTGCGGGATCAACGCGTTCGTACAACTGGCCCGCATGATCGACAAGAAATCCGAGCAAATCTGTGCAGCAATCGAGTTGGGGATATCCAATGCCCTGATCGAGGGGATCAACTCGAAGATCAGACTAATCAATGCCCGCGGTTACGGTCATCATTCAGCAAAATCACTGACGGCGATGATCTATCTCAATCTCGGCGGAATCGAGGTAAAACTGCCCACACAAACGTAAGGAGGGGCACATGTGTTCTACCATAGCGAAACCCCTTGTGTTCCACAAGACCCCGCAACACCGGTGGGTCCGACACCGCCTACCGACTCCCCGCCACGATGACGGGGACGGTAGCGACGACGGAGGAGAGGAGCGAGACGAGTGCGGCGGTGCGCGGGGTGGGGGTGACCCCGTCGAGGAGTGCGGCACTCAGTTCGTTCCGGACCGTGCGTTCGTGGCTGCCGTCGACCTCGGGCCACCGGGTGGTGGGGAAGATGCCGAGCACCTTGCCCTTCTCCTCGCGGACGCATCCCGCGTCGACGATGCGCGCAGCGAGTTCTTCGCGCAGGTTCTCGGTGAGCTTCTCGATCGCTGCTTCCGGTTTCAGCGGCTTGGACGTGCCGATGAGTTGGACGTGCCGATGAGTTGAACGTGCCGATGAGATCGTCTGCCCGGCCGAGCAGCGGATCCTGGGGCCTCGCGCCGTCCCGACCACGACAGGGCGGACTTCGCCGCGAAGTCCGGTGTCCGTTCAGCCGCCCCGGGGAATGTTTGCCGGTTACCGTGAAGGGGGAATGTTTCCGGGTATCAGCGGACGGTTGTCGGGCACCGCAGTCAAGCACGAGGAGCGGCTATGAGCGCGATCGGACACTGTCGGGCACTCCTGGCGGTCGCCGTCATTGCCTCGTCTGCCATGTTCGGTCAGGTGGCGACGGCATCTGCGGACGTGTGGCGGGCCCTTCCCGCCGACAAGCCGGCCTCGGCGGACGGCTCCGTCCTCGATCACGTCGAGGAGATCAACGGCCGTCAGCTGAATATGTTCGTCTACTCGGCGGCGATGGATAAGGTGATCCTTCTCGAGGTCATCCGCCCCGCCGACACGAGCGTGCCCCGGCCGACCCTGTACCTGCTCAACGGTGCCGGTGGCGGCGAGGATTCGGCGACGTGGCAGGCGCGGACGGACGTGGTCAGCTTCTTCGCCGACAAGAACGTCAACGTCGTCACCCCCGTCGGCGGCGCCTACAGCTACTACACCGACTGGCAGAAACCCGATCCCGTCCTCGGCGTCAACAAATGGACCACGTTCCTCACGGAGGAGCTTCCCCCGATCGTCGACGCAACGCTCGGAACGACCGGCGACAATGCCATCGCGGGACTGTCGATGTCGGGCACGTCCGTCCTGGGCCTGGCCGAGGCGGCGCCCTCGCTGTACCGGGCGGTCGGCGCGTTCAGCGGGTGTGCCGAGACGAGTACCCAGCCGGGCCGCGACTACGTCACGTTCGTCGTGAGCGTCCGCGGCGGCGACGTCGAGAACATGTGGGGACCGTACGACGATCCGGATTGGGTGGCCAACGACCCCGTCATCAATGCCGAGAAGCTGCGCGGAATCGACTTGTACATCAGCAATGCCACCGGACTGCCCGGCGTCCACGAGAACCTCAACGGCCCGGACATCAACGGAGATGTGGGCGTGCTGGCCAATCAGGTGATCGTGGGCGGCATCATCGAGGCCGGAACGAACGAGTGCACCCACCGGTTGGCCGACCGGCTGAACTCGCTGGGAATCCCCGCGACGTACGACTTCCGGCCCACCGGCACCCACTCGTGGGGCTACTGGCAGGACGACCTGCACAACTCGTGGCCCATGATCGCCGGTTCCCTGGGCCTCTGACCGGCACACCGCACAACTCCGTCCGGACGGTGCCCCGGACACCCAACGTCGCATAGGGTGTTTCGGGTCACAGGACGACGAGAGGACGTGTATCGATGAGCTCCCCGGGAACTGCGCCTTCGAGCGACAACCATGGCCAGAGCTACGCCGAGGTCTACCGCCGGAGCGCCGACAGTCCCGAGGAGTTCTGGCTGGCCGCCGCCGGTGCCGTCGAATGGGAGACGCCGCCGACGCGGGCGCTCGACGATTCTGCCGCCCCGATGTACCGGTGGTTCCCGGACGCGTCGCTGAACACCTGCTTCAACGCGCTGGACCGGCACGTGCGCGACGGCAACGGCGACCGGGCGGCGTTGATCTACGACTCGGCGATGGTCCCCGACGCGTCCCGTACCTACACCTACGCAGAACTTCTCGACGAGGTGTCCCGGTTCGCCGGTGTCCTGAAGGACCAGGGCGTGGTGGCCGGGGACCGGGTGATCGTCTACATGCCGATGATCCCCGAAGCGGCGATCGCGATGCTCGCCTGCGCCCGCATCGGCGCCGTGCACTCCGTGGTGTTCGGGGGTTTCGCCGCGAAAGAACTCGCGACCCGCATCGACGACGCCGGACCGGTGGTCCTGGTGACGGCGTCGGGCGGCCTCGAGCCGGGGCGCACCGTCGAATACCTCCCGATGGTGGCGAAGGCGCTGGAGTTGTCCGCCACCCCTCCGCACACGGTGATCGTCAAGGACCGGGAGCAGGTCCCCGGTTCGGCCGCCGATTACCAGGGCGGCGAGGCGGCGTGGTTCGACTGGGACGCACTGGCGGCGGATGCCGCACCCGCGGAGCCGGTTCCGGTGGCCGCGACCGACCCGCTGTACATCCTGTACACGTCGGGCACCACCGGGAAGCCGAAGGGCGTGATCCGTGACAACGGCGGGCACGCCGTCGCGCTGACGTGGTCGATGCGCAACATCTACGACATCGGGCCGGGCGACGTGTGGTGGACCGCGTCCGACGTCGGCTGGGTGGTCGGCCACTCGTACATCGTCTACGGGCCGCTCCTCGCCGGTGCCACGTCGGTGCTCTACGAGGGCAAGCCGGTCGGGACCCCGGACGCGGGGGCGTTCTGGCGGGTGATCTCCGATCACGGGGTGTCTGCCCTGTTCACGGCACCGACCGCGATCCGCGCGGTGCGCAAGGCCGATCCCGACGCGAAGGAGATCGAGAAGTACGACATCTCCTCACTGAAGACGCTGTTCGCGGCGGGCGAGCGCCTCGACCCCGACACGTACGTGTGGGCCACCCGCGTCCTCGACCGTCCCGTCGTCGACCACTGGTGGCAGACCGAGACGGGCTGGGCGATCTGTTCCAACCTGCGCGGGCTCGAACCGATGCCGCTCAAAGCCGGCTCCCCCACCGTCCCCGTCCCCGGGTACCGGGTTCAGGTCGTCGACGGGCACGGGAACCTGGTTCCGGCGGGGGCCGAGGGCAACATCGTTATCGGCCTGCCCCTGCCTCCGGGCACCCTGGCCGGGTTGTGGCGCGACCCGGAGCGGTACGTGAAGTCGTACCTCGCCACGTTCGAGGGCTACTACCTGACCGGCGACTCGGGGTACATCGACGAGGACGGGTACGTGTTCGTCCTGGGACGCAGCGACGACGTCATCAACGTTGCCGGACATCGGCTTTCGACCGGTAGCATGGAGGCCGTCGTCGCGGGACACTCCGCGGTGGCCGAGTGCGCGGTGGTCGGGATCCGCGACGAACTCAAGGGCCAGCGGCCCAGCGGCTACGTGGTGCTCAAGGCCGGCGTCGACGTCGACCCCGAGACCCTCCGCACCGAACTGGTCGCGATGGTGCGCGAGCAGATCGGGGCCGTCGCCACGTTCCGCGACGTGACGGTCGTGCAGGCGCTGCCCAAGACCCGCTCCGGCAAGATCCTGCGCAAGACGATGCGGCAGATCGCCGACCACGAGGAGTACACGGTGCCCTCCACCATCGAGGACGTCGCCGTCCTCGACGCGCTGAAGAAGCAGTTGGGCGGCTGACCGTTCAGACCCGGACGGCCGCGTCGAGCGCCTGATCCACCAGCGCCTCGACGCGGTCCGCTTCGAGGGGGTCGAGGTCGAACAGGATGCGGTAGATGATCGGCGCCACCACGTGGTCGATCACGTGCTCGACCGCGACGTGAACACTCGTGCCGAGCGGCTCCCCGCGTCCGACGATCGTCTCGATCTGGGTGCGGCAGAACGTCGCGCACTTGAGCGGATTGGTGTCGCCGCTCATCACGACGTCGCGCAGTGCCGCCCGCCCCACCGGCGAGGACATCTCCTCGAGGTACTCCTGCGCCCAGGCGACGAGGTCGCCTCGCACGCTGCCGGTTTCGCGCGGCGGCGCGTCGGGACGCAGTCGCTCGATCGCGACGTCCGCGAACACCTCGTTGATGTCGCCCCAGCGCCGGTAGATGGTCGACGGGGTGATCCCGGCGTCGGCGGCGATCATCGGGACGGTGATGTCTGCTCGGTCGCGCTCGTCGAGGAGCTTGCGGGTGGACGCGTGCACCGCCTGCTGGATGCGGGCGCTGCGCCCTCCGGGGCGTGGACCTGGAGCCGGACTCATGACCCCATGCTAACGCAAAGATGTTGCATTAAGAATGGCTGCGGCGTAGCGTCCGTTAACGCAAACCTTTTGCTTTAACGTTCTCCGGGAGTACGCCCATGCCGACCCTTGCACCCGAAGCACCACCGGCCTCTCGACCCGCACTGCGCCGCGGCGCCGCCTTCACGCTGGTCGCGGTCGTGATCGCCACCCTGCTCGGCGCGTCCGCCGCCCCGACACCGCTGTACGAGCTGTACCAGTCGAACTGGGGTTTCTCCTCGCTGCAGTCGACGCTCGTCTTCGGCATCTACGCCCTGAGCCTGCTGCTGGCGCTGCTCACCGTGGGGTCGCTGTCGGACTATGTCGGCCGGCGGCCGGTGCTGATCACGGCGCTCGTGTTCGAGGCGGTCTCGATGATCATGTTCGCGACCGCCGGAGGTATCGGACTCCTGCTGCTCGCCCGGGTGGTGCAGGGTTTCGCGACCGGCGCCGCAATCAGCGCCCTCGGTTCCACCCTGCTCGACCTCGAGCGCACACCGGGCCGTGGCGCCACCGTCAACAGCATGGCGCCCACCGCCGGTCTCGCGCTGGGCGCCATCGGATCGAGCCTGATCAGCGAGCACCTTCCCCGGCCCACCAGCACGGTGTTCCTGGTGTTCCTCGCGCTGTTCGTGATCGAGATCCTCGGCATCTGGGCCGCACCCGAGACGGCGGTCCGGCAGAAGGGCGCGCTGGCGTCGATGCGGCCGGCGCTCGCGGTCCCGTCCACCGCGCGGAGAATGCTCGTCGCCACGGGCCCCTGCCTGATCGCCGTGTGGGCGCTCGGCGGCTTCTACCTGTCGCTCGGACCGTCACTCGCCCGCAACGCCCTCGACGTGCACACGTCGCTGATCGGCGCAATCATGGTCGCGACGCTCACCGGGACCGGCGCACTCGCGGTGTTCCTGCTGCGCAACGTCGCGGCACGGCGCATCCTCGTCGTCGGAGCGTCGGCCCTCGTCGCCGGTGTCGCCGTCACCCTCGTCGGCGCCGAAACATCCTCGGCGCCCTTGATCCTCGCGGGAACCGCGGTGGCGGGCATCGGATTCGGCGCCGGCTTCCAGGGCACCATCCGCACTGTCATGCCGCTCGCCGAACCGCACGAGCGGGCGGGACTGCTGTCGAGCATCTACGTGATCGCCTACCTCGCCAACAGCGTTCCGGCACTGGTCGCCGGATATCTCGTCGGGCAGGTCGGGCTCGTCGACACTACCCGCATCTACGGCGGACTCGTCATCGTCCTCGCCGCGGCGGCCCTCGTGCGCCGTGCACCCGTGAGTACTTGTTAACCGCCCGCGGTTGACAAGTACTCACGGGGTCTTGATCTCGCCGTACCGAGCCAGGGCCTCCTGCCGTTCGTGGGCGTGGTCGACGATCGGCGGCGGATAGTCTTCGGGGCGACCGTCTTTCAGGGCGTGGACGGCCTTTCCGGAGATGCCGCGCAGTTCGGGCACCCACCGCCGCACGTATTCGCCGTCGGGGTCGAACTTCTCGCCCTGCGTCGTCGGGTTGAACACCCGGAAGTACGGCGACGCGTCCGTCCCCGACCCCGCCGTCCACTGCCAGCCGTGCTGGTTGTTCGCCAGATCACCGTCGACGAGTTGGTTCATGAAGTAGCGGGCGCCCCGCCACCACGGCAGGTGCAGATCCTTGACGAAGAACGACGCGACGATCATCCGCACCCGGTTGTGCATCCAGCCTTCGGCTTTCAGCTGACGCATCCCGGCGTCGACGATCGGGAACCCCGTCCGGCCCTCGCACCACGCCGTGTACGCCTCCTCGGCGTCGGGCCCGCTGTCGTAGCGGATGTGGTCGAAGCGGCGGTCGTAGTTTTCTCGTGCACTGTCGGGTCGCTGGAAGAGGATGTCGGCGTAGAAGTCCCGCCACGCGAGCTGCCGCCGGTACTGTTCGGCGCTCTTGCTGCGACGACGGGCGAGATCGCGGAGCATCGTCCGCGGATGAATGTTTCCGTACTTCAGGTACACCGACATCCGGCTGGTCGCGTCGAGCCCGGGACGATCCCGCGCGTCCTCGTACCCGCCGAGGTCGTCCTCGCAGAACTCCGCCCACCGTTCCAGTGCCGCCGCCTCACCCGCGGCGCACCCGTCGGATTCGGGTTCGGGGATCTGCACCCGCCGCGTCTTCACGTCATCCGGGTCCATCCACTCCACCGTCGCGGGACCGGTGTCGATCGGCGCGCGCCACCCGTGCTCGAGCCACTGCCGGAAGTACGGGGTGAACACGCGGTACGGTTCCCCGTCCGTCTTGGTCACCCGGCCGGGCGCCACGGCGTACGGCGAACCGGTGGCCACCAGGTCGACGTGCTCGGCGACGGCGGCATCCCGCTCGCGGCCGTAGGGCCCGTAGTCGGCGCTGACGTGCACCTCTTCGGCCGAAACCTTCTTCGCCACCCGCGGAACCACGTCGACGGGATCGCCCTTCACCACCAGCAACCGGCCGTCGAGACTGTCGTCGAGAGCGGCGAGACTGCGGAACAGGAAGTCCCGGCGAGCGCCGCCCGACGTGGTCAGCAACCGGTCGTCGAGGACGAACAGGCCGAGCGCACGCGCCCCCGACTCGGCGACCGTGTGGAGCGTCGGCAGGTCGCCGAGCCGGAGGTCGCGGCGGAACCAGACGAGTGCGGTGTCCATGTCTGCCACGGTAACGAAATACGGGCCGCTCAGTTGGTGGAGCGAGCCGAAGACAGCACCGACAGGTACGGGGCGTCGATGTCGTAGTGCATGAACGCCGACAGCGCCGCGCGGGCGAACGTCCGCTGCACCGCCCACTGCCTGCCGGGCTTGGTCCGCGCGGTGATCCGCAGCGTCACCGATTCCGCGGTCACCGAGTTCACGCCCAGCAGTTCCGGGGGTTCGAGCACGTCCGCCGCGATCGCGTCGCCCTTGGCCGCCTCCGTGACGGCCTCCAGCGCCACCTCGCACGCCCGTTGCACGTTGGCGGCGTGCGCGATCGGCAGATCGACCACCGCGACCGCGTACCCCTGGCTCATGTTGCCGACCCGCACGATCTCACCGTTGCGGCAGTACCAGAGGGTGCCGTTGACGTCGCGGATCGTGGTGACCCGCAGACCCACCGTCTCGACCGTTCCCACGGCCTCCCCGAGGTCGACGACGTCGCCGACCCCGTACTGGTCCTCGAGGAGCATGAAGATGCCCGACAGGAAGTCCCGGACGAGATTCTGCGCACCGAAACCGAGTGCGACACCGATCACACCGGCGGACGCGATGAACGGCGCGACGTTGACGCCGACGACGGCGAGCACCTGCAGCACCACCCAGATGAGCACTACGATCGACACCGTCGACTTGAGCACCGACCCGATCGTCCGGGCGCGTTGCGCGCGACGCTCGTTGACCATCGCCTCCTTGACACCGCGCGGGGCGCGTTCCCGCAGCGGACGGAGCATGGCCGGTTTGTCCGAGGGCTCCCGGGGACGCGTCATCCGTTCGATCATCCGGTGCAACGCGAAACGCAGCACGAGCGCCAGAACGACGTAGGCCGCGATCTCGGCCGGCCGGTGAATCAGCCAGTCACGGTTGGTTTCGGTCAGTTCAAAGGCCTGCAGCGAAGGAAACATCCCCAACGAGTGTACGGACGAGACACGCTCCGACAACTGCCATCCGCACGCTCCGCCGGTCGCGTCACGGCACAATGCAGGGGTGACCGTCACAGACTCAGCCAGTGTCCTCGTGGTCGACGACGACGAGGACGTGCGGACGTCCCTCGAACGCGGCTTGCGCCTGTCCGGATTCACCGTCCTCACGGCCGTGGACGGCGCCGACGCACTGCGGGTGGTCAGTGAGCAACGCCCGGACGCGATGGTGCTCGACATGAACATGCCGGTCATCGACGGCACCGGTGTGGTGACCGCGCTGCGCGCCATGAGCAACGACATCCCGATCTGTGTGCTCAGCGCCCGTGACACCGTCGACGACCGCATCTCCGGCCTGGAATCGGGCGCCGACGACTACCTGGTCAAGCCGTTCGTCCTCGCCGAACTGATCGCGCGGATCCGGGCGATGCTGCGACGGCACGGAACGACCACCGCCGCGCCCGCGGACTCGCCCGCGACCCCGCCGATCCGGATCGGTGCGCTCGAGATCCGCATGTCCGCACGCCGCGTCTTCATGGCAGGCGAGGAGGTGACGTTGACCAAGCGGGAATTCGAACTGCTCGAGGTCCTCGCCCGCAACGTCGGAATCGTGCTGAGCCGGGAGCGGCTCCTCGAACTGGTGTGGGGGTACGACTTCGTCGCCGACACCAACGTGGTCGACGTCTTCGTCGGGTACCTGCGGCGCAAGTTCGAGGTCGGAGGTCAGCCGCGGATCCTGCACACGGTCCGCGGAGTGGGGTTCGTGCTGCGGGAACCGTCGTGAAACGGTCGTTCTCCCTCCGGACCCGCGTGGCCGCCGCGACGGCCCTGGGCGCGACGATCATCGTCGTCGCGCTCGGAATCCTGGTGTCGCTGGCGATCAACCGCAACAACCTGTCGCAACTCGACCGGCGGCTGGAGACGGCGTCCGACGTACTCGTTCCCAATGCGGCCACCGCCGGGCTGTTCCTCGGCGCGCTGGGCGACAAGGGTGCGTTCGCCATCACGATCCGCTCGGCCGACGGCGACACCGTGCTCGTCAGCACCCCCACCCAGCTGCCCGAACTCGACCCCGGCACGCAGACCGTCGAGGTGGGCGACACGAAGTACCGAGCGTACACCGCGACCGTTCCTCTCCTCGGCACCCGGATCTCCCTCGCCGTGCCGTACGCCGAGGCGCAGGACGTGACGTCCGAGCAGCAACGGCAGGTGGCCCTCGTGGGCGTTCTCGCGGTTGCCGCGGCCAGCGGCCTCGGGTGGCTGTTCGGTGGTCGCGCGGTGCGGCCCCTGGTCGACCTGACCGGCCGCATCGTGCGCCGCGAACCGAAGCTGACACCCACATCCTCGGGAGTCCGGGAGGCCGACGAATTGGCCTCCGCCGCGGAGTCGATGCTGCGCGACGTCGCCGAGGCGCAGGACGCGACCACCGCCGCCCTCGCCACCGCCCGCGACTTCGCCGCCGTGTCCGCGCACGAACTCCGCACGCCGCTCACGGCGATGCGCACCGACCTCGAGGTCCTCACCACCCACGACCTGACACAGCCGCAGCAGAACGAGATCCTGCGCGACCTCACCCGGGCGCAGGGGCGGGTGGAGTCGACGCTGTCCGACCTCGAGCGTCTCGCCCGCGGCGAACTGTCCACCGACAAGGACTTCGTGGACTGCGATCTCGTCGACATCAGCGACCTCGCCGCGGAGGAGGCGATGCGTCACAATCCGGGCCTGCAGGTGACCGTCGACGCGGCCCCGGTGACGGTCCGCGGCATGCCCGGCGGGCTGCGCCTCACCCTGGACAACGCCATCAAGAACGCGGTCCGGCACGGCGGCGCCACCGCGGTGACGATCACGCTGAGAGCGGCCGACGGCATCACCACCGTCGTCGTCGACGACAACGGTTCCGGGGTACCCGAGGCCGAGCGGGCAGTGGTGTTCGAACGGTTCCACCGCGGTTCGAACGCGACGAAGAGCGGGTCGGGCCTCGGCCTCGCGCTCGTCGCCCAGCAGGCGGCAATACACAACGGCACCGCACGTTTCGAGGTCAGCCCGCTCGGCGGCGCACGGCTCGTCGTGGAACTGCACACCGACACGACCCGGAAAGCGGAAAGCCCCGCCTCACCCTGAGGTGATGCGGGGCCTTCGGACCGTGGAGACTATTCCTTCACGTCCAGCAGGTCGATCATGAACACCAGCGTCTTGCCGGACAGCTGATGTCCGGCGCCGGCGGGACCGTAGGCGAGCTCCGGCGGGATGGTGAGCTGACGACGTCCGCCCACCTTCATGCCGGGGATGCCGTCCTGCCAGCCCTTGATGAGGCCGCGTAGCGGGAACTGGATGGACTCGCCGCGGCTCCAGGAGGAGTCGAACTCCTCGCCGGACTCGAACTCGACGCCGACGTAGTGCACCTCGACGGTGCCACCGGGGACGGCTTCGGCGCCGTCTCCGACCACCACGTCCTTGACGACCAGGTCGGTCGGGGCGGGTCCCTCTTGGAACTCGATCTCGGGCTTGGTCATGTGTCCTCCTCGATGAGGGCTCTATGGTTCGGCACAGGTGTTCGCGATCAGCGACCTGTGACGTCCTTGTAGTCACGCTCGGTGTAACCGGTGTAGATCTGGCGCGGACGGCCGATCTTCGTAGCGGGATCTTCGTGCATCTCGCGCCAGTGTGCAATCCACCCGGGCAAGCGGCCCATGGCGAACAGAACGGTGAACATGCGCGTGGGGAAGCCCATCGCGCGGTAGATCAGACCCGTGTAGAAGTCGACGTTCGGGTACAGCTTGCGCTCGACGAAGTAGTCGTCGGTCAGCGCCGCCTCTTCGAGGGCCATCGCGATGTCGAGCAGTTCGTCGTCGCCGCCGAGCTTGTCGAGGATGGTGTGCGCCGTCTGCTTGACGATCGCCGCGCGCGGGTCGTAGTTGCGGTAGACGCGGTGCCCGAAGCCCATGAGCTTCACGCCGTCTTCCTTGTTCTTGACCTTGCGGACGAAGTCGCCTGCGTTGCTGCCGCTGGCCTTGATCTCGTCGAGCATCTCCAGCACGGCCTGGTTGGCGCCGCCGTGCAGCGGACCCCAGAGTGCGTTGATGCCACCGGAAATCGAGGTGAACAGGTTGGCGTCGGAGGAGCCGACCAGGCGGACCGTCGACGTCGAGCAGTTCTGCTCGTGGTCGGCGTGCAGGATCAGCAGCATGTCGAGTGCCTTGGCGATCTCGGGATCGATCTCATAGGGCTCCGCGGGGAAGCCGAACGTCATCCGGAGGAAGTTCTCGACGAGGTTCAGGGAGTTGTCCGGGTACAGGAACGGCTGTCCGACGGACTTCTTGTACGCGTAGGCCGCGATGGTCGGCAGCTTCGCGAGAAGACGGATGGTCGACAGTTCGACCTGTTCCGGGTCGGCCGGGTCCAGGGAGTCCTGGTAGTACGCGGACAGCGCGTTGACGGCGCTGGACAGGACCGGCATCGGGTGTGCGTTCCGGGGGAACCCGTCGAAGAACCTCTTGAGGTCCTCGTGCAGCAGGGTGTGGCGCCGGATCCGGTCGGTGAACGACTCCAGCTGCGCCGTGGTGGGCAGCTCACCGTAGATCAGCAGGTAGCTGACCTCGATGAAAGTCGACTTGCCGGCCAGCTGTTCGATCGGGTACCCGCGGTAACGGAGAATCCCGGCCTCACCGTCGATGTAGGTGATCGCGGAGCTGGTGGAGGCGGTATTGACGAAACCCGGGTCCAGGGTGGTGTACCCGGTGCTGGCGAGCAGCTTGCCCAGTTCGATACCGTCATTGCCCTCGGTTGCCCTGGCAATGGACATCGTGTGCTCACCACCAGGGTAGGTAAGCGTGGGCTTTGTGTCATTGTCAGGCACGAAGCATCCCTCTCAAGCTCAAACCAATGAGTAACAACTTCATTCAGGTAGAAACTAGTCCCACTCTGGCCTGCCTGCCGAAGGCGGGTCCGCTCAGAGGCTTTGACGCGGCTTCCACGCGGGATGCGCGGCGACCTCGGGGAAGGGTCGCCGAACGGGTTGGGCGAGTGTCCGATTTGCCCGCACGGCGCGGGTGCGGGATCCGTGAGGACCAGTTGCCCGGAACTGGACTGGCCTCGTTACCTGCACCGATGCCGGGGACGGCGGAGAACGCACGCCGTGTCACCCGATCCGGTGAGGGGAGTACAGAGAATGGCACAAAGGCCGCCGGCCGCGACGGAAGAACCCCCGCCGGACGTATCGACCGGACCGCGACCGGTGTTACACCGTCTCACCAAGTGGGCACCCGGTAGTCGAAATTCGAACCGCTACGACCCCAGCGCCGACATGCCCCACACACCGGTCCACTGCTGTCCCGGGGCGAGCACCAACTGATCGATTCCGGAGTTGAACGCATCCGGCGGGCACGTCATCGGTTCCAGGGCCAGCGCCCGGCCGCGGCCCGGGTACGACTTGCCCGCGTCGGGATCCGCGACGAACGCCTGCAGCCAGCCGAATTCCCGGGCCGCCCACAGGACCGTGCCGGTGCCGTCCGGTGCGCGCAATTCGTGCCGCGACCTGCCGTCCACGTCGACGTCCAGTGCACTGAACGGGGTGTCGAGGGCCACACCCGCCAGGGTGCGGGCGCTGGTGAAGTCGTATTCGGTGCCCGCCACGGCCTGCGAACCCCCGCTGGGCAGCATGCGCTCGTCGAGCGGCAGCCGGGTGCCTGCGGACAGTCGCAGCGTGCACTCGTCGAGGGGAAAGTCGCCGGCGCGGACATAGGAGTGGAAACCCATCCCGAACGGCGCCGGGATGGCCCCGGTGTTGGTGGCGGTGTGCGTCACGGTGAGGCCGTCGTCGCCGAGTGCGTAGTCGACGGTGAGCCGCAACGGGTACGGCCACCCCTTGTGGAGGCCGACGTCGATCGACAACTCGATGCGGTCGTCGGTGTGATTTACGACACGCCAGTCCCGGCGACGGACGAATCCGTGGCTCGCGTTGCCGAACCCCGGCTCCGTGATCTCGAGCTGGTGGTCGATGCCGTCGAAGACGAACCGGCCGTCGCGGATCCGGTTGGGCCACGGCGCGAGGATCAGCCCGGCCGACAGCGGGGGCCGGGTGCCGAGGTCCCACGTCTCGGTGAGCGCCGTCGGCCCGTCCGGACCGTCCCGTTCGAGTAGCCGGAGTCCGGCGCCGGTGGCCGCGATACCGGCCCGGTAGCCGCCGCCCCGGATCTCGAATCCAGCCGTGGCAGGCCTGTCCGTCTTCGACGACTGCGATTCACCCATGCATTTCAGTGTGCACGAGATCCGCACGAGATATGTGATGGCGCACAGGAACCTAGCGCGTGACCTTGTATCGCATCAGCGCCGGGAACGCGAGCGCGGCGATCACCACGCCGATGACGACGAGGACGCCGCCACCCGCTGCGGCGACGCTCGTTCCGACCGCCGCGGCTGCTGCGCCGTGCAGGACGTCGCCGATCCGCGGACCCCCGGCGACGACGACGATGAAGACGCCCTGGAGTCGTCCGCGCATCTCGTCCGTGGCGACCTGCTGGAGCATGGTGCTGCGGAACGCGGCGGAGACCATGTCGACGGCGCCGCCGAACGCGAGGAACGCCAGAGCGATCCACAACAGCGCGGGACTGCCGTCCGGCGAGGCGAGTCCCACGACGACGCCGAAGCCGACCATCGCCAGACCCCACAGGGCGATGCACACGATCACGGCGCGGCCCTGGCGCCGGACCCTCGGCAGCCAGCCGGAGAACACGCCGCCGGCCACCGCGCCGACGGACATCGCCGCGAACAGCAGGCCGAGCGCCACACCGCCGGAGGCCGGGTCGCCGAACGTGTCGTGCGCGATCTGCGGGAACAGCGCCCGCGGCATGCCGAACACCATCGCGATGATGTCGACGACGAACGACGCGAGCAGCACCTTCTGGGTGGCGAGGTAGGCGAACCCGTCGAACACCTCGCGCAGCCCGGCGCGCCGGGACTCCCCCGTCGGCGGGATGGCCGGCAGCCGGAGGACCGCCCACAGGGTGGCCAGGAGGGCGATCGAATCGACGAGATACAGCGTGGACAGCCCGACCACCGGGATCATGACCCCGGCGAGCAGCGGTCCGGCGATGGCGCCGAACTGCATGACCGTCATGTTGAGCGAGTTGGCCGCGGGCAGTTGTTCCGGCGGGATGAGCCGCGGGATGATCGCGCTGCGGGTCGGCTGGTTGACCGCGAAGAATGCCTGCTGCAGGCCCAGCAGCACGAGCACCAGCCACACGTTGTTCAGGCCGAGCGCCGCCTGCACCCAGAACAGCACCGCGGTGAGACCGAGTCCGACGGTGGTGATGGTGAGCAGTTTCCGCCGGTCCATGACGTCGGCGAGGGCGCCGCCCCACAGCCCGAACACGATCAGCGGTACCAGCGCGAAGACACCGGTCAGGCCCACGTACGCCGAGTTGCGGGTGATCTCGTACACCTGCTGCGGCACGGCGACGACGCTGAGCTGCCCGCCGATCACCGTCACGATCCCGGCCGCCCAGAGGCGCCGGTAGTCCCGGTTCTGCAGCGGCGCCGTGTCGGCGAGCAGCCGCCGCTTCCTCTTCTCGGTGACGGTGTCGGTCATTCTTCCCTTAGCTCGTTTCCCATGCTCACTATTCCCGGACGGTCACGGCTGCAGCCTCTCCACCGTCCACGCGCCGTCGGCCCGCGACGTCCGGATGCGGTTGTGCATCCGATTGGCGCGGCCCTGCCAGAACTCCACCACCGCGGGGCGGATCAGGATTCCGCCCCAGTCCGGCCGCACCGGGATGTCGACGTCGACGGGGAAACGCTCGCCCGCATGCAGCAGTGCCGCGTCCAGTTCGGCCCGCGACGCGATCGGCCGCGACTGTTCGGACGCCCACGCGCCCAGACGGGATCCGCGGGGCCTGCTGTGCCAGTACTCGTCCGTGACCTCGGCACTCACCCGCTCGACCGGACCGCGGACGGTGATCTGCCGGGCGACGGGCACCCACGTGAACGTCACCGATGCGTAGGGCACCGCGTCGAGGTGGCGGCCCTTGTCCGATTCGTAGTTGGTGAAGAACAGCACGCCGTCGGCACTCAGTCCCTTGCACAGGACGGTGCGGGTGCACGGGTGACCGTGCTCGTCGACGGTGCCGAGTGTCATCGCGTTGGGTTCGGGAACCCCGGCCTCCACGGCGTCCTCGAGCCACCGGCGCATCAGGGGAAGCCAGCCGTCGCTCAGCTGGTCGGCGTCCAGATCGGCGTCGTCGTATCGTCCGTCGGCGCCCTGCTGCCCGTAGCCGACGCGCATCGCCGCGAGGTCCTTGTTCACCGGTTTCGGCTGTTCTGCATCTGGAGACACAGCCGAGAACGCTACTCCCGGGTATGCACTGATCTGCTCTCCGGTGACACCGGCTAAAGTTTTGGGGACCGAACCCGTCCCCTCGGATTGCAGCCGCGTTCGTGCGATGCCCGGGGACGGCAAGTCGATTGCGCGGACGAGGGTGCCTGCCCATCCCGCATGCACGCCCAGCGCAATTGTCGAACGCCGAGACAGTGCCGCTCTGACCGGGGGCACTCGAACGAGGAGAGTCCACGAGCTATGTCAGCTAGCGCGGCAATACCGGACGATTTCGTCAGCGGACTGGAAGGCGTGGTCGCGTTCACCAGCGACATCGCCGAACC
Source organism: Rhodococcus sp. NCIMB 12038 (assembly GCF_002165735.1). Taxonomy (NCBI): domain Bacteria; kingdom Bacillati; phylum Actinomycetota; class Actinomycetes; order Mycobacteriales; family Nocardiaceae; genus Rhodococcus; species Rhodococcus sp. NCIMB 12038. Next base: position 214,063 of record NZ_NHML01000006.1, read on the forward strand.
CGACAAGGACGGCGGCGCCCTGCGCTACCGCGGCGTCGACATCGAGGAACTCGTCTCCAAGCACGTCACNTTCGGCAACGTGTGGGCCCTGCTCGTCGACGGCCGCTTCGGCCCCGGACTGCCCCCGGCCGAACCGTTCCCCCTCCCCGTGCACACCGGCGACGTCCGCGTCGACGTCCAGGCCGGCCTCGCCATGCTCGCCCCCATCTGGGGATACCAGCCCCTCCTCGACATCGACGACGACACCGCCCGCGAACAACTCGCCCGCGCCTCCGTCATGGCCCTGTCCTACGTCGCCCAGTCCGCCCGNGGCATCTACCAGCCCGCCGTCCCGCAGCGNCGGATCGACGAGGCCANNACCGTCACCGAACGGTTCATGGTCCGCTGGAANGGCGACCCCGACCCGGCCCACGTCGCCGCCATCGACGCCTACTGGGTCTCCGCCGCCGAACACGGCATGAACGCCTCCACCTTCACCGCCCGCGTCATCGCCTCCACCGGCGCCGACGTCGCNGCCTCCCTGTCCGGGGCCATCGGCGCCATGTCCGGCCCGCTGCACGGCGGCGCCCCCGCCCGCGTGCTGCCGATGATCGAGGACACCGAGAAGTCCGGCGACGCCCGCGCCCTGGTCAAGGGCATCCTCGACCGCAAGGAAAAGCTGATGGGCTTCGGGCACCGCGTCTACCGCGCCGAAGACCCCCGCGCCCGGGTGCTGCGCGCCACCGCCAAGCGCCTGAACGCACCCCGNTACGAGGCGGCCGCCGCCCTCGAGCAGGCCGCGCTCGCGGAACTGCGCGAACGCCGCCCNGACCGGGCCATCGAGACGAACGTCGAATTCTGGGCCGCGGTCATNCTCGACTTCGCCGAGGTCCCGGCGCACATGATGCCNGCGATGTTCACGTGTGGCCGGACCGCAGGCTGGTGCGCCCACATCCTCGAGCAGAAGCGCCTCGGCAAACTCGTCCGCCCCGCCGCCATCTACACCGGGCCCGCTCCCCGCACCCCCGAGTCCGTCGAGGGCTGGGACCAGATCGCCCACACCAACTAACCGTTCGACATCCTCACTCGCGGAAACCAGCACGAGCAGGTGTACGCCGACGTCCGGTTCTGCCCATAGCGCGCCAGTCGAGAAACAGTTGGTCAGCGGACAAGTTCTCGTGTTGGTTTGTCCCACTGAGAATTTAATTTCGCGGGCGGACCGGCGTCGCGGGTCAGGAAGCGGGCGATGACGAATCGGCGGCGCACCACAGCGATGTTCTGACCGTTGTCGGTGGCGTACCGGTCGAGGCGGTCGGTGATACTCGCCCGCACCGCCTGCGTGGACCGCGGCGACGGGCTCACCGGTCGGCCGTCCTCGCCGACCGGGCCGTCCGGCCGGATCCGGTCGTGCTGGCGCCGTCCGGAGCCCGGCGGGCGGGTACGGACGCCCCGGCGTCGGTGTCGCTGCCCCTGACGGTGGACTGCCCGAGGGCGGCGAGCGACTGCATCAGCGCATCCCGCGTCTGCGGCGACTCGGACACCGCCTTCAGCAGGGCCGCAACACTGAGCTGCGCGGCATCCGCGACAATTCTCCGCACAGACCGACCGTGACCGGCCCCCACCGCAAATACACTGCGCCCTGGTGTCAACACCGAAAATCATCCCGCCGGTGCCCCACTCCCGCTGTCCGCACCGCAACACTGCTCCGCGACCTCCCGCCGCCCGGGCAAACCACATCAACTTCCCCAACGCGTCGCTCCCCGGTGTCATCAGATCCTCCCACCGGCTGCAGTGTGGCCCGCGGACACACACCAACGCCACCTCGTTCTCCGCCAACGCCTGCCACAGCTGACTATGGCAGTAGCTGCACGGTCGGTGCATCTACCGCAGACGACCCCATACCCCCATTCAACCGCAGCACCACACCCAACGGCGTGAACCACACCCACTACCGCGCATGCCGACAACGAACTCTGCACGGGCGGCGCTGAAGCTGGCATAGGCCCTTGCCCCGGGCCGACCACTGCCGACACTGCGTGTGTAGTGCTCAACTGCGACCACCGCGAGCCCCGTTTCCAACGTGAGATTTCTCGGACATGGCACCCGCTGTTCGAAGCAGTTCCCCGCCCGCATCGGCCAGGCCGTCGCCCGCACCGACGGCGCCCCCATTTCTCGGCGCTGTCGAACACAACCATCGGCGAATTCCTGTCGCCCACATGAATAGACACCAACCACGGACATCCAGAGCCGGTGCACGCCACGCATAGCACGTGCCCGGTCGACCCGCGCCACACCGAGCACGGCCCGCGTGAGTGGACCCGCCCGAGCCGGCCGTAGACTCCGGCCCACCACCCCGGGTGCATCCCGTCCAGCCCGGGATGCGCCGCCCGAATGGTGCGAGCCCACCGCTGGGTGATGCCGTGCGGACCGCCGACCCCGACATCGACGGCCTCGCCTACCGTCCGCGGCACAACGAGGACACCTCGCCCGGGTCCTGACGACCGACCCGCCGATCACACCCCGCCCGCCTCGGCCACCGACCCCACCACCCCCTGCCACCCGACCACAGCCCGGGCCGCGACCTCGTCGCCCGCATCATCACCGACACAGCGTCATCCTCTCCCCACCTGAACCACACCAGCGCCACCAGGATGACGGTGTCGACCGCCGTGGTGGTGTTGTCGGGCCAGAAGGCTTAATTGCCTTCGAATTCGGGGAACATGACACGGCGTTGCGCCCTTGGCAGCGGTCAGGGCGGCGCGGTAGCGGCCGGTGTCGAACACCGGTGAAGTCGGCGGATGCGAGAGGAGATGCCCGATCGGGAGGGTGTCGATTCCGGTGTAGTTGAACCAGAAGTGCATGTCCCACCGCAACGGACGTTGCGGCGCGAACTTCACGGGTTTTCGGCTGGTTAGGACCACATCGGCTGTCTCGGCGAGTTCGGCGGCGACCTGAGCGGAACACCGCACGTGTCAACCTCTGTCCCGACCCAACCGCGGCACGCTTGAACCAGCCGCGGACGGGGTCGAGGACAGGTTGATCGAACTGTCTGCAACATTCACCTTCGGCCCGTTCTCGAACAACTGAAGCGACGCGGGGGCGAGGTCCCGGTCGCGAGGTACTGGTAGTCGTTTTCGGGTTAACGGTGCGCGACGGGCCGATCGACTGCGAGTGGTCCGGGTCCGTATCCCGATTCGGCACTCATCAGTCGTCGACGCCGGCCGGCGCCGCCCAGCCGGTCCGCATCAAGTCGCGCAGTGCTGACGGTGAGGACTCCTCGGCCATGGCGGCGTTGCGCACCCAACTGGTGGCGATCACACTCAGGAACAGGTCCCTGGCGCGTACTTCATTGCGGGCTTTGCCGTCCCGTTGAGCCGCGTGCAGGAACTCGTCGGTGTAAGTGATGAAGCCCTGGCAGGTCAAGGTCAGCGGGGACTTGTTCTCGGTGAGGGCCTCGCGTAGCGGTTCGGGCAGGCCGTCGAAGGCGGTGGCCCATTCGCCCACGGCGTCCAGCCAACGAGCGAGCGCTCTTGCTGCGTCCGGCTCCTGGCGAATCGCCTCGCGGCGGGCGTCCAGCTCTTCGTCGCGCGCCTGCAGCAGGGCGGCCAGCAGCGATTCCCGGGTGGGAAAGTGCCGATAGAGGGTGCCCGGGCCGATGCCGGCGCGTTTGGCGATGGCGTCGAGCGATCCGTTGATGCCGTGCTCGGTGAAGTACTGCTCGGCGATCTGCAGGATGTGCGAGCGATTGCGCTGCTTGTCCGAGCGCGGCCGCCGCCCGCTCGGCTCTGTGTTTCCAGTCACTACATGACCACCTCTCGTTGACAAAACGGAGACGGTCTCCGTAACTTACGGTGGCAACAAGTGGAGACTACCTCCTTTTAAGTTCGAGTGGAACCTCGGCCCGATGCTCTCCCATCGGCTGCCCCCGTGGTCTTGTACCACTCATCGCGCGAAGCGGAGCACACGTGATAAATGAAGGCACGACAACATCAACCGTCGAGACGCCGGCACCCGACACCGGGCGCGGCGACCGGCTGGCGCCCGGGGATGGTCTGATCATCGGGTTGCTAATGGCCTCGGCGTCCGTCGTCCTGCTCAACGAGATGCTGCTCGGTGTGGCCCTCCCTACCTTGATCATCGACCTCGGCATAACCCCGAGCATCGGGCAGTGGGTCACCACGGCCTACCTGCTGACGATGGCAGTACTGATCCCGGCAACCGGGTTCATCATGCGACGCTACCAACTACGCACGATCTTCCTGACCGCGATGTCACTGTTCACCGTTGGTACAACGGTCGGCGCCCTCGCGCCGGGCATCGAACTGCTGCTGGCCGGGCGCATCATCCAGGCCGTCGGCACCGCCGTGTTCGTGCCGTTGCTGATCACCACCACCATGCGCTTGGCGCCCGCTAGTCGCCGCGGCCGGCTGATGGCACTGGCCACGGCCATACCGGGTATCGCGCCCGCACTCGGACCCGCCCTGGCTGGAATCGTGCTGTCCCAACTGAATTGGCGGTGGTTGTTCATCCTGATGTTGCCGATCGCGATTACTGCGCTCGCTATGGGAGCGGCGAAGCTGCGCAACATCACCACGCCGGAGCCGATCACACTCGACATACTGTCGCTGTTGCTGTCCGCCACCGGGTTCGGCGCACTGGTCTACGGACTGTCCTTGATCGGCGAAGCGGTGTCCGGCCACACCCCGATCGCTCCTTGGCTACCCATCGCGATCGGGCTGGCCGGCGTCACGGCATTCGTCTGGCGACAGATCGTGCTGCAGCGCGATCGTGGCGCGTTGCTCGACATGAGGATCTTCGGCGCCCGGTCGTTCGTGGTGTCCTCGTTGGTCATGTTCGTCGTCTGCGTCAATGGCTTCGGCACGCTGATCGTCCTACCCCTGGTCCTGACCGCGGTGACCGGGATAGGCACCTTCGCGCTGGGCTTGTTCATGGTCCCCGGCGGTGTGATCATCACGATCGTCTCCGCCCTCAGCGGCCGGGTCTACGACCGCTATGGACCACTCCCCCTGGCCATCCCCGGCGCGATCATCTTGACGGCGACCTTCTGGTTGTTCACCCGGATCGATGAGGGCACGAGCGTCTGGACCATCCTGACGATCTACCTGGTCATGTCCGGCGCGCAGGCGCTGATATGGGGACCGATGACCACGACCGCCCTCGCGTCATTGCGCGCCGAGCTCCAGCCGCACGGCAGTGCCGCCTTCGGCACCATCCAGCAACTGGCCGGCGCCGTCGGCGGGGCAATCCTCGTCTCTGCCTACACAATCGGCGCAGACGCCTCCCACGCCGGCGCACTCACCCAAGCCCAAGCCGTCTCGGCGGCGCACACAGCCTTCACCACGGCTGCCACCATCGCCTTCGCCGCCGTCCTCGGCACCCTTTTCGTCGGCAAGAATCAGGTCCGCTGAGGTCGGCCTCAGCGACTTTCAGCGCCGATAGCCTCTACCAGGGCATGCCTGACATGTCACCGCACCCAGCATCGAAAGATCTAAGCCACGGACAACCTGGCCGAGACAGGCCACAGGGCGTTCGCCCTAGACCACTTTACTTCCGCCCCAACGTATCCCGGGCGAGCACATCGCGAACTCGATTTCCTGAACATCTATGAAAAGGACTGTCATGTCTGATCACCTCCCGCGCCCGCCGTTCGATCCCTCCCTGGAGCCGATGCTCGCAGCCCTCGCCGAGCAACTGCCGCCAGGAATTACCGAAGCGATGATCCCGATCATGCGAGAAGGCAGCCCGGCGGACGTCACCGACGAGACGATCGCCGCCCACGGTCTCGTGCGACGCGACCTCACCATCGACGGCTTCAAGGGCGCGCCGATCGTCGTCTCGACGATCGCCCGCGCCGACCACACCGGCACCGGAGCGGGCATCCTGCACACGCACGCCGGCGGGATGGTGGCCGGCAACCGGATGACCGGCCTGAGCGCCATGCTGCCCTGGATCGTGACGCACGACGCGGTGATGGTGACGGTGGAGTATCGGCTGGCTCCGGAATTCCCCGACCCGTACCCGGTCGAGGACTGCTACGCCGCCCTCGTCTGGATGGCAAAAGACGCCGCAGACCTGGGCATCGACGCCAACCGGATCTTGATCGTCGGAGCCAGCGCCGGCGCCGGGATCGCCGCCGGAACCGCGCTGCTCGCCCGCGACCGCAACGGCCCCCGCCTCAACGGCCAGCTGCTGATCGGCCCCATGCTCGACGACCGCGACCAGACGATGTCCACTCAGCAGTACGTGGGCATAGGGCCATGGGACCGGGTCAGCAACCGGATGGGCTGGACCGCGCTACTGGGCGAGCGCCGCGGCACCGACACCGTCTCCATCTATGCGGCCCCGGCACGTGCCGTCGACCTCGCGGGACTCCCTCCGGCCTTCATCGACTGCGGATCGGCCGAGGTGTTTCGTGACGAGGACATCGCCTATGCCAGCGCGCTATGGGCGGCCGGCGTCCAGGCAGAACTGCACGTCTGGGCGGGAGGCAGCCACGGCTTCGACTTCGTGGCGCCCGAGGCCGCAGTCTCCAAGGCCGCCGTGGCCGCACGTGACGCATGGGTAGCTCGCCATCTGCGGGGCGAGCAACTGCCGCCGGGCGCGGACACCGCCCATACGCTCGTCGTGGAGCGCTTGGTGTCCGCGTCTGCCGCGGACTGAGTTCCGTATCGTCCCAGTCACGAGGAACCAGCCAGCCGCCGCTACGCCGCTAGCGAGAATCGCGGCAACCGCGAAGGGCGCGGTTGTATTGGCCAAGCGACTCGACGAATATGTGAACCCAGTGCCTGTCGCACGCAATGCCGAGGGGTACTCCTCGGCGGTCGTGACATTGACGAGCGGCGAGATCGCACCGCCAACGAGTTGGACGAGGAATGCCGAGATTAATACGACCATCTCGTCCTTAGTCACAGTGAACATTGCGATGGCGCCCCTCGCAATCAGAACGTAGAGGGGCATCAAGACCCATCGACTCACCACCTTGGTTAGGAGATAGCTGAGCAGCGCGCCGAGCGGAGCACCGTACAGCGCAATCGCCGCATTTGTCAGGAGCACTTCAGTCTCGAACCCACGCATGTCGAGGATGGTAGGCATCCAGGTCGGGAAGGTCTGTGTGACCACGGCGAACGCGATCCAGAGGGTGGAGAGCACGATCGTTGAAAGCAAGATCTTGCCTTGCAAGATCTGCCGCACCGACGTGCGCGTTCCGTCCTCTGTCGACGGCTCGGGCATGTCAGCAGCGATCGGCTCAGCCAACCGACCACCCATGGAGCGCTCGATGGTGCTCAACGCTGCTTCCGCATCTGCTGTCCTGCCTCGTCCGATCAGCCACAGCCGCGACTCGGGTAGTCCGCGCGTCGGCAGCAGGATCAAGATGCCGAGGCCACAGAACACGAACACCCATCGCCACGACTCAAGGCCGTTCGGGATCACGATGCGCGCGACAGTTGCCACTACCGCGGGTCCCATGACGCCGAAGAGCGCGGCCACTGCCGCGCGCTCCGCACGGCGGGTAATAGGACTCAGTTCGACTAGGTAGGTGATGCAACAGACGAACAACATGCCAATGGCGATACCCGTTATCGGTCTAATTACTATGATGTGCCACGGCTCTTGGGCCCCGGCTTGGGCGACCGTCAAAATCGACACAACAATGACGGAGACGCGCAGGACGGTCAACCGGCCCACACGGTCCGAGAGGTGTCCGCCGATGAGTGCCCCGATGAACGCGCCTCCGAAGGCAAATGAGGTCGCGATGGCGATGTCGCCGGTGGTGAAGTCCATCGACCGCCGCAACGCGGGAGCGACGGTTCCCAGCCCGGCGCCGTCACCTAGATCGAAGAAGGATACCGAGCGCTACCACGATGAGTACCTCGTGGCGGCGGGATCGGTCGCCGACGAGCAGGCGTTCCTGCGGGAGGAGACCCGATACCTGCCCAACCGCACCATCCCGATGCTGGGTGCGTCGGCGGAGCAGGCGGCCACGCTGACCACCGACGCAGACCGCACCAGCCTGCAGATCACCGGCACCGTGACCACCGGCGGGCAGCTGGTCGACGTCACTGTGGGCCGCGGGCAGGTCCCGGCGCGGCGATGCGCGGCCGTGGATCATGCCGACGTGCCCGGCATCCTGTCCGACCCGGCCCATCCCCTGTACGCGCAGCTGACCGCCGCCCATGCGGCCACCCACGCGTCGCTGACCGCCCGCCGCGAGGGCGGCGCCCTCGCGTTCTACGACCTGACCCGCGGCTGGGCGGCGAACGAGGACGGCGCCATCGTCGCCATCCCGGATTCGCTGCGCACGGTCGCGTACGTGATCGTGCAGGAGTTGATGATCGCCACCAACGAGGCGGTCGCGCTGTGGTGTGTTCGACCACGCGCTGCCGATCCTCTTCCGCAATCACCGACCCAACCCGGTCGCAGGCAGCACCGACGAGCTGATGCACGAGATCGCCGCCGCGGCCGGCGACCCGAACCTGTTCGCGAAACTCCGCGGCCGGCTGCTCTCGACCCTGCGGGCGGCCACCTACAACCCGACCGTGCACGGCCATTACGGGTTGCGTCTGGGCGCCTACACCCACATCACCTCGCCGCTGCGGCGCGTCGCCGACCTGATCAACCAGCGGATCGTGTTCGCGCACCTCGACCACTGTCCCGCCCCTACACCCGCGATCAGCTCACCGCCCTCGGCGAGGACCTCAACCGCCGCACCCGTGAGGCCCGCGACGCGAAGAAGAACCGCTTCAAGCATGCCGACCAACGCCACGTCGCCCGCCAGGCCGCTCGGGACCTGACCGTCCTCGATGCCCGCACCTTCCACAAAGTCCTCAAAGCCGCCGCCGGCCACCCTCTCCCCGAGGAGGTCGCCGCCGAGCTGATCCGTCGCGCCGCCGCCGACACCCTGACCATGGCCGACGTCGCGGTCCTGATCGACATCGACGATCCGTCGTGGCTACCGAGCCAATTCCAGGTGGTCGATGCCGTGTCCGTCGCGCACCCGGAAATGGGTCCGAGTGTGGTCTCCATCTGGCGCCAGGCGGCGGACGTCTTTGTCGAACAAGTACACTCGCGCACGACACAGTGTTGCGACGGCCAGCTGAATCCGCCCTTGTACACGCGCAGCGGTTCACCGGGAGGCTTGTCGGCGCCGACATGGCCCCGTGCACCGGTGGCGTCGCGCCTGGATCGGCACCGGCCGTCGCGGTGCTCACTTCGGACGCGAGGGGAGGAACACTGCGGCGACGATCGCACCCAGCGCCGTGACGCCTGCGGCGACGTATGCCCCGGAAGCCAGCCCGTCGAGGAACGCCGAGTTCGCGGCGTCCGCCACCGCCTGCGCCGTGCCGGTGTCGCCGGCGCTGCGCAACTGCTCGGCAGCGATCCCGGCGGCGCCCACAGACTCCTCCACCATCGACCTGACGGCCTCGGGCAGTTGTCGTGCCGCATCGGAAGCATTGAAAGTCGACGCGTAGAGGGAGGCGTACACGCTGCCGATGACCGCAACGCCGAGCGTTCCCCCGACCTCTCGAGTCGCGTCGTTCATCCCTGACCCGATACCCGCCTTCTCTCGCGGTACCGCACCCATGATCGCTTCGGTCGCCGGTGCGGACGTCAGCCCCAGCCCCAGCCCCAATGGGACCATCTGCGCGGCGACCTCCACGTAACTCGTCGATTGACTCAGAGTAGCGATCCAGAGAAACGCCGACGTGAAGAGCACGAGCCCCACGGTGACGATCAGCTTGTTGCCCAGCCGGACGGCAAGGATCGTTCCGAGTATCGAACCGACCGCGATCGACGTAGCCACCGGGATGAACTTCAACCCGGTTTCGAGAGGGCCGAACCCGCGGACGAGCTGGAAATACTGGGATATGAGGAAGATGAACCCGAACAGCGCAAAGTAGGCGAAGGTCACCGAGGCGCTCGCGGCGGTGAAGCGCATGTTCGTGAAGAGCGTGACGTCGATCATCGGATCCTCGTGGCTACGCTCCCACAGCACCAGCGCGAACATCAGCGCTGCCGCGAGGATGAACCCCGCCAGTGTGGAGGTGCTGGCCCAGCCGTGTTCCGGCGCCTCGATGACGGTATAGACCAAGGTGCCGACGGCGAGCACCGACAGGATCAAACCACCGACGTCGATACGCGGTGTGCTGGGATCGCGGGAAGTGCTCACCACGACGACCGCCGCGGCGATCGCGATCACGGCCGCGACGGACAACGCCAGAAAGACGCTCCCCCACCAGAAGTGCTCGAGCAACCAGCCGCCCAGGATCGGTCCGCACGCGACGCCGACTCCTGTGGTGGCGCCCCAGATTCCGATGGCCTTCGCCTTCTCGGTGCGCTCGGTGAACACGTTGGACAGGATCGACAGCGTGGTCGGGTAGACGAATGCCGCCCCGAGTCCCATCACCGCTTGCCAGGTGATCAACTGTCCTGAGCTCTCGGCGAACGACGCTCCGACGGCTCCGCCGCCGAAGATCGTCAAGCCCAGCACCAGGGCGCCTTTGCGCCCGTAGCGATCGCTGAGGCTGCCGAACGCCAGGACGAACGTGGCGAAGAGGAGGTTGTAGGCGTCGACGATCCATTGGAGTTCGCGATTGTTTGCTCGCAGGTCCACTGCGAGCGAGGGTAAGGCCACGTTGATCGCGGTCGTGGCGAGGCTGATGGCCAAGGTCGCTGCGCACAGCACAACGAGGACAGGTACACGCGACGTTCGGCGCCGCTGCAGGATCGTATTCATCACGACTTTATTATTTCAAGCACCACGACGATTTTGTCAAGTGTAAGCTGGAGGGATGAAGTCGTATGGGGAGTTCTGCGCGTTGGCGCGGGCGTTGGATGTCATCGGTGACCGATGGACGATGTTGATCGTCCGGGAGCTTCTCGTCGGCCCGAGCCGGTACTCGGACCTGAACAGGGCGTTGCCCGGCATCGCCACGAACCTGCTGGCGCAACGCCTTCGGACACTCGAGGAAACGGGAGTCGTCGCCTCATCCGACGAGCCCGCTCCGGTGTCGGCGCGCGTCTACTTCCTGACCGAGTGGGGGCTCGGGTTGCAGAAACCCTTGGTGGAACTTGCACGATGGGGAGTGCCGCTGATGTCGACCGGCGCGGGCGACGACCACAACAGAGGGCGATGGTTGGTCTTCGCGATCATGGCGCTGTTCCCAGAGGCGAGCGCACTGGCGAGCGGGCCCGGCTTCCCCGTCCTCACCGCTCGCATCGACGCGGACGGCGACAGCGTGTTGCTCGAGTCCGGTCCGACCGGGGTGAGCACCTCGATAGTGAGCAGCGACGTGTCCGCAGAGCTGATCATCGAGGGCTCATCCGAAGAAGTCTTTCTCACCCTGTCCGGCGATCGAACCGCACGCCCACACGCCCGCGTAGCAGGCGACACCGACGCGCTCCACCGGTTCTCCGAGCTCACCGCTATCGCCCTGACCGCCGACCGAAACCCGTCGGCTCAGAAAACCGCCACTTCCTGAAGACGCGCATTGTTCTCCAATGCCCACCGCACGGACTTCGGTCGTCGCCCGAGCAGAGTTTCCAAGTCGGTGACGCAACTCGTCGGAAGCTCAGGCGTGGTGGTTCCAATCTCGAGCTGAATGGATATCACTTGAACAGACGCCGCGCGCAACCGAGGAGTAGCCCGGTCGCCGGCCAACCGCGAGTAATTCGTCCAGATACTCCTCGGTCAAAGCCCGTGAAAGCGACAGCACGAAAGAGAAGGTTCCACTTCATCCCTCGCACCAAATCCGGCACCTAGGAGTTCGAAAGAGATTCCGACGAATTCCGACAGTTCTGTTAGCCAACCTGCCAGTAGGCGGCCGATCCCGACGTCGGTGTGCTCAGCGAGGTGGGCGTCGACGATCGCATCCCGGGTGCGGCGGCGAACCACCGGGTCGAACATGCGGATCGAGGCGCGGAAACCGTCCTTCCAGGAGTTCGCCGGGGCGGCGCCAGGCCTCGATGTCGGTGGCAAACAGCAGCGGGATCAGAGTGCGTTCGCCTGCGCACGCCGCTCGGTCGTCGCCGCGAGGACCGTTCGATCTGATCCCACGTCCCGCGCCTCTTCACGATCCGGCTGACCTCCGGCTGTGTGACTGCCATCGTGTCTGACGAACTGGCTCAGACAGGCTGACCTCGAAGAGGCCATCAAGCCAGGGACGACGAACGAGGAGTCCAGAGAGAACCGCGAGCTGAGAAAGCGGATCCAGTTGCTCGAGCAGGAGCGAGGTGCTGCGGAGGGCCGCCGCCTACCTGTCACAGGCCAACCTGCCGGGAAAGTGACCGGTAGCGATGGCGGCGGCGAAGCGCCCGCGTAGACTGGTGCTGCCGAGCCCGGTTGCGAAGGTCCGCCGCCATGGACATGAACGAAGGTAGGTGTGATCGTCAGACCAGCAGACGGCAATGATGTGACTGCTGCCGGGCCAACGGGTGCAGAAACCCTGTCCGCAGTGGACGAGCGCCTGGCAGCAGTGTGCCAAGGGTTGACTGTGCGCCTCGACGAGCTCGCAATCGAAATCGCCGAAAAGCTGCGTGCCGAACTGCCGCATTTCGCAGCGGCGATGGCAATCGAGGAACTCGTTCCGGCGGTCCATCAGAACATCGAGGGACTAATCGAGAGTGTGCGATTGAATCGCACCTTATCCGTGCCTGGACCGCACAACACCGGACTCCTCCGCGCCGAACAGGAAATGCCGCTCGAGACCGTGCTGTCGGGCTTCCGAATCGGCGTCATCCATATCTGGCAAGAGTTGGTGTTGGGCTGCGAGGAAGCGGACCGCGAGACCTTCGGCGCGGACGGCCCGGCACCCGCAAGCCGTGCATTACTCATGTCGGCCTCGGTTTTGTGGACCACCTTCGAAAAGTACTCGCAGGAAATCGCGAAGGCTTATCAAACGTTCGCCGCCGAGCGCCAGCAACGGAACCACCGCAGGCGTCAGGCGTTACTGACAATGCTGTTCAGTGGCGAGCCAGGACACGATCAGACGCTGGTCGACGTCGCCAATCAACTGCAATTCCCCACCGCAGGAACATTTGTCGTCTTGATGACCGAGCATTCAGCGCCAGACACGGATACGCCCGAGACGGCGCGCACCTCGCTGGCGGGAATCGGGCTGCAATCGGTCTGGAAATCAGAGGCACGGTCGGACATCGGTCTTATCGCGGTGGCCGGCCAAATCGACATACTGCGGATAACGGAGCATGTCTCGCGGCTCAAGTTCCGCAAAGTCGGTGTCAGCAGGCCATTCTCGGGCCTAAGCGCCGTTCCTGCTGCCGTGGCTCAGGCACGAATTGCCAGTAATGCCGGCCGTGAGGGGCGACACATTGTCACCCACTTCGACGATGCTCAGGTAGCTGGTCTCCTCATCAGTTCACCTGCCCTCGCTGCGGGGTTGCAGCAGCACGTTTTCGGTGCGATTCAAGAGATGTCAAACGTCGACCAGGATCTCCTCATCGGCACGCTCAGAGCGTGGTTTGACAACGGCGGCCACCCGGAGTCGGCGGCAACTGAGCTGCACTGTCATCCCAATACCGTCCGGTATCGCTTGAACAGGCTGATGAGCGCTCTGAACCGGGACTTGAAGACACCGCTTGACGTCGTCCATCTTTTCCTTGCGGCGGAGGCTCGCCGGCTGCAAGTTTCCGGGCCGATCCAGACATCCAGGAAGACTCCGCCGGAGAACCCGAACGGTCGTTAATCCGCGAACTGAACCTGTGACGGTGATCGAGTTTGTTCCGGGGAACAAAACGAGCGTCAAAGGTTTGTTGCTGCTTGCCCACCAGACTTGCGAGATGGAACTCTCGGACCCGGTCGATGTGACCGCGGCCTCGGCAAGAGTGACGAGAGAGGCCGTTTCCGACGAACGATGTGGAGACCCTCGATGACTGCAGACCCGCCGCCAATCGTGATACCTGACAGGGCCACTGCAGAGGACGACCTCGCACCGTCCTCCTTACTCGGCGCATCGCGTGGTCGTCGCGCAGCCTGGGCAGGCGGCGTTGGCACCGTGATCGAGTACTACGATTACTCGCTGTTCGGCTTCCTGATAGTGACCATTTCGCCGCTGTTCTTCCCGGCATCCGATCCAGCCGCCGCGTTGATGTCGGGACTGATGTTGTTCGCCACCGGGTTCCTGCTCCGCCCCATCGGCGGTCTGATCTTCGGTCGAATCGGGGACCGTTACGGGCGCAAGCAAGCCTTGCTAGCGACACTGCTGTCGATGGGGCTGGCAAGCACAGCCATTGGGCTGCTACCAACCTACGAGACCATCGGAGTTTGGGCCACAGTGCTGCTGGTACTGGTGCGGTCGGTCCAGGGTCTTTCTGCAGGTGGCGAACTCGGTGGATCAATGACCTTCATCGCAGAGTCCTCCTCCGTAAGCAAGCGGGGCGCCAACGGAGCTGCCAGCGCCATTGGAATCACTGTCGGATACTCCGTCGCCGGAGTCACCGTCGGCCTCATCTCTTTTGCATTGCCAACCGAACAGTTCGGATCGTGGGGTTGGCGTATTCCTTTCCTGCTGACCCTGCCGCTGTGCCTGTACTGCTTGTGGCTGCGGAGCCGCTCGGAAGAAACACTGTCGCCAACTGCTGCCCGCAGTCGGCGGGGCGCGCTACGCCGCCTGCTCTCCGACGACGGGCGCGGCCTGGCCTTGACTTCTCTGGCCAGCATCGCGGTGAACGGTACGTGCTACATCGGACTGAGCTACCTCAGCGTTCATCTCATTCAGGTACTCACGCTACCGCAGACGGCGGTGTACTGGATTGTTGTGGTGGCAATGATGACCTCGGGAGGTGCGTCCTTCCTCGCCGGCAGGATCTCCGACCGGGTCGGACTGATGACGGTGACTCGTACCGGCATGATCGTCTTCGCCGTGATTGCGGTCCCAGCCTTCGCCGCCATGTCCACCGGCAATCTCGTCGCCGTGCTCGTGGCCTATATCGCGCTCATGTCTACCGCCATGGCTGCAGCTGCTCCAGTGCTGGCCAGCGTTCCAATGCTGTTCCGAACGGAGCATCGCTACACCGGCACCGCTCTCGGCTGGAACATCGGCGCAGTTACCGCCGGCGCCACCACTCCACTTGTCGCCTTTTGGCTCGTCGAACAAACGGATAGCCCTATCTCCCCGGCAGGTGTCTGCCTAATCGCCGCGGTTCTCGGCGTCGTCATCACCTTTCCCATCCGACGGCACCTGGAACACCGCGCCAGTCACTGAGCACACAGATGATTCGCTTCGCTACAACTACTCGTGTGCAGGGCAATCGAACGATTCCCGATGGCAACCGAACACCCATTCCAAACCTCACAAGCGAAAGGTAACGGAAAATGACAATCACTTCAGACACACCCTCCAGCGCAGGTCTCATCGATCGACCGGCCAGCGTGCTCACGCCGCAACCGGGCCTTCCTCAGCCGCCCGTCGGACTCTCGATCGAAGACGAAAGACTGCTACGGAAGCGCGAACTCGCAGCATCCCTTCGCCTGTTCGGAAAGTTCGGATTCGGCGAAGGCGTGGCCGGCCACATGACCGTCCGTGACCCCGAGGTCCACGACGAATTCTGGGTGAATCCATTCATCAAAAGCTTTAAGTCAATACGGGTATCCGACCTACTTCGGGTCGACCACTCGGGGCGAGTGCTCGAGGGCGAAGGTACCGTCAACCTCGCCGGCTTCTACATCCACTCCGAACTGCACAAAGCCCGTCCCGATGTCGTGGCGGCAGCGCATACCCACTCCATCCATGGTCGGACACTGTCGTCGTTGGGCATGGGGATCCGTCCGATCAACCAGGACGCTGCCGCCTTCTACGAAGACCACGCGATCTACGATTTCTACGGCGGCCCTGCAGGTTACCGGGATGAAGGAGAACGAATTTCTACCGCCCTCGGTCAGTCTAAAGCAGCGGTACTGCAGAACCACGGGTTGCTCACGACTGGCCAGTCAGCGGGTGAAGCAGCGTGGTGGTTCATCGCCATGGAGCGCTGTGCACAGGTACAACTGGCAGCGATGACCGCCGGAACACCCATCGAAATGGACCACGAAACGGCTACCTTCACCCACCGCGAGAACGGCAGCTCGTACGCCGCGTGGCTCAGCATCCGACCACTGTTCGACGACATACTGCGCGAACAGCCTGACCTGCTGGACTAGGTTTATCGGACGGGGTTGCACCAAAGGTGCTCTGGGGCCACTCCGTCCGCCCTGGAGGAAGATATTTCGACACCTGAGATCAGCAGACAGGAAGACCATGTGAACGTTCATGAAGCCCGTCGACCGGTCGCCGTGATCGGAGCAGGCGCCATCGGTTTATCACTCGCGTCCGCATTTGCCCGCGCGGGCCGGCCCATCACCATCTGCGGTGGGCGGACTCCGATTGATCACATCGAGATCACCGAGAACGGTTCTACTGAATCGTGGCCGGTCCAACACATCGGAGACCCGGCTGAAGCCATGACGCATTCTACGGTGATCGTGGCCGTCAAAGCTCACCACACTGCGGTAGCGGAGCGTTGGTTGCGCGCCGCCGCAGATCCCCGGACAGCAATGTTGGTGGCACAGAACGGCATCGAGCACACCGATCGGGTAGCCCCTTACACCGACGGAGCACACATTATTCCCGGCGTCGTCTACCTCAACGCCGAACGCTACAAGCCCGGCTGCGCGGTCTTGCGTAGATCTGGCAGTGTCGATGTCTCCATGCCCGACGATGCGGTCAGTCGCAGACTTGCCGACGAGCTCATGGCGGGCGGTATGCGGACGTCGCTTGAAAGCGATTTGAAGACCGTCGCCTGGCGTAAGCTCCTGGCGAACATTTCTGCCAGCCCCCTCACCGCTCTGACAGGTCGCCGCTTGGATGTGTTGCAAGAAGCAAATATTCAGAATCTGGCGCTGGAGATCATGTACGAGGCGGTTACAGTCGGCAATGCTGAGGGTGCAGCACTCACCCCGGCCGATGCCGAGGGCATGCTGGACTGGCTACTTAACGCCCCCACGGACGGTACGTCGTCGATGAGGGAGGATCGTCTTGCCGGTCGGCCTTTGGAGCATGATGCGCTGACCGGGGCTGTCGTGCGGGCGGCCGACCGACACAGCATCGCTACGCCGATGAACCGGCTTGTCCTAGCACTGATTTCAGCAGTCAAACCAGCTGAACGAGAGGACGTCCAGAAGTAACACACAGGGGACGGCCATGTCGGTCTCTCGGATCCGCTGCCGGCAGACGCGCATCATCATCTGGCCACTGTCGAAGAGCACACCGAAGTGGGCAGCGTCAGCGCCGTATTCGTCTGGCACTTCCGCCGCTGTCCCCTGCCCAAGCCGTAACACGAGAAGGATCATGAATTTATGAGTACGAACACAGACTTATATCGTGCCGGCCGTGACCAGTTGATAACGTTGATCGACGACTATGACAAAGCCGTGCACGAGTTCCGCTGGCCCCAACTGACGGGGCAGTTCAATTGGGCCATCGACTGGTTCGACGCGTTCGCCCGCGGCAACGACCGCACGGCGCTGTGGATCACCGAACAGGACGGCAGCGAACTGAAGGTGTCCTTCGCGGAGATGGTCGAGCGCTCCGACCGGGTCGCGACCTGGCTGCAGCAGCTCGGTGTGGGTAAAGGTGATCGGGTTATTCTGATGCTGGGCAACCAAGTCGAGCTGTGGGAGGCGATGCTGGCGGTGCTCAAGCTCGGCGCCATCGTGATGCCCACCACCGCCGCCCTCGGGCCGGACGATCTTCGCGACCGCCTCGACCGTAGCGCGGCGCGGTGTGTGATCGCCAATCTCGCCGACACCCCGAAATTCGACGAACTGACCGGCGACTACCTGCGCATAGTGGTCGGCGGCGAGGCCGCTGGCTGGCACCCGTATGCGCAATCGGCCGACTTGGCCCCGGCTGGCCCGTTCCAGACCGTCACCACGGTCGACGAACCGATGCTCATCTACTTCACCTCCGGAACCACCAGCAAACCGAAACTCGTCGAACACTCCCAGACCAGCTACGCCGTAGGACATTTGACCACGATGGCGTGGATCGGCCTCACGCCCGGCGATGTACATCTGGCTATCAGCTCACCCGGGTGGGCCAAACACGCGTGGAGTTGCTTCTTCGCGCCGTGGATCGCCGAGGCGACAATCTTTGTCTACAACTACAGCCGATTCGACGCCGCATCCCTGCTCGACCAGCTGCACCGCGCCCAGGTCAACACCTTCTGTGCACCGCCGACAGTGTGGCGCATGCTCATCCAGGCCGACCTCGGCCCCAAACCTGAAGGTCTCCGCGAACTGCTCGGTGCCGGGGAACCGCTCAACCCCGACGTCATCCGCCAGGTCGAACACGCCTGGGGATTGACCATCCGCGACGGATTCGGGCAAACCGAGACCACCCTGCAAATCGGCAACACCCCCGGCCAACCGGTCAAAGCCGGTTCGATGGGACGGCCGATGCCCGGGGTGCCGGTGGTGCTTGTCGATCCGATCACCGGGACCGTCTCCGACGAGGGAGAGATCTGTTTGGACCTGAGCCAGCATCCGAAGAATCTGATGACCGGATACCTCGGTGACCCCGACCGCAACGACCAGGTCATGGCCGGCGGCTACTACCACACCGGAGACGTCGCACAACGTGACGCGGACGGGTACATCACCTACGTCGGACGCACCGACGACGTGTTCAAATCCTCCGACTACAAGGTGTCACCGTTCGAGTTGGAAAGTGTGCTCATCGAACACCCCGCCGTCGTCGAAGCCGCCGTCGTCCCCCAACCCGATCTCACCCGCCTCGCCTTACCCAAGGCGTACATCTCGCTCGCCACCGGATGGGAACCCACCGCCGACACCGCCCGCTCGATCCTCGAATACTCCCGCGACCACCTCGCCCCCTACCTCAAGGTCCGGCGCATCGAGTTCTTCGAGCTCCCCAAAACCATCTCCGGCAAGATCCGTCGCGTCGAACTCCAACACCGCGAAACCCAAGCCCATGAGGACAGCACCCCGATCACCACCGAATACCGCTACGAAGACCTAATCGACTAACCCGTCGCGGATAACGTATTCCTCGACGATGCCGAGACGGGTCTGTCCAGATAACGGTGTAACTGGTTGATTTGTAGCTACTTTCGTCCGGCGGACAGGCGTCCGTCGAAGGTGATCTCGACGGCATTCAGTGCCGCCTCCAGCGGTTGAACCAGCGCTGGCGGGCGGCGCCTTTGGGGTCGAGGCTCATGATGGCCAGGTACACACGCATTTCAGGGCATCTTCCCGGACCGCACCCGAATCAGGAGGTGACACCCGCGGAACTGACGGCATAACCCCACGAGGAGTCACGCGACGACTTCGTACACCACGCCCCGGGGCTTGACCCCACGGTCGAAGTCACATCCGAGTTACGACTCGAGGCGAGGTCGGCAGGTCCAGTCGCCTCCGAGCTTCGTAATTGTCTATGTCGCCAATATTTTTCAGGGTTATTGCGATGTCGTCCAGTCCGTTCATGAGTCGCCATCGTGCGTTCGCATCGTATTCGAAGCCGAAGGTGTTCCCATTCCCGACCTGTACGTGACAATTTTCGAGGTCGATGGTCATCGTCTCGCCGGGGGTGGACGCCAGAACCGCCCAGATCGATTCGATCTCAGCTTCACTGAGAGTGACGGTCAGGAGACCATTCTTCAGGGCGTTACCTCGAAAGATGTCGCCGAATTCGGGAGATATGACAACGCGTATCCCATAATTTTTCAGGGCCCATACGGCCATTTCTCGGGAGGATCCGCACCCGAAGTTTCGGCCGACAACCAGGATGCTGGCACCTCGATAGACCGGATTATTGAGCACGAAATTTTTATCCTTGCGCCACTCGTATAGCAGAAAATCCTCGTATCCGACCTTTGTCAGACCAACACAGAACCGAGTGGGAATGATCTGGTCTGTATCGATATCGGAAACTGGAATCGGTACTGCGATTCCGGTGTGGCTAACGATGGGTTCCATTGGTCGACTCCTTCAGTTCGGACGGTGCAGTGAGCCGACCGGTCACTGCAGTGGCAGCTGCGACGGCGGGCGATACCAGGTGCGTCTTGACGCCGGTTCCCTGTCGTCCTTCGAAATTGCGGTTACTGGTGGATGCGATCCGCTTACCGGCGCTCACTCGATCCTCGTTCAGCGCGACACACATCGAACATCCTGAATAGCGAAGGTCCACGCCGGCGGCTGTGAACACTTGATCCAGACCTTCCCGAACTGCTTGAGCGCGCACTGTGTCAGAGCCCGGAACAAGGATCACCTCTATCTCCGGTGAGATCGTTCGGCCTTGCCACACGGCCGCAACCTCCCGCAAATCCTCGATCCGGCTGTTGGTGCACGACCCGATGAAAACGGCGTCTACCGATACCTCGCTCATTTTTGTGCCAGGTTGTAGCTCCATGTACCCAAGCGCACGCTGGGCGGAGAGTTGTTCTGCGTGGTGTGCGAAATCGGCCGGGTCTGGAACCTCCCCGGTCAGGGGCACGGATTGGGAAGGGTTGGTACCCCAGGTGACGCGCGGGTGAATCGTTGTTGCATCTATCGTGATCTGTTTGTCGAAGTGGGCGTCCGGATCGGATACAAGGGTTCGCCAGTGATCCGCCTGAATGTCGAATTCTGGGCCGTCAACCACGTGCGGGCGGCCGCGCAAGTACTCGATGGTTGTTTCGTCCGGTGCAATCAGCCCTGCACGCGCGCCTGCCTCGATGGACATGTTCGACACGGTCATCCTGCCCTCCATCGAGAGCTGTCGTATTGCCGCGCCTTGATACTCGATGACGTGTCCTTGCCCGCCGTCCGTGCCGAGTACCTCGATAACAGTCAGGATCAGGTCTTTGGCTGTTGCACCGGGGGGAAGCTCACCGTGAACGGTCACCAGCATGTTCTTCATTGACCGCATCGACAGGGTCTGCGTGGCAAGGACATGCTCGCCTTGGCTGGTACCGATCCCGAAAGCGAGAGCTCCGAAGGCCCCGTGTGTGCTGGTGTGAGAGTCGCAGCACACCACCGTCATGCCGGGTTGGGTCAATCCGAGTTCCGGTCCTGTGACATGGACGATTCCGCGTGCGGTATCGCCCAATGAGTACAACTCGATGCCGAAGTCTTGGCAGTTCTGTCGAAGATGTTCGAGTTGCAGCGCAGCTGCGGGGTCTGTGATCGATCGGAAGATATCGTCGGTCGGAGTGTTGTGATCTTCGATGGCCAGCGTGAGGTCCGGTCGGCGGACTACGCGCCCGGCCTCGCGGAGTCCCGAGAATGCGGCGGGACTGGTGACCTCGTTGACCAGATGCATGTCGACGTAGATGAGATCCGGCTCGTCAGCTGTTCCTGGTCTTACCAGGTGCTCATTCCAGATTTTTTCTGCGAGTGTTTGCCCCATTGTGGCACCTCCGGAGGGGTTCTCGTTTGCTGCTGGGCTCACCCCGTCGTTGGGGGGCTCGTGCTTGGACTTGTTGAAGTGTCTGCTGCGGAACGGCTCGGGCCCTCGAGATCCTTCGGAATCGATGCCGGTAGCTATGGCGTCGGCGTGGAAGGCATCGACGAGTTCTTCGGGTTGCTGCGTTGTCGTGAGACCGCGGGGTGAAAAGGATACCTGCCGAGGAGTCGCCGATCATTCCTTCGACAGCTGCGGGGAATCGGCGAGGATACGTTTGACCGTCGAGGCTGCGATGGCGAGCTGTTGGAGATCGATGCCGGTGTCCACATCGTGGCTGTGGAAATGCGCGACCAGTTCCTCGGTGGCGAGGTTGCCGTGCGCGCCGGGCGCGAATGGGCATCCGCCGTATCCGCCGACCGCGCTGTCGAAGTGTTCGATGCCCAGATTCCGTGCTGCTTGCAGGGCGGTGGTCAGCGCTTGGCCGTCAGCGTTGTGCAGGTGCAGTCCGATAGTGATGTCGGGCAGTGCATCGCGTACGGCGCCCACCGCGGTGAGCACGTGCTCGGTGGTGGCGGTGCCCATTGTGTCGGCCAACCCGAGGGTGCGTATCCCCATGGCTGCGAACTGTTCGGCGACTTCTACCAGACGGGTGGGTGGGATGATTCCCTCGAACGGGCAGACGAAGGCGGTGGAAATCCCGCCGAGGAACCGTTGCGCCGGGTAACTGGCCACCGCCCGGGACAGATCCTCGAGGGCCTGCGCGGCGGATGTGCCGGCGTTCGCTCGGCTGTGCGCGGAACTCGCCGAAGCCGCGATGTGCACGACGTCAACTCCGGCCGCCACCGCACGATGAACCCCAGGGACGTTCAGTGCCAATGCGCTGACCTGTGTGGTGGCGCGGTAGGGCTGCAACCGGGCGACGAGTGCGTCGGCGTCGGCCATCTGTGGGACCCGGGTGGGCGAGACGAACGACACTGCTTCGATCTGCCGGATACCGGCAGCCACCAGCTCGTCGGCGATGGTGAGTTTGTCGTCGGTCGCGACGAGGACGTCCTCGTCCTGCAGACCGTCACGCAGGACGACGTCGGTGATGGTGACGGGCATGGGTGTACCTTCCTGAAGGGTCGGGGGTCAGAGCGAGGTGGGAACGACAATCAGGGCCCAGGCCACCAGCGGGGCGAGGAACACCACCAGACCGCAGTAGGCCAAGACGCTGCGTTGGAACCGTTGACGGTCTTCGACCTCGGCCTCGGCCACCACGATCGATCCGTTCGTGGCGAAGGGACTGACGTCGACGACGGTGGACGCGAAGGCCAGCGCGATGATGAATCCCAGCACGCCGAGTTCCCCGGCGGCGAGCATGGGTGCGGCGAGCGGCAGCGCGATGCCCAGGGTGCCGATCGAGGAGCCGACCGCGGAGATGATCGCGACGGCGTACAGCAGGATCAGCGCGGCGGCCAGGGGGGAGCCGAGGTGGGCGGCGGCGTCCCCGAGGAAGTCGAGGGTGCCGTTTTGTTTGAGCACCGTCATGTAGGTGAGCATGCCGCAGACCAGCAGGACGGCCGGCCAAGCCACCTTGTCTTCGATTCGGGGCATCTTCTGCGGGGCCATCAGTAGCAGCACCGTGCTGATGCAGATCGAGCTGACTCCGACGTCGACGTTGAAGGCCACCGAACCTACTGCCAGGAGCAGGATTCCGAGGAGCGTCGCGACCCGTTCGCGGTTGAACGGGGTGTGGCCGATGACGTCGGTTTCGGGCAGGACGGCGGTCGCGGCACGGGTGCCCGATTCGGGGGCGCCGCCGGGGCTCGGGTGGAGACTGGCCGGTGAGCTTGCACCGGACCCGGTGGTCTCATCGGTGCCGTCGGGCAGCTCGTGGAGCAGGTCGCGGCCGTAGATGACGAACAGTACGGTAAAGAACAGGGCGTTGAGTGCGAAGGGAACGATGAACAGCAGCAGCGGGTTCGCCTCGTACCCGGCGGATTTGATCAATCCGTTGACGAAGGCCCCGTAGATCGTGATGGGCGAGAACGCGCAGCCCAGGGCGCCGTGGTTGATGGCCATGCCCATCAGCAGAGGGTTGATGTTCTTCTTCCCGGCCAGCCGCATCGCGATGGGGGCCAGCATGCCTGCCGCCATCGGTGATCCCAGCGCCATCAGCGCGCCGGAGAGCAGGAACATCATCCACACCAGCGCCCAGCGCCGTCCATGGACCAGGCGTAGGGCCGATTCGACGATGATGTTGATGGTGCCGTTGGCCTTGGCGATGGCGAACAGCAAGGTGATGCCGGCGACGATCAGGAAGATGTCACCGGGAAATGCGTCGACGATGTCGTCGATCGGGATCCCCGACACCCATCCGCCGACGAGAAAGGCGCCGGCGAAGGCGAGGATGCCCATGTTGATCGGCACCTTGGTGGCGATGGTGAAGATCAGTACGAGGGCGAGGATGGAGATGGCGTAGACCATGGGACCGGGTTCTTCCGTGCGGGAGCAGAGGGGAAAGGATGTGGTTGCACCAGGGAACAGCGGAGCGGCGGATGCCCGCGGGTCAGATCACGCCTGCGGTGCGCAGTGCGTGCAGGCGGTCAGGCGTCAGGCCCAGCATCCGGCCCAGCACCGGCTCGGTGTCGGCACCGAGATCGGGCCCCAACCATCCGATTTCCGTTGCCTGGCCGTCGAACTGAGGTACCACGCCGGGGAAGCGCACCTCCTCGGGTGTGCCGTCTTCGACGTCGACCTTGAACGGCTGGATCATGCCGCGGGCCAGATAGTGCTCGTCGGAGACGATGCGGGCGGCGTCGTAGACCTCGCTGACCGGGACACCGGCGTCGGACAATAGGGAGACCACCTCTTTGGTGGTTCTGGTCGTCGTCCAGGCCACGATCGCCTCGTCGAGATCGTCTTCCCGCAGGTAGCGTTTGGTGCCGTCGACCAGGTCGGCATCACTGGCCAGGTCCGGGCGGCCGACGGCCTTCATCAGCCTGGCGAACACCGCGCTGGCATTCCCGGCGATCAGAACCGAGCCGTCGGCACACGGGTAGGAGCCGCTGGGCACCACACCGGGCAGGTTGCCGGCGGTGCGTTCGCGCACCATTTCGTAGGCGTCGTAGTCGGCGGTCAGCGATTCCATCGCCATGAACACCGATTCGTAGAGTGCGACATCGGCGACCTTGGGCCGGGTGTGGTCGCCGCCGCGGGCTTTGGCCAGGAGCATCATCAACGCGCTGACCGCACCATAGAGACCAGCGAGAGTGTCGCCCAGTGGTGCTGCCGGACGTACCGGTTCACGGTCGGGATAGCCGGTCACATAACGCAATCCACCGAATGCCTCGGCGACACCACCGAAGCCGGCGCGTTGTGCGTAGGGGCCGTTCTGGCCGTAACCGGAGATCCGCACCAGGACGAGGTCAGGGTTGGCTGCCTGCAACTGTTCGGGGCCGATGTTCCAGCGTTCCAGGGTGCCGGGGCGGAAGTTTTCGATCACGACATCGACCTGGGCGGCCAGGTCCAGCACCAGCTGCTGCCCCTCGGTGCTCTTCAAATCGAGCGTCACCGAGCGCTTGTTGCGGGCGATGGTGCGATACATCATCGAGGTGGTGCCCCTGCTGCGACGCCAGCCGCGCAGCTCGTCACCACCGTCGGGTCGCTCGATCTTGATGACCTCGGCGCCGAAATCGGCTAGCAGCCGAGTCGCGAAGGGCGCTGCGATGAAATTGCCCAGCTCCAGGACGGTGATGCCGTCGAGCGGGCCTGTAGTGGCGGTGTTCATGATGCTCCGATTCCTGTCGGCGGTGTGATCGACAAGTCACTGTGACCCAATATATGGGCCACTATGACCCGAATGATGGGGCAACCATAGTGCGACAGGTCACACAACGCAACGGGTATATGCCGACCAATACAGGTGGAGAGAGCAAAAAAGACACACCCACAGCCGTGAGGGCGGCGCCGGGGTCAGGAGTCGAGGAGTGACTTTTCGATACGATGAGCTGCAGCGATGGCCGAGGGACCGAGGCGGGCTCCGGGATCGTCACCGAGCCGGTGCACCGGGCCCGACACGCACACCGACGCGACGATCTCGCCGTGCACTCGTACCGGTGCGCTGACCGAGCCGAGGCCGGAAACCCGCTCGGAGAGCGTCTGCCACCAGCCGCGGCGTCGCGCGGCGGGGTCGTTGTCGAAATCGCCGGCCAGCACGTGGCCGCTCGACCCTTCCGCCAGCGGAAATGTGGTGCCGACCGGCATGGTGGCCCGCAGTTCGTTCGATGATTCGACACTCGCGGCGCACAAGCGCAGGTCACCGCGCCTTACCCACAGTTGCGAGGACTCGCCCGTGCTCTCGCTCAGCTCCTGAAGGACGGGCATGGCGATATCGGTCATCCCGGCGGCGGTAAAGCGATACCCGAGCCAGTACCGGCCCTCGGTATCTCGACGTAGATAGCCGTAGTGCGCGAGCTCGGCCACGAGACGTTGGGTGGTCGACTTCGACAGGCCGACAGTCCGTGCAAGGTCGCTGGTGATCATCGGACGCAACTCGACCGCGTCGATGATGGCGAATGCTCGCGACAAGACACCGACCGTCTTGCGCTGCTCGTCCACCATTGCCCGACTCTCCCGAGGAAACCGCGACCGCTACCGCGAACCGCATAGTGACTACTGCCTGTGTGGAACGATCCTAGCGTCGAGCGCTGCCGAAACGGCGGTCGGTCGAACAGCAACAGACATTGGCATTGGTCATGGCGCGTGTGATGCGCGGTTACTGATCGCATCGGCGAGGACAGCCGGCTCGGCAACGACTTCGCGTCCTGTGCCCAGGTCGATGAGGATGGCTGCTCGTACTTGCTCGAGCGAGATTGCCGGGTTGAGGTCTGCCAGTGCCGCCGCGGTGCTCGGATCGAATTCCACGTCGAGTGCTGCGTTGACATCGGTCAGCACGGCCCGTGTGGGTTCGGGGTCGGTGACGACAAGCTCTGCGCCGAAGAGCCATGCGCCCGAGATGATCCGCTGTGCCGTGCCGGCGAGTTTGACCCGGGCAGCGCCTTTGATGGCCCAGTCGCCGGGACAGTAGTCGCCTCGCCGGGACAGTAGTCGCCGGGCACTGCGCCGATCCGAGCGTCTATTGCCAAGGCCCCGGAGCCCTGAGACGAGCCGAATGGTGAGTTCACGGAAGCGTGCCCGTGCGCCGGTCATTCCCTGTGTGTCCGGAGCGAATATTTCCAGGACGAGCGTCTGCTCGTGGTACGCGGCGGCGCACCCACTGCACTACCGGCCATCGCAGCGGAGCGCCGCCTCCGCGTCGAGCTGCGCGGCGAGGAGCTGCGCCAGGTGGTCACCGCGGCGATCGGTCAGATCCGCGAGCTGGGTGCGGCAGGAGTATCCGTCCGCGAGGATCGTGGTGTCGGCATCGGCTCCGGCCACGGCGGGGAGAAGCTGCTGTTCGGCGACGGCGACGGACACCTCGTAGTGTCCCTTCTCGACGCCGAAGTTCCCGGCCAGGCCACAGTACCCACCCAACCGCTGCACCTGTGCACCGGCCTTCTCCAGGAGTTGTGCGTCCGGACTCCACCCCATCACGGAATGGTGATGGCAGTGCGGCTGCGCGACAACGGATTTGCCCTCGAGGGACGGCGGTTCCCACCCTCGGTCCGTCAACAGTTCCGCCAGGGTGCGGGTGGCCTCGGCGACCGGATCGGCGGCCGCCCTCCCCAGCAGTTCCGCGGCGTCCGAACGCAGCACCCCGGTGCAGGACGGCTCCATCCCGACGATCGGGATCCCGGCCGCGGCGCTGCCGGACAGTGCGTCCATGGTGCGTCCGAGGATCTTCTTCGCCGCGGTGAGTTGACCGGTCGAGATCCAGGTCAGTCCGCAGCACTGCTGCTTGTCGGTCAACTGCGGTCGGTACCCGGCGGCCTCGAGCACCCGCACGGCGGCGTGCCCGACCTCGGGGGTGAAGTAGTTGGTGAACGAGTCGACGAACAGCATTACTGGGTCACCGGTGGTGGCACGGTCGTTCTCGGTGGCCTTGAACCAGGACCGGAACGTCTGCTTCGCGAACGGGGGGATGGTGCGGCGCCTGTCCACGCCGGCCGACGACAACGCCAGCGGTCCGATGCCGGGAACGCGCATCATGGCGTTGACCGGGCCGGGGGCACGGCTGGCGATCTTCGCCCAGCGCGGGAGCCACCCCAGCGAGTAGTGGGAGGCAGGGCGGATGCGACCCTGGTAGCTCTGGTGCAGCACTTCGGCTTTGAAGGCGGCCATGTCGACCCCGGTCGGGCAGTCCGAGGAACATCCCTTGCAGGACAGGCACAGGTCGAGGGCGTCGTGGACCTCCGGCGAACGCCAGCCTCCGTCGACGGCGGTGCCGTTGATCATTTCCTGCAGGACGCGCGCGCGGCCGCGGGTGGAGTCCTTTTCCTCCCGTGTCGCCTGATACGACGGGCACATCACTCCCCCGCTCGCGGTGTTGTCGGCCCGGCACTTCCCGACGCCGGTGCAGCGGTGCACGGCCTGGGTGAAGTCGCCGTCGTCGTGGTGATACGCCATCGCAAGTTGACGCCGCACGAGCGGGGCTGCCGGCACCCGCAGATCCGCGTCGACGGGGCGCGGGTCGACGACGACACCCGGGTTGAGGATGTTGTCCGGGTCGAAGACGTGCTTGACGGCGGCGAAGAGTGTCATCGCGTCCGGTGAGTACATCAGCGGCAGGAGTTCGCTGCGGGCGCGGCCGTCACCGTGCTCACCCGACAGGGAACCGCCGTAGCCGGCGACCAGTTTGCTTGCCGCGACCAGGAACTCCCGGAAGATGCCGCTGCCGCCGGGCTGGTCGAGCGGCCAGTCGATGCGCACGTGCAGGCAGCCGTCGCCGAAGTGCCCGTACGGCAGGCCGGTGACGTCGTATTCGTTCATCAGCGCATCGAAGTCGCGGAGGTAGTTACCCAGCATTGCCGGTGGCACGGCCGCGTCCTCCCACCCCGCGTGCGCGGGCAGTCCGGCGGGGCTGCGCCCGGCGAGCCCGGCTCCGTCGGCCCGGATCCGCCACAACTCGGCGGTGCGGGCGGCGTCGGTGACGACGAGGCTGTCCACGGCGCCGCAGTCGCGTCCGACCTGCTGAGCCCGGGCGATCGTCTCGTCGATCTGTTCGCCGACGACCTCGACGAACAACCACGCCGCTCCTGTAGGCAGCGGCGGAACCGCATCCGGGCCGCGGCGCTCACGCACCACGTCGACGATTCGGGAATCGATCCCCTCGCAGGCCGTCGGATCGAACTTCAACACCAGCGGGGTCGCGTCCCCCGCCGACGCGATGTCGCGGTAGCCGAGCACCACCAGCACCCGGTGGGCGGGCTCGGTGACCAGCCGAACCGTGGCCCGGGTCGCCACGGCGAGCGTGCCCTCGGTGCCGACCAGCATGCGGGTCACGTCGAACCGGTTCTCCGGCAGGAGATGTTCGAGGGCGTAGCCGGACACCTGACGACCGAACTGGCCGAGTTCGGTGCGGATGGTCGCCAGGCCACCGCGAGTGACCTGCTGCAATGCGGTCAGTGTGGGGGATGCTGCCCCTTCACCGGGCGCGCCCAGTTGCAGCGACTCCCCGGTCCCGGTGAGCACATGTAGGCCCGTCACGTTGTCCGAGGTCCGGCCATATCCGAGGGTGCGGGACCCGCAGGCGTTGTTTCCGATCATCCCGCCGATGGTGCAGCGGGTGAACGTCGACGGGTCTGGGCCGAACCGTAATCCGTGGGCGGCAGCGGCCTGCTGCAGCACCACCTGGATCGTGCCCGGCTCCACCGTCGCGGTTTGTGCGTCCGTGTCGATCGAGAGCACCCGGTTCATGTGCCGGCTGAAGTCCAGGATCAGTCCCGTCCCGACCGCGTTGCCTGCCACCGAGGTGCCGCCTCCACGACTGGTCAGCGGCACACCCTCCCGACGGCACACCGCGAGAGCCGCCGCGACCTCGTCGGCGTGCCGTGGCCGCGCGACGACCAGCGGTCGCACCCGGTACAGGGAAGCGTCGGAAGAATAGGCGGCGCGGGTCGTGCCGTCGGAGAGAACATCGCTCACTCCAGAACTGCGCAGCTCAGCGGCCAGTGATTCAGCGGTGATCATTCGTAGCATGCTACAGCTCCTAGCATGCTACGAACAGTCCGATGTTGTTACAGTGATCGGGTGGCAGACGAAGCGCTCGAACTCGAACCGCTCACCCCGTTCCCGGGGCGACGGATGGAGCAGGCGATCGCGGCCGTGCGGGCCGCCATCGACGACGGCCGCATGAAGCCCGGAGTGAAGTACTCGGTCTACCAACTCGCCGAGGGCCTGGGCATCTCCCGCACCCCCGTGCGCGACGCGCTGCTCCGCCTCGAAGAAGTGGGACTCATCAAATTCGAGGCTCGGCAGGGCTTCCGCATCCTGCTCCCCCAGCCCAAGGAGATCGCCGAGATCTTCGCAGTCCGATTGGCGCTGGAACTCCCCGCCGTCCGCAAGGCCGCGACCGCACCCGACCCCGCCGCCTTGTCGGACGCGCTGCTCCACCAGCAGCGCCTGATGCGGGACGCAGCGGCCATCGGCAACGAACACGAGTTCGCCCACCACGACCTCGGGCTCCACGACCTGATCCTCGACGCCGCCGACAACAGCCGGGCCCGGGCGATCGTCAAGACACTGCGCGAGACCACCCGACTGCTCGGGGCCAACACCGCCGACAAGACCAGAACGCTCACCGACATCGACGACGAGCACACACCCGTCATCGACGCAATCATCGCCGGTCAACCCGACGAGGCAGAAGCCGCAATGCGCAAGCACCTCGAAAACACCGGACGCCTGCTCGTCGCCCAGGCCCTCCGCACCGAGGCGTCCGATCGGTCCGTCGACGAGATCTGGTCTGCCGTCGTCTGACCTCCACCCGTGAGTACTTGTCAACGTCCGGCGGTTAACAAGTACTCACGGGTGCGACATCAGTCCTACTTGGGCACCCAGTGGTCGGTCACGAGTTCGTACGATTGTTTGAGCTCGCCGTATGCCGCACGTTGAGCCTCCTCGCCCTCGCCGTACCGCCGAACGGCTGTTTCGTGTGCCGTGGCGAAAGCGGCCTGCACCTCCTTCGATGATCTCCGCAGTGTCTGTGGGAGGTCGGTCCGATTCACGGCTCCACTCCTTCTCGGTCATGGGCTTGATGTCGTACCCATCGATTGTCCGCCCGGTATCACCGCGACGGAACCGGAGTCGGGCAAGTTTTCCGACATGGCCGACCGATCAACCATCGACGGCCAACGAGTCGGCCCGACTCCCGACAGCGGCGGCACAGACCGGCAAACACCAGCATCGGACACCGACATAGGCAACAATGGCTCGGGAAGCTAGCCGCCACGTGAAATTCATTCTCGCCGAAGGGAATTCCGTACCAGAGGAGACTCGATGCCCGTTTCGCCACACTCTTTGTTGCAGCACGTCCAGGATCGCACCACCGACCTGCGCCGATGGTTGGATACCGGCGAGAACACCGCCACCTTGACTGCATACCTGCGCGACGAACCCGTCGACCACCGATGGCTCTCGACCTACCGACGACTCACCCACGACCTGCTGCGGGCGGTCGACCACGCCTGCCCACGGAGGGGACCGCACGACGCACAGGCGCCGAGCGTCGGACGCCAATCGGACCGGCGATGAACGACGACCAACGCCGGGCTCTCGAACACGTGCGCGACACGTGCGCAATGCTGCACTGCTTCCTGACCACCCACCCGAGCGACCGACCCCCGGAACGAGTCCGCACCGCCACCTTCGAGCAACTCACCGACGACCTCCTCGACGCCGTCACCTCGGCACAGAACGCCGGCGTCCCAGAACAGCGCATCTTCGACAGCATGTGACGGATGGCCTTCGTCGGAGTTCAGCCCAAGTCGAGGTCGGGCGCGGTCGCCAGGTATTCGATCTGCTCCAACGTCACCGGCACGGTGGAACCCCCGATGGGGGTGGTGTTGATGATGATCTGTTGGTTGGTGGGAAGGGTGATGGAGAAGTAGGCGCTACCGCCGTTGGATGGGTAGACCGCGCGAGTGACAGTGGATCCGTCGGACGACCTGGCAATGGCGCGATCCGGATCGATCTCGTTCAGGTACTCGTCCTGCGGAGAAGGCGCGGATCGGCCGAGTGGGATCACCGAGATCGTGTGCGAGGAGAAGCACATGGGTTCCCGGGCGATCGCCATCCTGGCCCGCGATGCCGCAACCGCGGCGGAGCGGTTCGGTGTCACCGACGGAAGTTCGGGGATCGTCTACACCCGCACCGGCCGACCGTTCTTCGACGACCCGGCCACGATGAGCGAACTGGTGGCCCGGCTCCGCACCGCGTGCAGACCGCTGATGGACGACCTCGGGTCGTCGTGGCTGGCACTCGATTGCGAACTGCTGCCGTGGTCGGCGAAGGCGGGAGAACTGATCCGCAGCCAATACGCGTCGGTCGGAGCCGCGGCGGGTGCGGCGCTGCCGGACGCGATCACCGCGCTGGAACGGGCCGCGGCGCGGGGGATGGACGTCGCAGACCTGTTGGCTCACACCCGAACCCGCGCGGACAACGCCCGGCGTTTCAGGGAGTCGTATGCACGGTACTGCTGGCCGGTGACCGGCCTGGACGGGGTGCGGCTCGCGCCGTTCCACATCCTCGCCTGTGACGGCCGCGCGACCGCAGTCACCGAACCGCACTCCTGGCACCTCGCGAAGCTGGCGGCACTCGAAGATCCCCTCATCGCCGCGACCAGGCACCGGTTCGTCGACCTCACGTCCGACGAGTCCCGGGACGCGGCGACCAC
Source organism: Rhodococcus sp. NCIMB 12038 (assembly GCF_002165735.1). NCBI lineage: Bacteria > Bacillati > Actinomycetota > Actinomycetes > Mycobacteriales > Nocardiaceae > Rhodococcus > Rhodococcus sp. NCIMB 12038. Next base: position 246,274 of record NZ_NHML01000006.1, read on the forward strand.
CTGGTGGTCGCAACTGACCGAGGCCGGCGGTGAGGGCATGGTGGTCAAGCCACTCGGCCCCACACCCGCAGAACTGGCACACCGGAGGATTCAGCCGGGCATCAAGGTGCGGGGGCGGGAATACCTGCGGATCATCTACGGCCCCGATTACACGGAGAACCTCGATGTTCTCCGCGACCGCTCACTCGGCCGCAAACGATCGATGGCTCTGCGCGAACATGCGCTCGGCCTCGAGGCGCTGACCCGGTTCACCGAAGGCGACCCGCTGTGGCGAGTGCACGAAACGGTGTTCGCGGTTCTGGCGCTCGAGTCCGAGCCGGTGGACCCACGGTTGTAGCCGTCACCGGGTGCTCTGCCGGCGTGCGGTGATGGCGCCGTGAGACCTGGAGCCGCTCCCCGTCCGGGTGTGTGTCTCGATCACCTCGAAGCCGGCCTGGGCCAACTGCCGGCCGAGTTCGGCAACCGGCCATCGATGGGCAGTGGTCACGGCATGGTCGAATGCCTCTACGGTTGTTCCTTCGAAGAAGCCGACCAGCAGGCCGCCGCCCGGTCGAATCACGCGCGCGAACTCGGCGAGCGGAGTCTGGATGTCTTGCGGACTGTGGTGAATGAGCGAGTACCAGGACAGCACACCACCCAGTGATTCTGTCGCGACGTCCAGCGTCTCGAAGCTGCCGATTTCGAAGGAGAGGCTCGGAGACTGCGCGCGGGCCCGTTCGACGAACTCTGGCACCAGATCGATGCCGCTCGCAGCGACTCCGCACGCGGCCAGGAAGTCGGTCCACTGACCCGGACCACACCCGGCGTCGAGCACGGGTCCCGTCAGTGAGGCAGCCCAACTGCTCACCAGGGCCCGATCGGACGGGTGTGTCGAAGTCATGGAGCCGAAGAGAGCCGTGTATTCCTGGGATCTGGCCGAGTACGACTCTCGGACGATGTCGCCTGGCCGGGTTCTCGCGTTCGCCATGCGGTCAATGATCATCGATCGGGTGCTGCACACGCCGAACCTCCCCGCGGCGAGTCGGCACCTGGCGTCGACAATCGCCGTACGATCGCTGGAACCCGCCAACGACGATGCGTCTTCGCACTCTGACCGGTCACACTCTGGGACAGAGCAGCGTGCAGAAGGATGGAGAGCCGGATGTCCAGCTCAACGGTGACATTGCCATGCTGATCTACTCGATGAGCGTCTCGGTGGACGGCTTCATCACCGACCGGGAGGGGGGCTTCGGGTGGACGGTGCCCGACGACGAGCAGTTTCGTTTCCACGTCGAGCAGATACGCGAGCTCGGCGGCCATCTGTGCGGCCGTGGGCTTTACGAGACCATGCTGCCGTGGGAGACGGATCCGTCGATGCGCGACACCGAGCTTCAGGCCGCGTTCGCCGACATCTGGTGCACCATCCCGAAGGTCGTCTTCAGCCGCACGCTCGACAGCGTCCAAGGCAACGCCCGGCTGGCCAATGCGTCGGTGGCCGAGGAGGCCGCTGCAGCGCTCGACGCAACCGACAAGGACGTCTCGATCGGCGGCGCCGGCCTGGCCGCGACAGCAATCGAACTCGGCCTCGTCGACGAGCTGCGCATGTTCCGCAATCCGATCGTCGTCGGTGGCGGCACGCCGTTCCTGCCGCCGGTCACCGAAAACGTTCCGCTGGACCTGATCGAGACCAGGACGTTCGGCTCGCGCGTGATCTACGAGCGCTACCGGCGCGCCCGCGAGGAGTCCAACGGGCAACATTTGCGTTCCTCACCGCGAAGGACCCGTCGATGACGCTTCGGTTCAACTCGATATTGGCCTGCGGCATCGTCGTCACCGCGTCAGTGCTAATGACTGCGTGCAGTCCGGACGACGGTGAGGCATCATCCACACACGGCATACCGGGAATGCTCCCGACGGCGGACGAGCTGACCGCGCTGTACAACACTGCCCTCGACTACGACGTCCCCTTGTCCGACCGAGTGAATCTGATTCAGGGCGTCGACGAGGCCGATCCCCGGCTCGCCCAGAAGTTCGTTCAGGAGGGAATGACTGTCGAATTCCACGCGGTGCTGGACCCTGGCGACGGATCCTTACTCGCCTTCGGCAACCCCGTCATAAATGGGCAGCCGCAGCCGGAGGGTTCACCGATTCCGTTCGTGGCCGAAGACAGTGCATGGAAGATCGCCAGAAGCTGGGCTTGCTCGCAGGTCGGCTGCTAGGCAGGGGGCTCAGCCGGTCGGTGGCCGCTGTGCACCCGTGTCCTACGAACTGCTACCGAATGGTCCGGGCGGCGGCTGGACGGGATAGGCGGCGACGTCCATGATCACCGAACCTTCGCACGGGCCGCTGTCGATGTCGGTTCGCCAGGAACCGGTCAGCGTCCCGTCTGGCTGGGGTGTGTAGTACGCAACCGAGTGCGCCGGTGCCCACACCTTCGGCACGCCCTCGCCCTGGTAGCAGTCCCACTCCCAGTCGTAGGTGTGGACCCAGCTGGTCCCGTCCCACGTGTATCGCGGCGGTAGCGGCAAAGTCGGATTGGCCGGCGTGGGCCCATCGACCACGGTCGCAATGCAGGAGTCGTCCGTGCAACTCGTCTCGAATCGGTACGTATCAGCGAAGTCGGGCTCCCACTGCCGCGCGGCCAAACTCGTACCGGTCTTCGTCGCGGCGAAGCGCTTCAACGAGTAGTCCCCCGACCAGGACGGCTGCGTCGGTGCCGCCCCCGCAGGCACAGCCCCGGCAACCGACCAGAACGCGATCAACGCGACTATAAGCAATGACTTGCGCATGACAGATTGAATCACAGGTGTCGGCAACGTATTGGGTGTATATACCCGCGCGGTGGTGACCGGGACCGCGGTGTAGGTGGCGGCGCTCGTGTTCGCTCTACGCTTTCTGTGTGAGCACGTCGAAGGCCTGGACCGCCGACTTCGCGGACCGGGCCGCGCGGCGCGCAGCGGAACCCGACCCCGACTGGTCACGCGGGTGCAAGCTTCATTCGGCCGTGGCGCGGAGCCTGCAGAAGTTTCAGGTGGGAGAGAGCGGCGACGGCGCCCACCTGATCGTCAAGGCAGACGCTGCGGGCGACCCCGACTACGAGGCCGCCGTGCGACTGTTCGTCGCCGAAGAACAGAACCATGCGCGGATGCTCGCGGCGCTGCTACGCGCCGCCGGGGTACCGACAGTGGATCGGCACTGGTCCGACAGCATTTTCGTGCAATTGCGTCGGTTGATGGGGTTACGGCTCGAGCTCATGATCTTGACCGTCGCGGAAGTTATTGCGCTGCGCTACTACCGTGCGCTCGCCGACGGCGGCGGCGACGCACTCTTGGCCGAGGTGTCCCACCGAATCCTCGACGACGAACGACGCCACGTCCCGTTCCAGTGCTGTCGCCTGAGCACCGGCTTCGCCCACACCCCTGCGCAGGTGCGGGCCGCGATCAGGCGGACTTGGCGCGCACTGGCGTTGGCAGTCGCGGTGGTCGTCGCATTTGATCACGGACCGGCCCTGCGCGTGTTGGGTGTGACACGGCGGGTTTTCGTCGCCGACACCATGCGGCTGTTCGACAATGCCGCCGCACAGGCTTTCGGCACAGCAGGCCGGACCGGACTCACAACGACGACGATGAGTTTCGCAGTGGTTCCCAGTCTGTATCCACATCGATCAAAACGCGACTCGAGGAGAACGACATGACCGCGACCTACACCTTCGACGTCTTTTCCAGCCTCGACGGCTACGGCGGCGTCAGCGGCGGCGACTGGGGAGGCTACTGGGGCAAGCAGGGCCCCGAGTTGCTCGACCACCGCCTTGGCTTGTACGAGTCGGAGCAGCGGATGGTATTCGGGGCCAACACGTATCGGGCATTTGCGCAAATGCTGGCATCGAGCACCGAGGAGTCCGACGTGCGTGACCCATGGGTCACGCGGATGAGGAGCCTGCCGGCAACGGTGGTGTCGACGACGTTGGAAGGACCTCTCGACTGGCCGGACGCGACCATCGTCAGCGGTGACGCCGTCGACATCGTCGCCCGGCTCAAGCAGGAGTCCGACGTGCCCCTTCGCTCCCACGGCAGCCTGTCGATGAACCGGGCGCTGCTGGCCGCCGGCCTCGTCGACCGCCTGCAGGTGACGCTCTTCCCTGTGATCACCGGTCAGACCGGTGATGACCCGATCTTCCAGGGTGCGGCCGACTTCGACCTCGAGCTGCTCGAGAACCGGACGCTCGACGGTCACATCCAGGAGCTCGTCTACCGACCCACCCTCCACTGACCGCGGAGGGTAGCGCGCAAGCCCGGTCCTTCAAGGCCGGGCCAGCGCATCGACTGCGGCCTACCGGGAGCACGGGCGGTCGCCGCTGCTGCTCGATGTACTGCCTGCAAACCCACGGCGCGGAACTCGTGGGTGAGTGCGCAGTACGACGGCCCTTCGCCGCCGGATCGACGACCTGTCGGCCTGCACAGGAATCTAGACTTTCGTGCATGATTGATCCGATGCATTTCGAGGCGCACGCGGACATCTACGGTGACGCGCGGCCGCCGTATCCGCCGGCGCTGTGGGACAGTCTTCGCGGTCTCGGCGTTCTCGAGCCCGGCCTCCGCGCCCTGGACATCGGAGCGGGAACAGGGCAGGCGACCGGTCCCCTGCTCGCCGCGGGCCTGAGTGTCACCGCAGTGGAGCCCGGCCCACGGCTCGCCGCACGCCTCCGAGGCGCACATCCGGACGCGACCGTCATCGTCGAACGCGTCGAGGACGTCGAGCTTCCCGAGAATGCCTTCGACATCGCAATCGCGGCGACATCGATTCACTGGATCGATCTCGATATCGCTCTTCCGAAGGTCCACCGCGCGCTGACCCACGATGGGAGGTTCCTGGTGTGGCGGAACGTCTTCGGAGATCCCGACGCCAGGACCCCGTTCCGGGAGCGTGTCGCACGGATCGTGCAGGACCGCGGCGCACCACCACGCCCCGGACCCGATCCGGAGGATGTTTCAGCGCTCACCGCAGAGTTGACTCGTTCGGGCCTGTTCACCGTCGACGTGGTCCGCACGTTCCGGTGGAACATCGAGCTGAACGACCGGCAAGTGTTCCGGCTGTTCTCGACGTTCAGCGACTGGACCTCGGAGGAGGCCGAACAGGCTGCCGCCGCTGTCCGGGAACTCGGAGGCACCGTGATCGAGCACTACAGGACATGGCTCGTCGCACTGACTCCCGCGAAGACTCCTTGCGCGGATCTGCGGTAGGTCAGCGTCCACGGTTGTACTTGATGTGTTCGGTGCGTGAGTAGTCGTCGAGTGCGTTCGGTCGACGCCTGCGGCGGTGCCCTCGAGGACCGTGCACTGCGTCGATACGACGCTGTGCACGGTCCTCGAACGAAAGGCTCAGTCTTTGCGATCCGCCGTGGCGGCGGTGGCGGTGCTCTCCTCCCAGAAGTCGGCTCCTTCGATGCCGAGCGACTTCGGGTCGAAGGTCGGGTCGAGTCCTTGCTTCTTCTGCTGCTCGAAGTCGCGGTAGACCTTGTAGACCATGGGGAACAGCAGTGCCAGGCAGGCGAGGTTGATCCAGGCGATCATCCCGAGCCCGATGTCGCCGATGGCCCAGACGATTCCGGCGTTCACCACGGAGCCCACGAAGACGATCGCGAGCGTGCCGACCTTGAGAATCAGCCTGGGCACCGGACCCTTTCGCCCGTTCAGAAGGAACAGGAGATTGGAGTTCGCCACGTAGTAGTACAGCAGCAGGCAGGTGAAGCCGAACAGGAACACGGCGACCGCGATGAAGCCCGCACCCCATCCCGGCGCCAGTGTGTCGATGGACTTCTGGACCCAGTTCGGGCCTGCCTCGACGCCGGGAAGATTCTCGACGAGATGTCCGCCGGAGCCGTCCGAGACGTTGTACTGGCCGGACACCACCATCATCAAACCCGTTGCCATGCAGATCAGCAGGACATCGATGTAGATGCTGAACGTCTGGACGAGGCCCTGCTTTCCGGGATGCGAGGTCCGTGCCGCCGCGGCCGCGAAGGTGGCCTCGCCGATGCCGTTCGCCGACGCGAAGACCGCCCGGCGAACACCCCACGCGACTGCGGCGCCCGCGATGCCGCCCAGAACGGGGTCGAGACCGAATGCCGAGTTCACGATGAGCTTGATTGCGTCGGGGACGCTTTCGAGGTTCGCGAAGATCACGGCCAGTGCCAGCACGAGGTACCCGATTGCAAGAGTCGGAACGAGCGTCTGGGTAACTTTGACGATCCGTGTCGTGCCGCCGAAGATCACCAGGGCGATCAGTGCGGTGACGAAGACTGCTGGCACCCAGCTCGGCAATCCGAACGCCAGCTGAGCACTGGACGCGATGGTGCTGACCTGGAACCCGGGGAACATGAAGCCGTAGCCGACCAGGCCGAGAAACGCGATGAGCGCCGCGACCTTCGGAAGCTTCAGGCCGTACTTGATGTAGTACGGCATGCCGCCGATGTCCTCGCCGGCCTTCTTCCGGTCTTCGTCCTCAACCTGCCGTTTGAACACCTGTGCCAGGGTGGCCTCGGCGTACCCGACGGTGCAGCCGACGAGTCCCGTCACGGCCATCCACAGCAGTGCGCCGGGTCCGCCGCCGCCGACCGCGGTGGCGACGCCCGCGATGCTCCCGACACCGACGCGGCTCCCGAGAGCGAGCACGAGCGCTTGGAAGGAAGACAGGCCTCCCTCCCCCTCGCTGTGCTCCCTCAGCTGGCGAATCATGTCGGGAATGCGCCGGAACTGAATGCCTTTCATGGCAATGGTGTACGCCAACCCCAGGCCCAGTACGACATAGGCCATCGGTCCCCAGATTCCGTCTGCCAGAGTCGTGAGTAACTCGGCCCAGTCGATGTCCGTCACGATTTACCCGTTCCGGTCAGCGAGCTTCGTCAGAGCCCGTCCGATTCCCTCGACCTGCTCGGCGGGGAGCTCGGCCGTGGGTCGACGGGGAGCGCCGACCGGCTCGCCTTGCAGGGCAAGTCCCGCCTTGACGGCGGAGATGAACGGAACGGAGATCATCGAATCGATCACCGGGTACACCTCGCGCCACTTGGCGAGCGCGCCGTGCAGGTCGCCGTCGGCGATGAGCCGGTTTACTGCGACGATCTCGTCCGGAACCACATTCGCGGCACCCGCCATGACTCCGGCAGCACCCTCGACCAGGGCGCTGTAGATGTAGGAGTCCCAGCCGATGAACGTACCGATCACGTCACTGTGGTGGTGGATCAGCTGCAGTGCCTGTTCCCAGTTCGCGCTCGAGTCCTTGATGTAACGGATGTTGTCGACTTCTTCGGCCAGCGAGCGCACGGTGGCGGGGTCCAGGTTCACACCGGTGACCGCGGGGATGTTGTACAGCATGATCGGCAGTTCCACCGACGACGCGACATCCTTGATGTAGGTCACCGTCTCTTCGGTCGAGAGCGGCTCGTAGAACGGGGTGATCAGCATGAGCACGTCCGCGCCCGATTTCTCGGCGGCGCGGGAAAGCCGGATGGCTTCGGCAGTTGTCGTGGCACCGGTCTGAGCGATGACGGGTACCCGGCCATCGGCGTGCTCGATGACCGTGTCGACGAGCCGCAGGCGCTCGTCCGACGACAGCGCCCCGACCTCACCGGTCGATCCCGCGGCGACGACACCGTCGACGCCCGCCTTGATCGAGCGGTCCACCACGACCTTGAGCTTGTTCACGTCGATCTGCTCGTCGGCGTCGAACGGGGTGGTCAAGGCAGTGAGGACACCGCTGAGTTGCTTGGACATAAAAGTGACTCCTGGATCGTTGGCGGGTGTTGGGTGTGCGGAATGTCAGGCGCTGGCGGCCTGTGCAGCCACGGGGCTGCTGTGACGTGTCTGACGGTGTGTGGCAAGCACACTCGTCACCTCTTGTGCGGCGGAGAACCCGGAGGTGATCGACGTTTCCGTGTAGAGCGTTCCGAGATAGTCGCCGGCCAGGAAGACGCGACCCGCTCCACGAGTCAGCGTGGGCTGCAGCTTCGCGCGGCCCGGGAAGCTGTAGGGCGACGCATTCTTCCATCGCGCGGCCTTGGCCTCGACGACCGTGTCGGAGAATCCGGGCCCGAGGATCTGCTCGAGGTCGGCGAGGTGGGTCTGCACGACCTCTTCGTCACTCTTGTCGAGCAGTGCCTGGCCCAGGGCTGCCGGCGAGAACGTCATGAAGCTGCCGCCCGGCTGCCGTACGGACTCGCTGCCGCGCACGATGCTTGCCTGGTTCAGGGCGATGGCGAAGGACCGCTTCGGGGCGGCGATGGCGTAGATGCCGTCCCACGGCTGCTTCGTCTTCTCGTCGGTGAGGAACGCCGAGCTGACGTGGGGTCCGTACTTGACCTGCGCGAGCGCGTCACGCAGATCCTGCGGCAGATCGACACCGACCCGATGGGACACGTCCGCGGTCGTGGCGAGGACGACGGTGCGCGCCTCGACCTCGTGGTCACGGCCGTGCTGGCGGTAGCGGACGACGACCGATTCCTTCTTGTGGACGACCTCCTGCACCTCGGCACCCAACTGGACGCGGTCGCCCAGCGACGCGGCGAGGGCCTCGGTGAGGGTGGAGGGGCCGCCGACGATGCCCCGGCTCAGGCCCTGTCCGAATCCGAGCACCAGGCTGAAGTATCCGATGCCCGCACCGGCGGAGATCTGGTCCATGTTTCCGGCCGACCGGGTGACGGTGGTCTTGAACAGGGCCGCCGCATCCTCCGGCAGGTCCCCGACGAAATCGAGGAAGGACTCGTCGTTCGCGAAGTTGTAGATTCGTTGCTGTCGCATTGCACCGGACTCACCGGCGCGGGTCCGCACCACTCCGGTGTACTTTCCGACGCCCGCGACGATCTTCATTCCGGCACGCATGGTCGCCATCCGCGCCGACAGGGACATCGGGATCCGGAAGGGGTAGGTGGCGATGTGCCCCTTCTCGAGGAACTTGCCGTTCATGGAGAGCGCCTGAAGCGACCCGGGAATGTCGACCGACATGACGCCGGCCTCGTTGAGCAGGGCTTCGGTCGAAGATCCGGGGCCGGCGAACACGTGGCCGCCCCAGTTCAGCCAGTACGAGCCGCGACGCTCGGAGCGGATGCGGCCACCGACGCGCTCGTCGGACTCCAGTACAAGGGTGTCCCAATGACGCAGCCGCCAGCCGGCTGAGAGTCCGGCCAGGCCCGCGCCGACAACAACTACATCTCGCACTTCATATCTCCTTGACTAGCGCCGTGTCTCTCACCGGAGGCGTCGGCGAGTTTGTGGCGAATTCTTGTTTCGGGACGCCCGTCCTGGCTTGCGGTAGCGCCGTGGAATGCCAGGCCGGGTCGAGTCGCACATATCGGGTCTGATGGTGATGCCCGTCATACCCGGATCAGTCAAGACTAAGTTGTGATCACAGATCACGCAATCCCGAATCGCGAAAATTTCGGCGATTCCGACGGCTGCGGCAAACTGACTGTCCGGTTATGAAGGCGTCGCCACGTCAGATTTGGGCACAATCGAGAGTGGAGACCGCGAACAGGCCCGTACGGGAGGTGAGCCATGCGTCGCTCGGACGAATCGGCACCGGTACCCACCCCGACCCGGTGGTGGCGACTGAGCCCGTGGAGCCGCAACCACCTCATGCGGCCGAGCGACCGGGCCGAAGCTGCCGTCATCCTGATCACCGCCGTACTGATACTGCTGGCGATCCCATTCGCCGCGGCATTCGGAACCGCCACCCACGCCCGACTCGAACAACAGACCCGCGCGCTCCGGGCTGATGAGCAGCAGGTGCCGGCCGTCCTACTCGAGGACACCCATCCCGCATCCGACACCCCCGAAGACGCGCTCCGCCCCACCGGCACCAAAGACAGCGCCCGCGCCCGCTGGACGACACCCCACGGCGAACACACCGGCATCGTGCCCACCGACACCCCCGCCAAGGCCGGTCAAACAATCACCATCAGCATCGACGCCGACGGCAACCTCACCGGACCCATCCCCACCGACGGGCAAAACACGGTCCTCGCGGCGACCGCCGCATGCGGGGTCTGGGCACTGTCCGCCGGCGCCCTCCTTGTCCCGATCACACTCACACGCACGCTGCTGCGCCGAAAGCGACTGCGGCAGTGGGCGTACGAATGGAAACAGCTCGACACCCCCTCGGGATAGCGCCTCGGTGAGCCGGAGTGCGGCGAGCATCCGCGCGCCCTGCGGTATCCGAGTTGATCAGCAGGTAGTGGGTGATTCCGGGCAGCGAAGGTAGTCGATCAGAGTGTCGAGGACGGCTTCGAGATCCTCGACACTGCCCGTCGACCGCAGAACCTGCACCCCACCCTGAATACCCGCGATGAACGCGGACGCAGTGCGCGACGCATCCACCTCCGCCCGCACCTCTCTCGCCGCCTGCATCGCCTCGATCCCCGCCGCCACGTGGGTCCGCCACTGCGCCAACATTGTTCGGACCACCTCAGACGCCCCCGGAGTTCCGCCCGCCTGCGCCAGCAGCGAACCGAGCGGACAGTGCGCGCCCTGGGCGCGGTACCGGGTGACCAACACCTCCCGCCACCGCAACCACGCCGCCCACGTCGTCAACGCGCCGAGGTGCGGTTCCTGATCGTCGAGAACCCGGCCTGCCTCGAAGACGGCGACAGCAAGCAGCAGTTCGTCCTTGCCACCCGGAAAGTAATGGAACAACTGCCCCTTGCTGGTTCCGGTGATCGCGCGGATGTCGTCGAGCGTGACCCGGCCCGGCTCACCACCCCGAAGGTGCGTCGCCGCACCCTCGACGATGCGCTGTCTGGTCGCTCGCCCCTTCGCAGTGATCGGCACGTGGCAACGATAACGCAATTCTGGACCGGTGAACCCTCCATCAATCCCATTACCAGCGATCACACCTCACTTTCTGGACTTGCTGGTCCAAAAAATTGTTTCTACCGTTCGGGACATGACCAATCACCTCACCAGCAACCGCCTCCACGACCGCACCGCCCTCGTCACCGGATCGACCTCCCACATCGGCCGCGCCATCGCCGTCGCCTTCGCCGCCGAAGGCGCCCACGTCATCGTCTCCGGCCGCGACACCACCCGCGGGAACGACACCGTCGCTGCGATCCATCAAGCGGGAGGCCGCGCCGACTTCCTCCCCGCCGACCTCGACGGCACCTCCGCCACCAGCCACACCCTCGCCGAACAGACACTGCACCTGACCGGCGGGCACCTCGACATCCTCGTCAACAACGCGGGCGTCTTCCCGCCGTCCGGCACCCTGACCGTCGACGACGACATCGTCGACCGCATCTACGCCGTCAACGTCAAAGCGCCCATCTTCCTGATGCAGGCCCTCGCCCCGCACATGATCGACAACGGTGGCGGCGTCGTCGTCAACCTCGGTTCCTGGGTGGCCCGCCTCGGCATCCCCCACGGCCCGGTCTACGCGTCATCCAAAGCCGCGGTGGAAAGCCTCACCCGATCCTGGGCCGCCGAATTCGGCCCGCGAGGACTCCGCGTCAACGCCGTCTCCCCCGGCGTCATCCGCCCCGCCGGACCCGACGCCGATTCCCCCGCCGACACCCTGATGCACACCACACCCGCCGGCACGCCGGGCACCGCCGAAGACATCGCCGCCGCCGTGCTCTACCTCGCCTCCGACGATGCCCGCTTCGTACACGGAACCGTCCTCGACGTCGACGGTGGACGCGTCGCGGTCAACACCGTCTAGAGGCGCCTTCGGCAAATGCCGAAACCGACGCAAGGCACACGACCGGCAAGAACCACGCGAACCGCAAAAACAGGTACGGCCATACGTCAAACGACCCATGCGCAACGTCGCAGATCACCACACAATTGGAAGCACGTCGAAACACCGCCGAACCGTGAGAAGGAGGCCGCCGGACACAATGTCCGACCCACAACTTCACTCGCAGACACGCAGGCAGCACACACCGCGCAGCCACAGACAGGCAACATGCGCCCCCTTTTGAGGGATCAGTGCTGCACTCCACGACCGCACCACCCCCCTGGTGCGCGTCGGGGGATCACCCCGCCCGTACGACGGCACCGTCGTACGGGCGGGCCTTTATGCCCGATGCCGAACGAAGCGGACGGCGGATCTACCATATCCTCGCACCCGAACACGCAGGAACAGGTCGAAAATTCGATACCAAGCCAGCCAAACCTATACTGGCCAGCAGGGATTGGTGCGGACCGGTCGTGCCGAAATCCCGCATCGACTCACCCGGGTTACACACCGCGCCTTGGGGCGACATCGAGCGCGTAAGTCGCAGCGGCTGAAAGGTTTTCAATCTGTGTTGATACTCCAGCCGGGGGGTCGACGCCTCGGGTTCAGCCCGTCCCGACCAACACGCGCAAACTCATACCGGCGCACTTCCGGCGCCCGTCGTCGACTTCACCCGACACAGATCAGGACGCCCACCACCGCCACTGCGACCAGCGAGGCGCCGCAGCAGATCAGCCACGCCCGCATTGCCAGCTGCCGCCATTGATCGCGCCGCTCGTCCACGTCCGCGACCGACCTCCTCGGGTCCGGATCGTGGACTCGGGGCTGTGAAAGACCACGGACCTTCGCGTCCGCTCGCGCAGCCACACCGAACGCGACGGGAACCACCACCAGTGCAGTCACCAGCAGAGCAACCATCGCGTCGATGCTCGTCCCGAACATTGTCATTCCCTCCACACCAACAGGAGCCGGCCATAGGTGCCGCGCGATTGATCACCGGCCGCCCGGAGCCGCCGGCACTTCGCTCGCAACGCCGCCACCGACCCGGGGCCATGAGGCGCGGCGCCTACACGCCGGGCATCGGGAATTTCCACACCGCCACCACGACCAGACCCATGATGAGCCCGGCGTACAGAACAGTGCCAACTACACTGACCCGCAATGTATTCAGCAGATTGCTACCCAAATTTTCGGCGATCGATGCCATGGCAACTCTTCTCCCACGTGCAGATATTCTCGGTTGCCACGTCGATGACGCGGCATACCAGCTACCTTGGACCGACTTCGACACCTGCACATTGGCCGAAATACCCCCACCCATACTCGTATCTGGGTATGAGGGCTTGGGTCTCGGCTAAGAGTTGCAACCAGACATCCCGAGCGCCAGACCTCCCCCACAAATTCAGCTGTGTCTTACGTCACATCGTTGGCGTCCACACCCTGCCCCCGGCATTTCGCGTGGCCGGCACCGATCGTGCCGGGGTGCCGGCCCGGCCGCCAGGCAGTGGGTCGACTGCGCTTCGGGTCGTCAGCGACAACGTTGTGAGCAGCCGCCACAAGCACTCGATTACGGAGAACAATTCCGAGCACAATCAGACGCGCTGTAGCACACAATAATCGGCCGCACACCCCTGTCGCAGGCTCGCGCCCGAGCAACCCCAACCGGATCGCGCACGGCGCACGAGAACATTGAAATCGCACTTACCAGTCGGTAATTCGGAAGGTGCGAAAATAGTGCAGTGGCATGGATCACACTCTCTGGACTTCCCTGCTCCGGCTCACGAAGATCGGTGATGCGCTGCTCGTTACTACGCGCAGGTTGTCCGTGTAGCGCCCCTGCCCGCTGATTTACATCGTTGGCGGGGGCTGCGCTTGACTGCGCTACAACACATCACCGAAGCTGCCACCGCCGTGTGAGCATCTCCGATGTGGCGACCCTCGGCTGACGTGCCCCCTCCAAGCATGTCATTCCTCGCCGCATCGCGCGCGAATCACTCTGTCCGCCAGTCACAGTCGCCGCAACGGCGCAGTCGACCTCGGCGGTCACATCTACGAACTTCACCGTGCGGATCTCACCCGACAGGCAGCCCCGGGCACGAAATAGGTATGTCTACCGGTCGTTCTGCCGTCGCCGAATGGACATCTCGCGAGGAGTGTGGGAGTCGAACAACTCCTGCACCCTGCAAGTCGAGGCCCCCGATGCACGATCTGCTCCACCGCTCCCCCGTCGCACGCGACGTCTGCACTATCCGTCACTCCGATCAGTGCCACACGACGCTCCCCGTCGACGCATCCACGCGCTCGTCGTGCCGCAGAACCGAACTGAGCAAGGCTCCCTCACCCAGGGTGCCCGGGGCACGATCTGCATCCGCTACGACCGGATGATCGGCGTCCGGCAGACAAGGTTCCGCTGCTTTGCGGCTCCCGACAGTCAGCCGTGGAGAAATCGTCACACTGAGCCCAGCTCGCCACCACGAAGAACGGCCTCGAGAGAGTCCCTCGAGGCCGCCAAGAAGAGAGAATCCAATTGAGAAGGCTATACGGGTTTCTTGCGTTTCTCGCAGCCACCCTCGGCGCATTCCTGGTCAACACGCCGGCTGCATCAGCCACCGGTGTCGTGTCCAACGGCATTCCCTGGACCGACGACCTGAACCCGGTGCCGCACCCACCCGGCATCATCGAGTTCTGCACGATGGGCGTCGTCGGTTCCGACTCGCTCGGCAACAAGATCGGCATCTCCGCCGCCCACTGTGTCGACGACGCACCCGACGGTGCGCCCGTCTACCGCTATACGCCGACCGGACCGCGGGAACACATCGGGAACATCGTGTACCGCAGTCCCGGCGGCGGGACCGGCGTCGACTGGGTGGTCCTTCGCCTGAACGCTGACGCGATACTCACATCGAATGGTCCCAGTGCCCGGGTCGACGGGATCGGCGCCTCCGACCCGGTCGGTCCCCATTGCAAGGACGGAGCCGGCACCGGAATTCATTGCGGGTCGATCACCTCGCAGAACACGACACGCTTCTACAGCAACGCCCAGTCAGGCGGTGGCGACTCCGGGGGTCCCGTACTTCAGAACAACTCCGAGATCGTGGGCATGGTCCGCGGATTCGACCCTGCGCTCTTCGCGTTCGAGTACATCAAGTTCGCTGCCGTCCTCGACGGTATCAACGCCCAACCCAACCCTGTCGGTAAGGGCTTCGTCGTCACCAACAATTGACCCACATCCCACGGGCTATAACAGCTGCTGCACGATCAGCCACAACCAGTCTCGGACAGGTTGAGGAAAGGGACTGTAGTACAGCCACCAATTGTCCATTGTCCATCCTTCCGCATGGTCGCCCGGCGGTCCGTCGATCATACGTCCGACCTCTAGACGAACTCGACGCCGAATTATCGGTGCACACGCCCGCGAGTTCGACTGGCAGAAGTTCCTGCAGGTGTTCAGCTGCAAGCGCCTGTCCGCACCGCCAGTCCGGCCTGCGCGTTCGTGGCTCAGCTCGAACTGCAATCGACATCCCTGTCTCCGTGTTGTTTCCGGATCTCATATCGGCAGGTTCGAGGACTAGTTCGTAGTCCTCATCGGGTGAGAAGTCCCCTGGGCCAACGGGCAACCCACCTGACGGTTGAAGCCCCGCTTGGCTAGCGGCTCGTCGATGACACGCGTCGCAACCGGCTGCGGAATTCGGGCCTTCTCGGGCGATGACCGCGCAGGCAGGAGTGGCGCACGACCGACGCGAACTGCGGTGGAGATACCCAAGGAGAAGTAATGCCAATTCGAGTATGGACGCGCGGCCAGCGCCGAGAGCACTGCCAGGGCCCGCAGCACCCCGGTTATACGTAACTCGATCCGGGACGCACGATCATCAGCACCACCACGAGCACCCCCAAAAGGTTGAACAGGCCGGTCACGCTCCGAAGGCGCCGGAGTTGCGCGCCGTCGTCGGGTGTGGTGAGTGCCTGTTGTTGGGAGCGGGGCGATCTGCAGGGCGCGCAATCCGCGGCGAGAGCGGTGAGCACCATCGCGACCACGACCCAGGCCTCGCTCGTGGGGTCTTGCACGGAAGCGTGCGACGCTAATTCGGAACGTAGATGCTGACAATCTCGGCAATACAGACCTGCTTGTCGGCATTCTCTCGTTCGATCGTGACGGCCGTGACAACTTGGACGCCTGAGAGAACGGTGTCAACGTTCGCAATATCAACCGCGGCCCGTATCCGTGAGCCGACGGGCACGGGTGCTGGGAATCGAACCTTGTTCGACCCGTAGTTGATTCCCATTCGGACGCCGTTGATGGTGTAGACCTCCCATACAAGCATCGGGATCATCGAGGTCAGCAGATGTCCGTGAGCGATGGTGGCGCGGAACGGTCCGTCAGCAGCCCGTGCGGGATCGATGTGAATCCACTGGTGGTCACCCGTCGCGTCAGCGAACGCGTCGATTTTCTCCTGGGTGACGGTGTGCCATGACGAGTAGCCGATTCGGGTGTGCGCTACGGCGTGCAGTTCGTCGATTCCGTTGATTGTGTTCATACTCTGGGTCCTCCAGCGATGTAGAGAACCTGCCCGGAGATGAATCCGGCTCCTTCACTCGCAAGGAATGAGATCACGTGTGCGATGTCTTCGGGGACCCCGACGCGGGCGACGGGGATGTCAGCGGCCGCCTTCCTTTTGAGTTCGTCGAATTTCATTCCCATTCGCGCTGCTGTCGCGGCTGTCATCTCGGTCTCGATGAAACCGGGCGCAACAGCGTTGGCGGTAACACCGAATCTGCCGAGTTCCAGGGCGAGAGTCTTGGTGAAACCTTGCAGCCCGGCTTTGGCCGAGGCGTAGTTGGCTTGTCCGCGGTTTCCGAGCGCTGACACGCTCGAGAGGTTGATGATGCGTCCGAAACCGGCCTCGGTCATGTTCCCCTGGACTTCGCGCGTCATCAGGAACGAGCCACGTAGGTGGACGTTCATGACGGTATCCCAGTCGGCGGCCGACATTTTGAATAGAAGATTGTCGCGGGTGACGCCGGCGTTGTTGACGAGAACGACCGCTGCTCCAAGCTCGGTCGCGATCTTGTCCACTGCTTTCTCGACAGAGGTTCCGTTGGAGACATCTGCGCCGACGGCAAGTGCGGTACCTCCGGCCTGGACGATCGTGTCGACCACGCACTGGGCGGCGCCTTCGTCGAGGTCGAGGACGGCGACGGCGTGGCCGTCTGCTGCGAGCCGCTGTGCGACGGCGGCTCCGATTCCCCGTGCGGCGCCGGTGACGATTGCGGTACGGCGGTGTTCGGGATGAGGTGATGTGCTCACGAGGTGGGGTTCCTCTCAGGGATTGGATCGATGTGACTTCGGCTCAGGAGAGCCGTTCGAGGATGAGGGTCATGCCCTGATCCCCTGGCTATGCATGTTGTTTCGAGTCCAAATTGCGTGTCGTGTGTCTGCAATCGCTGCTCGTTCGACGCCGAGTTCGCGGGGTTCCTCGAATCGGGGCTTGTTGGGCGTGGAAGAGGGTGGAGGCGAACGTTCAGCCGGCGCAGCCGGAGATCCCGCCGTCGAGCGGAATGATGATGCCGGTCAGATAAGAGCCGGCACGGGAGGCCAGGAACCGGACCGTGCCGATCAGGTCCTCGGTTTGTCCGTAGCGGCCCAGCGGAACGCGCTCGAGGAGTTCCGCCTCAACCTCTGGATCCGCAGCTACGTGTCCGAGCATCTCCGTCAAGATCGGGCCGGGGGCGATCGCGTTGACGGTGATGCCGTCGGGGGCCAGTTTCTTGGCTAAATGGCGGGTGACCATGTGCAGCCCGGCTTTGCTCGCACTGCAGGAGTAGTTCTCCCAGCTCGGTGTAGCCAAGGCATCCACGCTGCCGATGTTGATGACACGAGCGGGCCGGTCGGGACGTGCCGCGTTGCGCAGAAGCGGAAGCGTTCCCGTAATGAGGTAGAACGGAGCGACAAGGTTGGTGTTGAGTACCTTCGTCCGACCGATGAGGGGAAACTCTTCAAGTGGCGCACCCCAGGTGGCCCCGGCATTGTTCACCAGGATGTCGATGCTTGTCAGGTGCTCGCCGAGCCAGTCGACCAGACCGGTCACCCCTTCGGCCGACGACAGGTCACTGGCGACGGGGGTGCAGCGTCCTGCCGTTCCCTCAGCGTCGGCCTCGGCATTGATAGCTTCCGCCGTCGCGCGGCACTGTTCTTCTTTTCGGCTGGTGATGACGACGTGGGCACCGCCCAGTACCAGGCCGCGGGCGATCATGGCGCCGATCCCTCGTGAACCGCCGGTCACGACGGCGGTCCTCCCGGCGACAGCGAAGAGGGAGTCGGGCGCCCTTCGCACTTCGGAGGTGGTTGCACTATTCATACTGTCTACGCTAGGACCGCATCGGCGTTATCTCTTGGGGAGCAGCGCACTTCGCTTGCATCGCGCGCAATAGACATGAGCAGACCCGGTCGTCAAACCTGAGCCGAACCGCGGGTCTGGTTCAGCCATTGTCGGAGGCCGCGGACCGTGTGTCGGATGGGCGCTCACCGAAGGCCCGACGGTACGCATTACTGAAGGTGCTGAGGTCGCCGAATCCTGAGGAGTATGCCACCTGAGTCACGCTCTGGTGGCTCCAGCCACGGTCCTGCAGACGCAACCGCGCCAACGCCAGCCGCTCCTCTCGGATGAGATCCGACGGTGTTGTCCCAATCCGCTGCAACTGGGCCTGAACGTGCCGGAGCGACCAGCCGAGGCGCGCCGCTACCACGGCTCCTGTGAGGTTCGGGTCGTGCGCATTCTCTCGAACAAAGCGCCGGATGGCGGTGACCAACCCTTCCTGAACATCGACGGAGGGGGCGGCCGTGTCTGCGTTGTAGGCGAGCGCCACGAGATCGACGATTCGGTCGGCTATCGCGTCGAATTGACTCCCAGTGAGCTCGTGCCGCTCCCTGCGCAGACTACTGACCACGTCGACAACGATGCGTCCCAGTCCAGATGTCGCATCGAGGACGGTGCCAGCGTGCGGCAATGTCGGCACCCGCGCCTCGATCCGGTCACGTGGCATCACGAATGCAACAGAAGAGAAGCCATCACCATGGCGCAGAACAGTCGCGGTGTCCAGCGATGTGAGAGCCATGACCGCCGGTGTGATCGTGGCTTCACGACGATCCTGCTCGAGGATCACTTCGCCCCGGACCGGTAGGAGCAGTTCGTAGGCGCCATGTGGATGTCGACGGATGTCCGCTGCGGAGCGGGAGAGGACCTCCGCTTCGCCCCACCAGCGAACTAGCTGGTACGTATCCGAGTGTTGATGGTGAAGGGTTCCCTGGTAGTTATCCGCAAGCGAGAACGCCATCGGACAGTGGATCGACGAGACCTGATCGCGCCACCAGTCACCGCGCTCGCGCTGGTCGTGCTCGTTGCTGCGTAACGTATCGACGGAATACAAGCTCGCGACACCTTCTCACACCGGTATGCCGAAACTGCGACTCGTGCCACAGTCGACGCTAGCGCGCGCCGGCGCCCACGCCAACGGCTCGATCATCGCAGAGCCCGCTTGACGAGCTTTCCTGTCGCGTTCATCGGCAAGCTGTCCCTGAACTCCACCAGGCGCGGGTACTTGTAAGCCGCCAATCGTTCCCGTGACCAGCCGATCAGGTCTTCCTCGTTCAACACCGAGCCGGGCTCTCGGATGACGAAGGCTTTTACTTCCTCACCGATTCGCTCGTCGGGGATTCCGACGACGGCCACGAGGCTGACTTCGGGATGGCCGATGATCACCTCCTCGAGCTCCCGCGGATAGACGTTGAAGCCTCCCCGCACAATCAAGTCCTTGGCGCGATCGATGATGAAGTAGTAGCCGTCCTCGTCCCTCGTTGCGATATCGCCCGTACGGAACCAGCCGTCGCGGATCACGTCCTCTGTCGCTTCGGGCCGCCCCAGGTATCCCTTCATCACGTTGTATCCACGTACGGCGAGTTCTCCTGGCTCACCGGCGGGGACCTCGTTCCAATGATCGTCGATCAGCTTCACCTCTACTCCCCAGATCGGCGTGCCGATCGATCCCGACCGGTTCGGTTGGTCGAGCCGGTTGAACGTGACGGTCGGACTGGTTTCGGTGAGTCCGTAGCCTTCCCGGATTCCGACACCGAAGACATCCCTGAACCGCTCCAGCACATCGACGGGCATGGCAGCTGCGCCGGAAAGCGCGATTCGCAGGAGACCGTCGAGGCCAACATTTGTTCCGTCAGCGGACTTGTTGAGCAGGCCCCAGTACATCGTCGGGACACCGGCGAAGACCGTCACCCGGTGCTGCGTCATCAACGCCAGAGCCTCGGCTGCGTCGAATCGTGGCAGCAGGACCAGGGTGGCACCCATGGCGAAACCGGCGTTCAGCTGCACGGTCTGTGCGAACGAGTGGAAGAGCGGAAGTGTGACCAGATGTATGTCGTCGGCTCGGGCGTCGAGCAGTTGGTTGTGCCCGATGGCGTTGAGGACCATGTTGGCGTGGGTGAGCTCCGCCCCTTTCGGTCTGCCGGTCGTCCCGCTCGTGTAGAGGACCACCGCTGTGTCCGTTGCCTCGGTCACCTGCAGGACGTCTTCGGCGGGGTGTTCGGCCACTGCGTCAGCCAAGGTCGTTCCTACACCTGGCGCATCGAGTAATGCGGAGCCAAGGGTGACCAGATGCTCGCAGGATTCGACGTCCTGGAATCCGCGCCACGCCTCGTCGCCGAGTCCCGGCACGGTGCAGAAGTATGCCGTCGCGCCCGAGTCACGGAGGTGGTAGGCAACCTCCTCCCGCTTGAGCATCGTGTTGAGCGGCACCACGGCTCCACCGGCCTTGAGGATGCCGAAGTAGACGATCGGAAACTCGACAACATTCGCGATCGTCAGGGCGACGCGGTCGCCGGGGCGCAACCCCAGCGAGAGAAGAAAATGGGCGACACTGTTCGCGGCCGCATCGATTTCACCGAAGGTCAGGGTTCGGTCACCTTCGATGACAGCGGTTCTGTCGGGAGTGCGTCGAGCAGTGTCGGCGAGCATGGTGGCCAGGTTGAGCATGATCCTGCTTTCCGATGATGATGGTTTGATGCTGTGAATGCGGATTGCCGGCTCAGGACCAATCCCAGTCGTAGTCGGCTCCCACCCGCCTCGCCAACGGCTTGAACATGCGATCTTCGTAAGTCGCCATCGTGTCGAGTCCGGGAATGGGCGCGAGGTTCAAGATCTCGGCTAGCCGCTCGAAGTCGAGTTCGGGTTTCGGCACGCCCGCAGCAATCGCGAATCTCTGTAGCTGGTTGGTGAAGCTCTCACTACACGGCGGCTTTCCGAAGTTCACCGGATGCTTCATCGCCTCATCGAGGGTTACAAACTCCACGCCACGCTCGAGGAATGCCTCGAGGATCGGAGCGAGGGTGTCACGAGAGATCGTGGTGCCGTGAACGAGCCAGATGAGGGGCGCGTCGGCACCGAACAGGGTGTGCGCGGTGTCCGCGTGTTTGTAGAGCATGTCAACCGCGGTCGACACGTGCAGGTCGCGTACCTGCTTCTGCACGTCCTTGTCGCCCAGGGTCATCGCGCGGAAGTACGGCATTATGAACGCGAAATCACTGAACCAACTGGTGATCGGGGCGGTGCGGTAGCCGAGATCAGCGATGTAATTCTCGACTTCCCCTCGACGTCGTTCAGATCCTGACGACATGTCCATCGGGTACCGGAAGTACTTCGACGGTGCGGCGTCGATCAGATGACCGATATACTTCTCGGCCGTCTCGAAATCGCATCGGAATGCCGCGTCGGGCATCCAACGCAGCGGGGCATGCTGGTGAGTGTGGTTACCCAGGTGATGGCCCGCTTCGACCCACGCCTCGAAGGCCTCCATTTGTTCTGGCTCGTTCTCTAACCGGTATGTATGAGAGAAGCCGTAGGTCCCCTCGAGTCCGTAGTCGTTCAACGTCTTCGCGACGGACCGCGTGATATCAGTGGGAGTCGTATCGTCCGGCATGGGAACGCCGTCCCACAGGACGAAGTCATCGATCGTGACCGCAATCTCGAGAGGTCGGTCGGCGCGCATGTCATTCATTGCGTTGACTCCGGATCTTTTAGGAGGGCTCCTCGGCACGAAACCCGCTTCTCACCGACCCTATGAAGTGACGGACATCACGTCTTGGCTGTTTGCGCGCACCTGCTTTCATCAGGCGCATCGCATCGGGCATCGGGATGCGCGCTGTGCGCGCTCTTCGAATCCCGTGCGCAGAAGCCCAAGTTTTGCCTTGCCATGACTTCTACCGTCGTTGATGACGAAGGAGTAACACCGTGAACTCATCACAACAGATCGTCCTGGCGCAGCGCCCCCGCGGGCACGTGAGCGTGGAGGACTTCCGCGTGCAGGACGTCGCCCTGCCCGAACTCGAGGCTGGCGACGTCGCACTCGAGACCCTCTTCATCTCGATCGATCCGGCCATCAGGGGCTGGCTCGACGACCGACCGAGTTACCTTCCGCCCGTAGCACTCGGAGAGCCAGTCCGCGCTTTCGGTCTGGCACGCGTGACCGCCTCACGCAACAGCAACTTCACCGCGGGCGACATCGTTCGCGGCTTTGTCGGCTGGCAACGGCGCCAGATCGTCAGCTCGCCCGGTACCGACTGGGACCGAATCGCATCACACGAGGACGTTCCCTTAGAGCACTACCTCGGCATACTCGGGATGACGGGCCTGACCGCGTGGGCCGGAGTGTGCGACATCCTGCGCCCGAAACCAAAACACACCGTCTTGATCTCCGGCGCCTCTGGCGCAGTGGGAAGCGTGGCGGTCCAGCTCGCAAAGCGGGCGGGCGCACGCGTTGTCGGCATCGCAGGAGGGGCCGAGAAGTGCTCGATGGTGGCCCGACTGGGAGCCGACGCCGTCGTCGACCGCAAGGCCCCTGATTGGAAGGACCAGTTCGAGGCGGCAACACCGGACGGCATCGACCGCATCTTCGAAAACTCGGGGGGCCCGATGTTCGAGGCATCGATCGCCCGGCTGAACAACCATGCACACATCGCATTGTGCGGCCTGATCGACGGCTACAACTTGACCGAACGACCCTCCGGCCCAATCAACTTCGGGCTGCTTCTCACCAAGCGTATCCTTACACAAGGATTCGTCGTGCTCGACTACGTGGACCGCGCAGCAGAGGTTGAAGCCACGCTCGGCGAACTCATCAGTTCCGGACAGTTGGAGGTCGTGCAATCCGTATTGCCCGGATTCGAGCAGTTGCCGGCCGCCTTCGTGGACTCGTTCTCCAACGGCCAACCGGGCAAACTCATCATCGATCTAACTGCGTAGCCAGGCTCTGAACCTTGTTATCGCACGGCCGGAGTGCGGTCTCCAACGCATGCACAGGTATCCCACGTATCCACCTCCAGTGCAGGTCCTCGCCAGAAGATCGGGCCGTACCGGCTGATCGCCACCCTGCTACGCACCGACGGGGAACCGTCTCCGACCTACTCGACCCCCTCGTCGACGCAGACCCCAACGGTGACCTCGTGAACACCCTCGAGGTGTTCTACGACCAGGGCGACAACGTCAAAGCCGTCGCCGACACCTTGCTCCGCACCAGCCTGTACTACCGGATCAACAAATCCGAGACACCCTCGGCGTCGACCCCCTCAACGGCGCCACCCGCCTCGAACTGCACCTCGCGCTCAAAGCCCGCCGCTGGATCCGGCGCCCGCGGATCTGACTTCCAGGGCATGGAGGAGCATCGTGTTCCAATGCGCGACCGACACCACCGAAGACGGGCACGTCCTCGACGAGTCGCTGGTCGCCGAGGACGCCCCACCTCGCCCACCGTGGCGCGAACTGCTGGTGTCCACCCCGGGCCGGCTCATCCTGTTCGGCGCTATATTGATTGCGGCCACGCTGGTCGCGGGGGTGGTGCCGTCCATATCGGTCGGGGCCCGCCAACAACAATCCAGACGCTGCGCGGCCATACCGAACCGCTGGCGGTGGCGGTGGCGGCGCAGTCTCTCTACAGCTCACGGCCATCGCCGATGCGGCCGCCACCACCTTGTTCATCTCCACCGACGTCGATCCGACCACGCTGTTGGAGACCTACAATCAGGCGCTCGCGGACGCCTCGGCAGCCTTGATCACCGCAGGCACCGGGGTCGACCCGCAGAACCGGAATGCGTGCAGCAGTTGACGGACATTTCCCGACACTTCGGTGTCTACGCCGGACTGATCTCGACCGCCCGCGCCAACGACAACGCCGGAAACCCGATCGGGGTGGCCTGGGCGATGCCTCCGCGCTGATGCAGGACACCGTGCTGCCGGTGGCGCACACCCTCTACTCGGATCAGATCCGTGCCGTCGCCGACACCCAGACTCGAACCGAACGGCTCCCCGCTGCCGCACTGGCGACCACGGTCGCGGCCCTGGCCTTGCTCGTGCTCGCGCAGCTGTATCTGGTGCGCAGGACGCACCGTCGACTGAACCCGGCCCTGCTCACCGCCACCGTGCTGGTGTCAGTGATCGCCCAGTGGGTAGGCACAGCCGGTCCAGCGTCCTCGACTGCCAGCGCGGTGCACGGGTGGAGGGCACCGAACCGCTAGGTGCGATCGCGAGCGCCGGCATCCTCGCGCAGCAAGCCTGCGCCGACGAAACGCTTCGCCGCCACCGGTGCTACCGCCTCACCCGAACCGCAATCACCGGCAGAGTGCGGCGCCCTTGGCGGCCTCAGACCCGACACCGGCCGCGGCACCCGCCGACGGTGCGGTCGCCGCGATTCGCGCGCGGGGCCGGTTGATCGTCGGCGTCGACCAGAGCACCAACCTGATGAGCTTTTGCGACCCGGTGACCGGAACCTTGTCCGGTTTCGACGTCGACATCGCGCGGGAAATCGCACAGGACCTGCTCGGGGATCCGTCCCTGATCGAATTTCGCCTCCTCACCTCGGCCGCCCGACTCGACGCACTGGAGAACAACGTCGTCGACATCGTGGCCCGCACCTTCACCATCACCTGCGCACGTGCGGAACGAATCGCGTTCTCCACCGTGTACTTCCGGGCCGTCCAACGACTGCTGGTGCGCACCGGCTCCGCAACAGGGACTCTCGCGGACCCGGAGAACCAGCGGGTCTGTCCTCTCGTCGATACCTCCTCGCTCGATGCCGTGCAGCGGCTGGTGCCGACTGCGACGATCGTCGCCGTCCGGGACCTCGACGATTGCCTCATCGTTCTCCAACAGCGCCAAGCCGACGCCGCGAGCACCGATGACGTCATCCTGGCGGGGATGGCGGTGCAGGATCCACACCTCGAGGTCACCGGCCCCGAGCTGCAGTTGGATCAGTACGGCATCGGTGTGAACAAGGACCACGACGAGTCTTCCCCTGTGCCGGGCTCCTCCTCGGCGTCGACGAATCTCCCGGCTGACCGCCCGATGAACGCGAAACGCCGCACACACGTCGGCCACGAGGGCTAGCATCCCCGATCGTGACAACATTGCGCGGCATGCCGATGACACTTTTGCGAATGAATTACCAATTACTGCGTATCCCATTGCAATTCGTGGAGGACGTCGCGATCACCCAACTCGACGAGCGAGCGCCGGCGCGCCTCGTCTACGAACAATTGCTGATTCGGTGCGATCGTGCGGCCGCCCATTTTCTCGACGACGAGAACGCAGACGACCGAGCAGCGGAACTTCACCGACGTACGACCGCCGTTCGGGTCGGAATTGCCCGTCGACAGCAGCAAGCAGATGCCGAGAGCGCGACGCTCCTGGATCTGCAGCGCGCCCGGTTCCACCAGCGCCGCCACCCCCGCAGGGCCACCGACCCGGCGTGACGCACCGCTCACCGGCACAGGCTCCGTTCGGCGGTGGCGATCAGGATGCGAGCGACCTCGTCGACGGGGAGGATTCGCCCCGAGGTGGCCGGCCTCGACCACCGGTCCGACGGTGTCGAGGTGACACTGCGCGACGTCGAAAGCCGATCGCTCCTTCCATGCCCGCTTCCTCGTCGCGGCGGCCGGCGCGCGCAGCACGGTGCGCGATGCCCTCGGGATCGCCATGCGCGGGCCGGGCCGTCTGTCCCAGGCCGTCGGAACCGAGTTCCGCGCCCCGCTGTGGGAACTGCTCGGCGACCGCCGCTACTGCGTCTACGCCGTCACCCACCCCGAAGCCGCGGGGGTCTTCGTCCCGGCCGGCCGCGGTGACCGGTGGGTGTACGGCGTGGAGCACGACCTCGCCCGACAGTCCGTGGCGAGTCCGACGAAAGAGCAGGCCACCCGCCTCATCCGGCTCGGCAGCGGACTGACCGACCTGGAGCCGCGGATCGAACGCATCGGGACCTTCACGTTCGCCGCGCAGCTCGCGGACCGCTGGCGGGAAGGCGCCGTGTTCCTGACCGCAGCTGCTGGACACCTACGAAACCGAACGCCGACCGGTGGCCGCGCACAACGTGGCCCGCTCGGCCGATCCGCACGGCGGAACCCGGCTCGCCGCGCAGGAATTGCCTGCGGACCTCGGGGGCCGAATCCCGCACGTCTGGCTGCCGTCCCACGCCCCCTACGGTGTCCACCCTCGACCTGCTCGGACGCGGGCTGACGCTGTGCACGACGCACCCGAGCGCGTCGTGGCAGCGCGCCGCGCCCTCGCTTTCGGATCCGTCGCTCGTCGTCCACGATGTCGACGCCATCACCGCCCGCGGAATGGGCATCCCCCACGGCGGGGCACTCCTGGCCCGCCCGGACGGGTCGACGGCCGGATGGTGGCCGGCAGGCACCGAACCGGGCGCTGCACTCCGCCTCGCGATCCAGGCCCTGCCGGCCCCGTCGGACACAGCGGATCGAATTTCCGAAGGCGCCAGTTCATAGCGTCGACAGCCCCTAGCGCAGGGGGAACCCGAGTCGGATCAGCGATTCCTTGAGCCGATCGCGCCCGTTCAACCGTGCTGCCGAGGCGAGTCGGTCCAGAACCCGTGCAGTCCACGAATGCTCGAGCTGCTGGGTGCCGTAGAAGGCGGCGATGCGCCCCTCATAGGCGTCGACGTGGTCGCGCTGGGCAGGCAGGTCGTACGTCTCGTGGTGCAGCACGGCCTGTCGGGGCAGACGCGGCTTGATCTGGGCGTCGGCGTCCGGATGGGGTTGCCCGACGACCAGCCCGAACACCGCGAACACGTGGGGCGGCAGCCCGAGTTCCGCGGCGGCCTCCTCGGGCTTGTTACGGATCGCGCCGATGAACACCGTTCCCAATCCGAGGGACTCCGCCGCGGTCACGGCATTCTGCGCCGCCAGGGCGGCGTCGATGAACCCGAGGTAACTGCTCTCGAGGTAGTCGGCGCCCTCGATCGGCGCGCCGCGATCGCCGGCGAGTTGGCGGACGCGGGCGAAGTCGGCGAGCCAGACCAGCAGGACCGGGGCCTCGACGATGTGGGCCTGGTCGCCGGCGAGCGCGGCGAGGCGAGCCTTCCGGTCTGGGTCGCGGACGGCGACGACACTCCACGCCTGGAGGTTCGACGACGTGGCGGCCGACTGCGCCGCCGAGACGAGGACGTCGAGGGTCTCGTCGGTCAGCGGATCGGGCAGGTAGCGGCGAACCGACCGGTGCGAATGCAGGGCTTCCAGAACCGGATTCCACTGCGCGGGTTCAGTGAGGGCGGGGTCCCAGTAGCGCTGCTGCAATGCGGTACGAGGTGCGATGTCTGCGATGGTCACCGGGACAGGAAACCCGACTCCGCTCCCCCACTCCAGGGTTCGGCGCACCGTGATTCCTGCGGGCACCACGAACCTGCCGATGTCGAACACCGGCGATCGGCGACGGTTCGATGGTTACCATCAGTTGTTCGTGAACCTTGCGTTACCGATCGAATTGAGGAGTGAACGTGACGGAACGGGTCATCGTCGTGACGGGTGCCGGCTCGGGAATCGGGCGGTCCATCGCGACCGGACTACTCGATGCCGGACACCACGTGGTGCTGACCGGACGGACACGAGAGTCCCTCGATCGGACAGCGCACGGGCACGACCACGCACTCGTGGTGCCTGCCGACGTCTCTTCACCGCAGTCGGTGCACAGCCTCTTCGCCACCGTCGCCGAACGGTTCGGCCGCCTCGACGTACTCGTCAACAACGCCGGCACATTCGGCCCCTCCGGCGCGGTCGACGAGATCGAACCGGAGGACTGGGACCGGACCGTCGCCACAAACCTCACCGGGGTCTTCCTTTGTTCGAGAGAAGCCGTCCGAATGATGAAGGCGCAGACACCCCGCGGCGGACGCATCATCAACAACGGCTCCCTGTCCGCGCACACACCTCGACCCGCCAGCGTCGCCTACACCGCAACCAAACACGCAGTATCGGGGTTGACCAAGTCGATCGCACTCGACGGGCGCGACCACGACATCTGCTGCACCCAGATCGACATCGGAAACGCCGACACCGCCATGACCGCCGGCATCGGCCACTCCGCGCGCCAAGCGGACGGATCCATGCGAGCCGAACCCACCTTCGATCCGCGGTACGTCGCGGACGCGGTCACCCGGCTGGTCGAACTCCCCCTCGACGTCACCGTGCCGACGTTGACGATCATGGCCTCCCGTATGCCGTTCGTCGGCCGCGGCTGACCGCGGTCCGGCGGCCTTAACCTTCCCAGCCGACCCGGGCGGCCAGTGCGTGCAGCGAGCGTTTCCTGCTCTCGTTCGACTCCCCGACCCAGGCGATGCGTCCGTAGACGTACTCGCGAAAGTGCGGTCTGCCGTCACGATTCTGCGAATCCGGCCCGTGCCGAACGCAATTGAACAGCAGTGCCTTCACGTCGTCGTACTCGGCACGCGCCGCCTGCGGACGAGTGTTGACCACCAGCCCTGCCAGGTGCTGGCGTCGGTGTGCTCGCATCACCCGGGTCTTGCCGGGGTGGACGGAAAAGCCTTCGTCCGCCACGATCCTGCCGACGGCGTGGATCAGTCGATCCACCGCGAGATCCGAGCCGGAGAACGCGAGGTCGTCGGCATATCGGGTGTACGCGACGCGGTGGGTTCGCGCGAGTCCGGTCAACCTGCGATCGAGCCGGTGTGCAACGAGATTGGCGAGCGCCGGTGACGTCGGCGCCCCCTGCGGCAGGTGCGCACCCCGGAGCCGGCTCGCCGCGTCGAACGGAAGCTGCGCGAGGACACCGGGTGGGGTCGACGTCGTGCAGAGCCCGGCGAGCACCCGGGACACCCGGGTCGGATAGCCGAGTGCGCCGAAGACCGCCCGCACCCGCGTCCGCGAGACCGAGGGAAAGAACGCGCGAAGGTCGATGCGCAGCACGACTTCGTGCCCGGCATGCGGAGCGGAGAAGGTGTGGACACTGCGACCTCGGACGAATCCGTGCGCCGCCGCATGAGGCGGAACGCGGTCGAGGACGGACCGCAGGATCCGGCGCTGCACCTCCCGGAGACGTTCCTTGGGCGCTTCGAGCAGGCGGTTGTCCGACCGGATCCGATAGCGGTAGTGCTGCAGCGGCGGCGGCTTCGTGCGCAGCCACCCGCCGGGATCGGCGAACCAGTCGAGTTCGGCGGGGGTGAGGCCGACCGCCTCGGCGACCGCGGCAGTGCGCGACCACTGCGGGACGTCGAACTTCCAGTTGTTGCCGGATACCTCGTCGACGATCGGCTCTGCCCGCTCGATCAGCGGAAGTTCCGACAGCAGCCGAAAGACGCTGTCGACGCCGTCGATCGGCGGCGTGGGCATGAGGTCGTGGAGCCGTATCGCGATCCGGTCGGCGTCCGGCACTCCGGTTTCCTCGAAGCGGAGGACGAGGCCGGCCCCGGTCCAGGCTCCGTCGATCGCCACCGCCGCGAGGCGACGAGCGATCTCGGGCGGCAGGGCCGGGCGGGCAGTCATGCGTGCGACGGTGCGAGGCGACCGATACCTGTCGTCTGCGGCGCGCCGGAGCACGCGGAGCATGCGGTCGCGCGTCGGACGGTGTCTCCGATGAACACTGTCGAGCCAGGGGTTACCCCTGACATGGTCGCAGCCGGCGAACCGGCCACACCACTCTCACCCCGCCACCGTCGCACCTCGTGAGAATGCCACATCCTCGCGGCCGTCCGGGGCCCAATCGCCTTCAGGAATGGGCCGCCTTCCCCCTACCCGACCGTGGTGTGCCCCGCGACCGGACGCTCAGTCCGGCGGCGGCAAGTGCTGCGGCGAGGACGATACCCGCGGCGACGAGCAAGGCGACGTGGTAGCCGTCGGACAGCAGTGGTGTCACGACGAGTGGGCCCGCGATCTGACCGAGACTGTATCCGCTCGTCAAAATCGCGACCGCACGCGGGAACTGGAGGTGAGCGCCGATCGCGAGCGACATCTGGCTGATGCCGAGGAAGGTTCCCCCGAACAGGAAGGCGGAGACCAGGGCGGGCCCGATGCCGCCTGCCACCGCGGGCAGCGCGATACCGGCAGCCTGAACGGTGAGGGCGATCACCAGCAGGACCGGCCGGGACCACCGTCGGCCGAGCGACGCCCACAGCGGACCGGACGGCAGCGCCGCCAAGCCGACGAGCACCCAGGCGCCACTGCCGGCAATGCCACCCGCGGTACGGTCGATCGCCGCGACGAGGAAGGTGCCGGCGATGATGTATCCGACGCCCTCGAGGGAATAACTGGCGAAGAGGGCGCCGAACCGGCGGGCCCCCTGCTCGGGTGGCCTTCGACGCTCGTCGGCCGACGCGGATGCCGGGTGCTGCGGTGTGAGAGTCCACGCCGCGAGGGTGCAGATCGCGGTCAGCAGCGCGGCCGCCCACCACACGGACTCCCACGTGCTCATCGACCGCAGGATGAGGACGACGAGGCCCGACAGGGCGA
Source organism: Rhodococcus sp. NCIMB 12038 (assembly GCF_002165735.1). Classification (NCBI taxonomy): domain Bacteria; kingdom Bacillati; phylum Actinomycetota; class Actinomycetes; order Mycobacteriales; family Nocardiaceae; genus Rhodococcus; species Rhodococcus sp. NCIMB 12038. Next base: position 276,782 of record NZ_NHML01000006.1, read on the forward strand.
TACCCGCTCCGATTCCGCCGAACGCCCACCCCGACAGGTGCGCTGCCTGACCACTCAGGTGGGAGTGCATGGCGCCGACAGCGAAAACGAACACCAGCGCACTGGTGACACCTGCAATGAATCGCAATACACCCCAGTCGGTTTCGTTCGATGCGACCGGCATCAACGCCAGCGTGAAGGTCAGGACGAGCAGTGAGACACGCAGGGTTGCCGCCGAGCGCATCAGCCCGGGTAGGGCGATTCCGGCGAGCGCCCCGATGAGATAGCCGAAATAGTTGGCCGTCGCCAGAGCGGCGCCCGCTGACGGGGTCAATCCGGCCTGAGCCTCCATCAGCGGGAGAACAGGGGTGTAGACGAACCGTCCGATACCCATGCCGGCCGCCAGTGCAGCCCCAACCTGGCCGACCGTGATCCACGGCGAGGTCGGGGTTCGGAACGTGATTCGCTCGTCGGTGCTACCTAGTGCGTTCATGCCTTCTCTTCCAAAGACGTTCGCCGCCGAACCTAGCAAGCGACGGATCTCAGCAACGCCGCGCGCGCGTCGGCCGGCGCGAGGTGTTCGGCGTACGGCAGCAGACGTTCGCCGATGTCCATCAGCCGTCCCGCGCTTCTCTCCACAGGTCCCGGATGATCTCTTCGGCGGGGGCCGACCGGGCCTTGCGATACCCGACGCCGGCCCACAGGGCGAGGCCTTGCGGGTCGTCCGCGGCCCCCGCCGCGGCCCGCAGCCCGCTCGTCAACAGGTGTACCTGCGGATATGCCGTCACCGCGTAGGCGTCGAAGTCGGTGATGAAGTCGTTGACCAGGCCGCGGGCGGGACGGCCCGAGAACGCGCGGGTGACGACGGCGTCGGTGAACCGGTCGTCGTGCAACGCGGCGCGGTACGCGGGCTTGGTGCCCGCCTCGCCGGCGAGCAGGAGAGCGGTACCGATCTGGACTGCGGTGGCGCCGGCCGCGAGAGCCGCAGCGACGTCTGCACCCGTCGCGATCCCTCCCGCCGCGACGAGGGGAAGGTCGACCGCGACGCGGGCCGCCTCGACCAGTTCCCGGGTCGAACGTGGGTCCGGCTCCGCGTCCGGGTCGAGCGTCGCCCGATGCCCACCTGCGTCGACTCCCTGCAGACAGATCACATCGACGCCCCGCTCGGCGGCCGACTGTGCCTCGTCGACATCCGACACCGTCGCCACGACGGCAGTGCCGACAGCGTGCAACCGCTCGACGACGCCTCGCGGCGGAAGCCCGAACGTGAACGACACCACGGGAACGGCAAGCTCGACTGCGAGGTCGACCTTGGCGTCGAACGCGTCGTCGTCGTGGTCGACGACCTCGGGCAGCACCACCTGCCGACGTTCGGCGAGCGGCTGCAACCGCTCCCGATAGGCCTCCACGGCCGCGCGGTCGGCAAGCGGGCGGCCCGGGACGAAGAGATTGAGTCCGAACGGTGCGTCCGTCAGAGCGCGAACCGCGTCGACCTCACGGCGAACCACGTCGACGCTCTTGTACCCGGCCGCCAGGAAACCGAGGCCGCCGGTGGACGAAACCGCGGCAACGAGTTCGGGGGTGCTCGGCCCTCCCGCCATGGGCGCCCCGACGATGGGAATTCGGAGGTCTTCCTCGAAATCGAACACCAGGTTCCTTTCGGTCGATGGGTGCGTGACGAACGCGGCTCACGCTTCCGTCCACCATCGTGCACCGCCGAATCGGCAAGCGGAAATGCCGTTTCGGCTGGATCTATGCTTGGCAGTTATGACCATCGAACTGCGGCATCTGCGGGCGGTCGTGGCGGTCGCCGAGGCGGGCTCGTTCACCGCCGCGGCGACCGCGCTCCACATCACCCAGCCGGCGCTGACCCGAACGGTGCAGCAACTCGAGGCCTCGCTCGGCGTGCGGTTGTTCGACCGGACCTCGCGTGCGCTCGCCCTCACCGAGGACGGTGCCGGGTTCGTCGAGAAGGTGCGCGTCATTCTCGGCGATCTCGATTCCGCGATGGCGCTGTACACCACCCGATCCCTCGCCCTCGGCTTCAGTTGGCTCCTCCCCGATCCGTGGGCACAGCAGGTGATCGACGACGCCGAGAAGACCTCCCGCGCCACCGTGGTTCCGCGGCGCTGCGACGACCCCATCGCCGCGCTGAACAACGCGACGGTGGACGCCGCGGTCGTCCGCCGGGACGTCCCGGGCGACGAGTTCGTGCAGCATCCGCTGTTCGAGGAGCAGCGGATCGCGGCGGTCTCCGCCGCCTCACCTCTCGCGAGCCGCGAGTCCATCGACTGGGCCGAGTTCGGAACGCTGCCTCTGGTCATCAACACCCTCAGCGGCACCACGTCCGAAGATCTGTGGCCGAACCACGACGGCCCGGTGGTGACGTGCTCGAACTTCGACGAGTGGCTCGAACTGATCGCCGCGGACCGCGGTGTGGGCACGGTTCCCGAAGTCGCCCAAAGGCGAGTGAACCACCGCAACGTCCGGTTCATCCCGCTGGTCGGTGCGCCACCCGCGGTCGTGCGGTTCGTGTACCGCCGCAACCGGGTGACGCCGCTGCTGCGGGTGTTGCGGGACGCCGCGATCCGCAACTCTCCCCCGCCCGGCGCCGGAACGGCATCGTCGAATCATTCGTCACTGTAGGCCATTTCGATGATGGAGCGGGATCCCCAGGGCCGGGCCCCTCATGCCACGTGGGCGTCGCGCAGGTTCGCGGCTTCCTCGAGGAGGTCGGGATCTGGGGTCAGTTCGTGGACCGCGCCGATCTCGGCAAGGATCGCGGTCCGGACCTGGTCGAGGGTGACGGCCGGGTTCAGGTCCGTGAGGGACGCCGCCGTGGCGGGGTCGAACTCCAACTCGAGGGCGGCGTTGACATCGGCGAGCACCGCCCGCACGGGATTCGAATCGGATACCACGAGTTCGAAGCCGAATAGCCATGCGCCGGCTACTATTCGCTGCGCGGTCCCCGCCAACTTGACGCGGCCCGCGCCGTTCACCGTCCAATCACCGGGACAGTACTCGCCGGGCACCGGTCCGATGCGAGCATCGACGCCGAGCGTCCTCAGCACGGCGACGATCCTCGGGGTGATGCGCTGGAAGCGGGGCCGAGCCCCGACGATGCCCTCCGTGTCCGGGGAGACGATCTCCACGACGAGGGTCTGCTCGTGGTACGCCGCCGCCCGACCACCGGCGCCCCGGACGACGGGGGTGAACCCATGTTGCCGCGCCGCCACGGCCGCGGCCGGAAACTTCGGTCGAACAGCGTCCAACCGCCCGAACGACAACGTTGGTGCGGGACTGTAGATCCGCACCAGCGCAGACGCATTCGGATCTCGCCCGGTTCGACGCAGCAGCGCCGACGCAAACGCCGCATCCATCACGGGATCATCCGGAAAATGCGTGGTCAGCAACTGCTCTATCGTCATACCCATCCCGCCGTTCCGCTCCGGAGTATCTCAGACATAGTCTGCACGGCGATCGAATTTCGCGGATATCCCCTCGGACGCACGGTTCGTGGCCCTACCCTGGACACGCCGTAATGCACTCCCCCTGGACGCCTGCGCGCAGTGTGCAGGGCCAGCGCGCCGAGAGGTCGTCACGATGCTCCTCAGATCGAGTGTGGTCGTCTTGTCCTGCGCAGTCGCCGCGGTGCTGTCCGCCTCCCCCGCCCAGGCCACGCCGTCTTCGGGGGTGACGGCACAGGTTCTGTTCGAGACCACGGTTCCGGCGGTCGCGGGAAGTTCGGCGGGCACGGATCTGACGCTGCGGCGCATCGAGATCGCCCCCGGCGGCACGACGGGGTGGCACTACCACGACGGCCCGGTGTACGCGTTCGTCGAATCGGGTGTGCTGAGCCGGACGCTGCAGGACTGCACGACCGCGGTGACGACGGCCGGTCAGGCGATCACCGAGGACCACGGCAGCGATCACGTCCACGAGGGCTCCAATCTGGGAACGGAACCGCTGGTCCTGCTCGCGTTCTACACCGAACCGGAGGGCAAGCCCCTGTCCGAGGACGCACCGGCGCCGGCCTGCTGACGGGCCGGCCGGGTCGTCATCGCGTGAGGGCGCCGATCCAGGCGACGGCTCCGGCGACGTCGTCGACCGTTGCCGTCGCCGGTGGCAATGGCGGACGGCGAATCATCAGGACCGGGACGCCCAGTGCGCGTGCGGCGTCCAGTTTCGCGTCGGTCTGACCGCCGCCGCTGTTCTTGGTGACGAGGACGTCGATGCGGTGCTCACGCATGAGTGCGGTCTCGTCGGCGACCGCGAACGGCCCGCGGGCGAGGAGCAGGATCGACTGCGGCGGCATCGCCACGTCGGGCGGATCGATCGCGCGGATCAGAAACCACAGCGCGTGCAGGTCTGCGAACGCGTCGACACCCTGCCTGCCGATGGTGAGGAAGATCCTCGTTCCCAGACCGGGGAGCAGTTCGGCGGCGTCGGCAAGGTCTGCGGCGCCGTGCCAGTGTTCACCCGGACGCGGCGACCATTCGGGGCGACGAAGAACCATCAGTGGGATGCCGCAGCGGTGCGCGGCGTCGGCAGCGTTGCTCGTGATCTGCGCCGCGAACGGGTGCGTCGCGTCCACGATCGCGTCGACGGGATGCAAGCGCAACCACTCCGTGAGGCCGTCCGCTCCCCCGAAGCCGCCGATCCGCACGTCCCCGACAGGCAGGCGCGGGTCACGGACCCGGCCGGCGAGGGAGGACACTGCCTCGACACCGGGAACGTCCGCGAGTGCCGCGGCCAGCGCTCGGGCCTCCCCGGTGCCACCGAGGATCAGGATCCGCGCCACGCTCAGTGGGTGGTGCGCTCGCGGGCGGCCGAGTACAGGTAGCTATCCGGAAAACCTTCGGCAGCAAGCACTTTACCGACGATTACCACGGCGGTCTTCGTAACGCCCGCCGCCTTCACCTGATCGGCGATGGTGGCCAGGGTGCCGCGCAGCACGATCTCATCGGGGCGCGACGCGAACGCGACGACAGCAGCCGGACAGTCGCGGCCGTAGTTCTCGGTGAGTTCCAGGACGATCTGATCGATCCGGTGCGCCCCCAGATGCACCACCATCGTGGCGCCGCTGCGGCCGAGGGAACGCAGGTCCTCACCCTCCGGCATCGCGGTGGACAGGGTGGACACGCGGGTCAGCACGATCGACTGGGAGACGCCGGGAACGGTCAGTTCCCGACCCAGCGACGCCGCCGCCGCAGTGAACGCGGGCACCCCGGGCACCACCGTGTACGCGACCCCGGCGGATTCGAGCCGGCGGACCTGTTCGGCGACGGCACTGAAGATCGACGGGTCACCCGAATGCAGGCGGGCGACGTCCTGACCGGCCGCGTCGGCCTCGATCAGCAGGGCGACGATTTCGTCGAGACTCAGACGCGCCGTGTCGATCACCCGTGCCCCCTCGGGGCATTCGGCCAGTAGTTCCTGCGGGACGAGGCTGCCCGCGTACAGGCAGACCGGACTGGCCGCGATGATCCGCTGCGCGCGGACCGTGACCAGGTCGGCCGCACCGGGACCGGCTCCGATGAAGTACACCGTCATGCCACAACACCTTTCGACTGCTTCGTCACCGACCACTGCGCCACCGGCAGTTGTGGCCGCCACGCGGTGAACCCACCGAGCGGCTCCCCCCGGTACACCTGAAATTTACGGAGCTGCCCGCCGCAGTTCGAGAACCACTGCAGCAGTAGCGCTTCCGACTCCGCCGTCACTGCGTTGGCCACCATCCGGCCGCCGACCCGGAGCCGGGACCAGCACTCGTCGAGCAGGCCGTCCTGGGTGACGCCACCGCCGACGAAGATCGCGTCCGGCGCGAACAGTTCGGCGGGCACGTCCCCGAAGGCCGCGGGTGCGTCGCCGAACACCGCGAGGGACGGCACCCCGAGCGCCGAGGCATTCGACGTGATCTGGTCGACGCGCGCCGCGCTGCGCTCGAAAGTCACTGCCCGGCAGAGAGGGTGGGTGCGCATCCATTCGATCGCGATCGTGCCCGATCCGCCTCCCACGTCCCACAGCAACTCCCCCGCCGCGGGTGCGAGGGCGCACAGCGTCAGGGCGCGGATCTCGTGTTTGGTCATCTGCCCGTCACCGGTGAACGCGGCGTCCGGCAGTCCCGGCAGCCGGGTCAGCCGGACGGCGCCGGACTCGGCGCAGCAGTCGATCGCGATCACGTTCAGCCGGGGCCCCGGCCCGTGCGACCACGCCGACGCCGTTCCGTCGAGCCTCGACTCTTCGGGTCCGCCGAGTTCACCGAGCACGGTGAGCCGCGACGGACCGAATCCTCGTTCAGTCAGGAATTCGGCCACGGCCGCGGGGGTGTGCTCGTCGCGGCTCAGGACCAGCAGTCGCGTCCGATCGCCGAGTGCCGGCAGGAGCGTGTCCACGGGCCGGTTCACGAGACTGACCACCGGTGTCTCGTGCGCCGCCCAGCCCAACCGGGCGCAGGCCAGGGTGGCGGACGACGGGTGCGGGATCACCCGCACCCGGTCCGCGCCGAGGAGTCCGACGAGGGTGACGCCGATGCCGTGGAACATCGGGTCTCCGCTGGCCAGCACGCAGACCCGCCGGCCGTGGTGCTGTTCGAACAGGCCGGGCAGCGCCGGGACCAGCGGCGACGGCCAGTCCACCCGCACCGCAGGCGACTCGGGAATCAGGGCGAGTTGGCGCCCCGAACCCATCACGACGTCGGCGGCCTCGATCTCGCGTCGCGCAGACGGCGACAGACCGTCCCACCCGTCGGCACCGATACCGACGACGACGATCGGGTCGGTCATCGCGGCATCCGGCGCCAGATCGCCTGCGGCAGCAGTCGCATGACGAAGAACACCGGCCGCAATCGTCCCGGCACCCACACTCGGCCTGCGCCGCGGCGCAGGCCCCGCACGACCGCGTCCGCGACCTGCCCGGGCGTGCTCGACATCGGCGCGGGCGACATTCCCTCGGTCATCCGGCCGATCACGAAGCCGGACCGGACGAGCAGCAGGGACACACCGCTGCCGTGGAGGGCGTCACCCAGGCCGGAGGCGAACCCGTCCAGGCCGGCCTTCGCCGACCCGTAGACGTAGTTGGCGCGGCGCACCCGCACACCCGCGACGGACGAGAACACCACGATCCGTCCCGACCGCTGCTCCCGGAGCAGGGTGGCGAGGTGGGTGAGCACGGAGACCTGCGCGACGTAGTCGGTGTGGACCACGGCGACGGCGTGCCGTGCGTCCCGCTCGGCGCGCGCCTGGTCGCCCAGAATGCCGAACGCCAGCACCGCCACCGACAGCGGGCCGTGGGCGTCGACGACGGACCTCAGGAGCTTCTCGTGGCTGTCGAGGTCGTCGGCGTCGAACTCCACGCAGTCCACCGCGGACGCGCCCGCATCGAGCAGCGCCTGCCGTTCGGCGGCGAGTTCGGTGCTGCGGCGGGCGGCGAGGACGATCGTGCGGCCGGGCGCGAGCCGGGAGGCGATCTCGAGGCCGATCTCGCTGCGACCACCGAGCAGGAGTACCACCCCGTCGTCGGGCTTTCCGCTGTTCTTCTTCGATCCCAGGCTCACCCGTCCAGTGTCCTGGATTACCGTCGGGGCATGGACCGCACCCCCTCCACCCCGATCCGCCTGCCCGACGCGGCACTCGCCTTCCTCGGCGAATACCACCTCGGGACGCTCACCACGCTCCGCAAGAACGGCACCCCGCACGTCGTCGCCGTCGGGTTCACCTGGGATCAGGAGCACGGGCTGGCGCGCGTCATCACCAACGGCTCCTCGCAGAAGGCCCTCAACGCCGAACGCGGAGGGTACGGCGCGGTCAGCCAGGTGGACGGACCGCGCTGGATGACGCTCGAAGGTCCCGCCCGGGTCCTCACCGACCCCGAAGCCGTCGCCGACGCCGTTGCCCGCTACGCCGCGCGGTACCGCCAGCCCCGGGTGAACCCGACCCGGGTGGTCGTGGAAATCGCCGTCAGCCGCGTACTCGGCTCGGCTGCGCTGCGTCACGACTGAACCGCAGCTTCCACGGGACCCGCGCCGACTCGAGCTGCACCGCGAGGCTCATCTTGGACACACCGTCCGTGCGTTCCTCGAACCGGATCGGGACCTCGGCGATCGTCATGCCGCGTTGCACCACCCGGTAGTTCATCTCCACCTGGAATGCGTACCCGTTGCTCTGCACACCCTCGACGTCGATGGCCCGCAGCGTGTCCGCGTGCCACGCCTTGAACCCGGCGGTGGCGTCCTTGACCCGCAACCGCAGGATCGCGTTGACGTAGAAGTTCGCCCACGCCGACAGCGCCTTGCGGTGCCACGGCCAGTCGCTGGCGACCGCGCCTCCCGCCACGTAGCGGGAGCCGAGCACGACGGCCGCATCCGTCGTCGTCAGCGTCTCCACCATCCGCGGGATGGCCTCGGTGGGGTGCGACAGGTCGGCGTCCATCTGGATCACGATGTCCGCGCCCTCCGACAGCGCCCGCGTCATGCCGGCGACGTAGGCGCGCCCGAGGCCGTCCTTCACGGTCCGGTGCAGCACACCGACCGGGATCGGACCGCTCTGCGCGAGCGTGTCGGCGACCTCACCGGTGCCGTCCGGCGAGTTGTCGTCGACGACCAGCACGTGCAGGTTCGGGATGGCCAATGCCGCGAGAAGCTCGACGATCTTGGGCAGGTTGTCGCGTTCGTTGTAGGTCGGGACGACGACGGTTACCTTCGGGGCGACGCTTTCCATGACACCTTCGGTTGATCTGTGATCCCGACTCTCCGCGGACGTGCAGCGGCGAGTGCGGTCGTGAACAAATGGGAGATGTTACTACCCGCGACGCACCGCCCCGCACACTCCCGTTCCCCCCGGCGTGCTCAGCCCGGGAGAACCGTCAGCCCGTGCGGCCGGGAGTTGACCGGCTCACAGCCGTCCGCGGTCACGATGACGATGTCCTCGATGCGGGCACCCCACTCCCCGCGGAAGTAGATTCCCGGTTCCACGCTGAAGGCCATCCCCTCGGTCAGTTCGATCGCGTTCCCCGAGACGATGTACGGCTCCTCGTGCACCGACAGACCGATTCCGTGCCCGGTCCGGTGCACGAACACCTCGGCGAGACCCTGCGCGGCCAGCAGGTCCCGGGCGGCCGCGTCAACCGCCTCGGCGGTGACGCCGGGACGCACCAGGGCGACCGCCGCCGCCTGCGCCTCCTCGAGCACCGCGAACTTCTCGGCCACACCCGGATCGGGCTCACCCATGCTGTAGGTGCGGGTGGAGTCGGAGTTGTACCCGGGTTCGACGGGTCCGCCGATGTCGATGACCACGACGTCACCCGACTCGACGACCCGCCCGGACACCTCGTGGTGCGGGTCGGCTCCGTGCGGTCCCGAGCCGACGATGACGAACGCCGCCTCGGTGTGACCCTCGTCGAGGATCGCCGCGGTGATGTCCGCCGCCACCTCGGCCTCGGTGCGACCGACCTTCAGGAACTCCCCCATCCGGGCGTGGACCCGGTCGATGGCCTGACCCGCCCGGCGCAGCGCGTCGATCTCCGCGTCGTCCTTGACCATCCGCAGCTCCCGCAACACGTCGGTGGCCAGGACCGGCAGCGCCCCGAGCGACTCCGACAGCGGAATCAGATGCAGCGCCGGCATCGCATCCGTCACGGCGGTCCGTGCAGGGGACGGCAGCAGACCCGACACCAGCGCGTACGGGTCGACCCCGTCCACCCAGTCGCGGACCGTCAGACCCAGCTCGGACGTGGCGGATTCGGTGAGCGCGGCCAATTCGAGCCGCGGCACGACCACGGAGGCGGTGTCGCCGTTCGCCGGAATCACCAGGCAGGTGAGCCGTTCGAACGACTCCGCGCGCGAACCCAGCAGATACCGCAGATCGGGTCCGGGCGTGATGAGGAGGCCGTCGAGTCCGGCATCGCGGGCCAGGGCGCCTGCGCGGGCGATCCGGTCGGCATAGATGGTCGTCGGGAAACGTGAAGTCGATGCGCCGAGGGAACTCATGGCTTCAGGCTAAACCGGTTTGGCAGGATGAGGGTCATGACAGGGCCTCTGCTTCTCCTCGACGGTGCCAGCCTGTGGTTTCGCGCGTACTACGCGCTACCCGACTCGATCACCTCACCCGACGGTCGATCCGTCAACGCAGTGCGCGGGTTCACCGACATGGTGGCCGCACTGATCACCAAGCACCAGCCGTCCCGGCTCGCGGTGTGCCTCGACCTGGACTGGCGGCCCGCGTTCCGCGTCGAAGCGGTGCCCACCTACAAGGCGCACCGGGTCGCCGAGGACACCGGCGGGGCGGAGGAAGAGGTCCCCGACACCCTGTCGCCACAGGTCCCGATGATCCTGGATGTCCTGGCCGCCACCGGAATCGCGACCGCAGGCGCGGAAGGCCTCGAAGCCGACGACGTCCTCGGCACCCTCGCCGCCACCGAGACCCGCGACCCGGTCGTCGTCGTCACCGGCGACCGCGACCTCCTGCAGGTCGTCACGGACGACCCGGTGCAGGTGCGGGTGCTGTACGTGGTGCGCGGACTCGCCAAGGCCGAGTTGCTCGGGCCCGAAGAGGTGGCCGCCAAGTACGGGGTGCCCGCCGACCGGGCCGGTGAGGCCTACGCCGAACTCGCCCTGCTGCGCGGTGACTCGTCCGACGGGCTACCGGGTGTGAAGGGTATCGGCGAGAAGACCGCGTCCAGCCTGATCATGCAATACGGATCGCTCGCCGCACTGCGGGCCGCGGCCGTCGATCCGGAATCCGACATGGCGAAGGGTGCGCGCGCGAAGTTCGCCGCCGCGGCCGACTATCTCGACGCGGCACTGCCGGTGGTGCGGGTGGTGCGCGACGCGGACGTCGAACTGTCCCGCGAAGACACGCTGCCCGCCGAACCGGTCGACGCGGACCGGCTCGGCAGGCTGGCGGACGAACTCGGAATCGAGAACTCCGTGGGACGGCTCACCTTGGCGATGAAAAAGGTGGCCGCCGCACGGGTTCCGTGACGGCCGGGGTGGGCCGCCTGGGAGCCGATGGACTAGCTCGGGCGGCTCACCTCGTACGTGCCCTTGTCGTCGGTGAAGGTGAGAGTGACCTGCTTCTTCTCACCGTCGACGGTGAGGCTGCACGTGAAACTGTTGCCCTTCTTCACTTCCTGACCCGAGGGGCAGGTGACACCGGACACGTTCTCGGCGCCGTACGAATCGGTGACGATTCGCTCGACACCGTCCTCCGCCGCCTTCTGATCGAGGGTGTCCGTGCCGAACACCGTGAACGCAAGCACCAGGGCGATACCCACGATCACCAGCAGCGCCACCACACCGCCGATGATCAACGGCAGCTTCGACTTCCCCGAGGACGGCGGCTGCCCCCACTGCTGCTGGCCGGGGGCCGGTCCCCACTGCTGCGGCTGACCTGGCTGCTGACCCCACTGCGGTTGTCCGGGCTGCTGAGGCTGCTGGCCCCACTGCCCCGGACCCGGCTGTCCGAGCTGACCGGGCTGCGGCTGCTGACCCCACTGCGGCTGTCCGGGCTGCTGGCCCCACTGCGGCTGCCCGGGTTGCTGAGGCTGGCCCGGTTGCTGACCCCACGGCTGGGCGGGCGGCTGCTGACCGTACTGCGGCGCCCCGTACTGGCCGCCGGTCTGGTCAGGATTACCCTGGCCCGGTTGCTGTCCCTGGGCCCATTGCCCGTTCGGGTCGTTCGGTCCGTAAGGGCCGCTCATCGTCGCCTCCCGCTCACGTGTCAAGTTTTGTACCTACCGTAACGCCCCACCATCGGATTCGGGCCTTCGGACGGCGTGCGAATCCAACCACACGGCGTCGGGTCACGCAGCATCCACGGCGACGACGCCACGGCGGATCGCCGCGACCGCACGACCTGCGGCCTTGCCGACCTCCGGATCGGGCGACGTCGACCGGACCTGTTCGAGGAGATCGATCACCTGCCTGCACCACCGCACGAAGTCGCCGGCGGACAGCGCGCGCCCCTGGTCCCCCGCCGCGATCAGCGCCTCGACGAGCGAATTGTCGCTGGCCCAGTGGTAGATCGCGGCAGCGAAGCCGAAGTCCGGTTCCCGGGTGGGCGGCAACTTGTGCCGGATCTCGTCCGCCCGCAGTTCCCGCCACACCCGCACGGTCTCGTCGAGGGCGTGCCGCAGCGCTCCCGGACCGCCGCTCTCGACTGTGTCCCCCTCACGGCGCGACTCGAAGATCACGGCGGACACGACAGCGGCGAGTTCTGCGGGCCCGAGTCCCTTCCACACCCCCTGCCGGAGGCACTCGGCCACCAAGAGGTCGCTCTCGCAATAGATCCGGCTCAACCGGGTGCCGTGCTCGGTGACATCGGGGTGCTCACCCGCCGAGACGTAATCGCGTTCGGCGAGCAGCGACAGGATCCGATCGAACGTGCGCGCCAACGAGTTTGTCGTGGCGGCGACCTTCTGCCGCATCGTCTCCGTCTCGCGGGCCAACCGGTTGTAGCGCTCACCGATCCGGCTCAGCTGCTCGCGGTCGGGCCAGCTGTGGCACGGATGCTGCCGGATGGCGCGCCGCAACCGCGCGATCTCTGCGTCGTCGCCGGCCGCACCCGCCTTCTTCCGCTTCCGCCGGCCCGGCGCGACGATTCCGGTGCTGCGCAACGCCGATGCCAGATCGCGTCGCACCCGGGCCGTGTGGTGATCGAAACGTCGCGGCAACCGCATCGATCCCAAAGACCGTGCCGGCTCGGGGAAGTCGCCCGCCGACACCCGGCCCGCCCACTTCGCCTCGGTGAGAATCAACGGCTTCGGGTCCGTCGGGTCCCGGTCCGGTTCGAGCACCACCGCCAGACCCGAATGCCGTCCCACGGGGATCGCGATCACGTCGCCGCGCCGCAGTGCGACGAGCGAGGCGACGGCGGCGTCCCGGCGTTCGGTCCGGCCTGCGCGTTCGAGCGACCGTTCCCGGCTGCTCAGTTCCTCCCGCAGGCGCGCGTACTCGAAGTACTCGCCGTCCTCGCCGCCCAGCCGTTCGCTGAGCGTGGTGAGCGCGGCCTCGTTGCGTTCGATGCCGCGCGTCAGGCCGACCACCGACCGGTCGGCCTGGAACTGGGCGAACGACCGCTCGAGCAGGGCCCGCGATTCCGCCGCACCCATGCGGTCGACCAGGTTGATCGTCATGTTGTAGCCGGGACGGAACGAACTGCGCAGCGGGAACGTGCGGGTGGACGCCAGCCCGGCGACGTCCACCGGTTCCACCCCGGGCTGCCACAGGACGACGGCGTGACCCTCGACGTCGATACCGCGACGTCCCGCCCGGCCGGTGAGCTGCGTGTACTCGCCCGGAGTGAGTTCGGCGTGGGCCTCGCCGTTGTACTTGACGAGGCGTTCGAGGACGACGGTGCGGGCGGGCATGTTGATGCCGAGCGCCAGCGTCTCGGTGGCGAATACGGCCCGGACCAGTCCCTTGACGAACAACTCCTCGACCGTCTGCCGGAACGCCGGCAGCATTCCCGCGTGGTGCGCGGCGAGGCCACGCTCGAGCGCCTTGCGCCATTCCCAGTACCCGAGGACCTCCAGATCGGCCTTCGGCAGTTCGGCGGTGTGGGCGTCGACGATGGTCCGGATCTCGGCGACCTGCTCCGGCGTCGTCAGATCGAGTCGGGATCGCAGGCACTGGGCCAGCGCGGCGTCGCACCCGGCCCGGCTGAAGATGAACGTGATCGCCGGGAGCAGGCCCTCGTCATCGAGGCGGGAGATCACTTCCGGCCGGGGCAGCGGCCGGAAGTCGCTGGAATACCCGCGGCCGCCGCCGCGTCGCCCCCTGCCCCGCGGTTCCCACGAATCGGCCCGCTCGAGGGCCTGACGCTGCTTGACGTGACGCACCAGATCCTGGTCGACCACCAGATCCTTGCGGGCGTCCTCAGTGCGCGCCCTCGTGTCGAACAGGTCGAACAGCCGCTTTCCGACCATGATGTGCTGCCACAGCGGGATCGGGCGGTTCTCGTCGACCACCACGGTGGTGTCGCCGCGCACCGTCTCCATCCACGCACCGAACTCCTCGGCGTTGCTGACCGTCGCCGACAGACTGACGAGCCGCACGTCCTCCGACAGGTGCAGGATCACCTCTTCCCACACCGCCCCGCGGAACCGGTCGGCCAGGAAGTGCACCTCGTCCATGACGACGTGCGACAACCCGCGCAGCGCCGCGGAATCGGCGTACAGCATGTTCCTCAGCACCTCGGTGGTCATCACGACCACCGGGGCGCCCGAGTTGATGCTCGAATCTCCGGTCAGCAGCCCGACGGTGTCCTTGCCGTACCGCCGCACCAGTTCCGCGTACTTCTGATTACTCAGCGCCTTGATCGGTGTGGTGTAGAAGCACTTGCGACCGGCCGCGAGCGCCAGGTGCACGGCGAATTCGCCGACCACCGTCTTTCCCGCGCCGGTCGGGGCGCAGACGAGGACGCCGTGGCCGCCCTCGAGCGCGCGGCAGGCGTTGATCTGGAAGGGGTCGAGCACGAAGCCGAGCTGCGCCGAGAACACATCGAGTTCGGTGCCGCCGGTCGTGTCACCTGTTGTCACTGCCACCCCGTCAGATTGTCACAGGGTGTCGGAGAAGTCCTGACCCGGTGTGTTGCTGCCGGTCGTGCTCGCGTCGTCGTTCTTGTTCACTGCACCGGACTTCCCGGACTTGCGTGAACGCCGGAACCGGCCCGCGGGCTCGGGGACCGCGGTGGCGGCGACGTCGAACGACTCGTTCAGGTCCGACGGCGCGGCGATCGTCGACGCCTCGTCGTCGTCGAGGGCACCCCACTCCTGCTCCGTGCTGCGAGCCTTGCGGCGGTCGTTGACGCGGGCGATCTGCACGGCGATCTCGAACAGCAGGGTCAGCGCGAATGCGAGCGCGAGCATCGAGAACGGGTCCTGACCGGGTGTGGCGATCGCGGCGAACACGAACAGGGCGAAGATCAGGCCGCGGCGCCACGCCTTGAGCTTCGTGTAGGGCAGGATGCCGACGAAGTTCAGGGCGACGATGAGCAGCGGGATCTCGAAGCTGACGCCGAAGATGATCAGCAGGTTGATGATGAACCCGAAGTATTCCGCGCCGCCGAGTGCGGTGATCTGGACGTTGTCGCCGATCGTCAGCAGGAAGTGCAGAGCCTTCGCGACGACCACGTACGCCAGGACGGCGCCGGCCATGAACAGCGCCGCGCCGGACACCACGAAGCCGATCGCGTAGCGGCGTTCCTTCGCGTACAGGCCGGGCGTGATGAACGCCCACAGCTGGTACAGCCAGATGGGGCAGGCGAGGACGACACCTGCCGTGAACGCGACCTTGAAGCGGAGCATGAACTGCTCGAACGGTCCGGTCGCGAGGAGGCGGCACGACCCGTCGTGGCTCAGGTCGGCGCGGCTCGACTCCGGCAGCGAACAGTACGGCCCGCGCAGGAGCTCGCCGAGACTCTCGATGCCGAAGATCTCGTGGGAGTACCAGAAGAAGCCCACCGCGGTGGTGACCACGATGGCCAGCACCGACAGGAGCAGTCGCGTGCGCAGCTCGTAGAGGTGATCGACCAACGACATCGTGCCGTCGGGGTTGGTCCTCCGCTTGCTGTGGCGCGGATCGAACGGAATTCGCACTGTTGTTCGCCCTAGTCTTGGTCAGCAGTCAACCGGGGTGAAGAGTCACCCCGGTTGTCAGGCGGCTCGGGCTACGCCGACTTGGGCTCGGTGTGCTGCGGGTGCGGCTGCGGCTGCACCGGCGCCGGAGGGGTGACCGGTGCGGTGGTGGTGTCCGCCACGGGCAGCTCGGCGGGCGCACTCTGCTGCGCGGTGGGCGCCGGCGCGGCGTTGTCGTTTTGCATCTCCTTGACCTCGCTCTTGAAGATGCGGAGCGAACGGCCGAGTCCACGAGCCGCGTCGGGCAGCTTCTTGGAACCGAACAGGATGACGACGACCAGCGCGACGATGGCCCAGTGCCAGGGGCTCATGGCTCCCATGATGAAACCTCCAAAAGATCAGGTGACCCCGATGCTACCGGACATACACGGCACCAGCCCGGTCGAAACCGGCTAGCTGCGCTGCCGTTTCCCTGCAGGTTTCCCGGGTCCCCGCTGTGAGCGCAGATCGGCGAGCAGAGCATCTCCCGACCACTGCCGGTTCCCGCCAGCCTCGGCCTCGCGGATCAGTGCGACGAGCCTCGCGTTCACCGGCGCGGCCGTCCCCGATGCTTCGGCCAGCCGTACGATCTCCCCGCTGATCCAGTCCACTTCGGTGCGCCTGCCCGCCTCGAGGTCGTCCCACATCGATGATCGCGCGTGCGGGTCGATGGCCAGCATCCGGCTGCCCGCCACCCGGAACACCCCGTCCGGGACGGTCAGCAATCGGGGAATCCACTGCGGCGGCAGCGGTGTGAGCTGGGCGACAGCGATACCGCGGGCGGTCAGGAGTGCGAGGGCCTCGCGCTGTGCCAGCGCGAGGGCGCGGCGGAACGGCCGCCGCGACAACTCCTCGCGGAGGGGCAGTCCGGACAGGGCGTTGACCGGATTGTTCAGGTTGAGCAGCAGCTTCGCCCACTGCACCGAACGGAAATCGTCGTGGGGGTGCAGCTGCAGTCCGGCGTCGGCGAACACCGACGCGAAAGCGGGCACCGCCGGATGCTGCTCGATCTCGAGGTCGCCCTCGGAACCCTGGTGAAAGTGCCCGTGGCCGCGGTGCACCACGTTGAACGGCACCATCGCCGCGAGAACGACCTGACCCGGAAGTGCGGCGCGCAGGGTGTCCGCGTTGCCCAGCCCGTTCTGGGCGCTGACCACGACGGTTCCGGGGCCGAGCGCCGACGCGAGTGTGGCACCCGCCTCCGGTGTCCCCGCCGACTTCACCGAGACGACCACGAGATCGGCGGTGGCCACCGACTCGGCCCCGGTGTCGAAGGCGATGTCGGAGGCACCGACGCGGATGTCCGATCCGTGCAGGTCCGTCAACCGCAACCCGTGGTCGCGGATCTCGGCCCCGACCCGCTCCCGGCCGATCAGGGTCACCTCGGCGCCGGCCGCGGCGAGCCGGCCCCCGAGATAGCAGCCGATGCTGCCCGCGCCGAACACGCTGATCCGCCGCGGACGCGGGTCGCCGCTCATGCCTCGACGGCCTCGTACGCGGACAGCGCCTCCACGGCCCGGCGGCGCACCTCGTCGACCAGTTCGGGCGGTTCGAGCACCCTGATTCCGGAACCGAACCCGAGCACGAGTCGGGCCATCCACTCCAGCGCCCCGTAACTCATGGTCGCCTCGACCGACCCGTCGGCGGCGACCGTCGCGACGTCCATCGGGTAGTAGTCGAGCACCCACACGCAGTCGGCGCCGATGTGCAACCGTGCCTGTGGAAGGGACGCGTCCCCACTGAACAACTCCAGGTTGGAGTCCCGCACGAGTGCCTGCGCCGGCGGGGTGGACGGCTCGTCCAGTTCGGTGGCGGCGTCGATCCGGTCGAGCCGGAACAGCCGGACCCCCTCGGCCTGCCGGCACCACGCCTGCAGGTAACTGTGATTGTCGACCAGCACGATCCGCACCGGGTCCACGGTGCGCTCGGTGACCCGGTCCCGGGACGCCGAGTAGTACGTCAGGTCGAGGGCGCGGCGACGATGGAGCGCGGATCGCACGACGGCGGCGATGGGATCCTCCGCCACGTCCTCCACCGCGTCCCGCTCGGACACCGGTGTCACCGCCGCGCGGGCCGCCGCCGTGCCCGCGGCGTCCTCGATCTTGGCGATCGCGCTGTGCGCCGCGGACGGGTCGACCATGCCCGGCATCTCGACCAGCGAACGCAGGGCAATCAGCAGGGCGGTCGCCTCGGTGGACGTCAACCGGAGTGGACGGTCGATGCCCGCCGAGAACGTCACCTCGATGCTCTCCTCGGAGAACGACAGGTCGATGAGGTCACCCGGACCGTAGCCGGGCAGTCCGCACACCCAGAGCTGGTTGAGGTCGGACATCAGTTGGGTGGTGGTGACGCCCAGTTCGGCGGCGGCCTCGGCGGCACTCATCCCGGGGTTCGCGATGAAATACGGCACCAGGTTGAGGAGCCGGGACAGCCGCGACGACAGCCTGTTGCTCACGACGTTCCCCCTTCCCCTGCGGCGTCCTTCAGCTTGGTCAGCACATCGTGTCGCAATTCGGGCGGATCGAGGACCAGCGCGTCCGCCCCGTGCCCCGCGACCAGCCGCGCGATCCAGTCCCGGGAGTGGACGGGGATCTGGAGCACGCTGCCGCTGCGCTCGTTTACCCGCTTCTCCCCCGCCGTGGTCGCCAGTCGGCGCAGTTCCTGGGCTCGGCCCTCGGCCACCCACACGGTGGCGGTGCCGGTGACCTCTCCCGAACCGGTGACTCGGTCGACGATGTCCCGGAGGTCGACGCCCGCGGGTTTGTGGACTACCCCTAACGGTCCGAACTCCCTCACGTCGTCGCCGATCCGCGACAGCCGGAACGTGCGGACGGCGCCCCGGTCGACGTCGTGACCGACGAGATACCACCGGCCGTGGGCGGTGACGACACCCCACGGCTCCACGGTGCGCTCGGTGTACGGCTCGTTGAGAGCACCGCGGTGCGGGAAATGCACGGCTCGGCCGGCGTCGACCGCCGCCAGCAGCTTGCCGAGCGCGGGTTCGGAGCCCCGGGTGCGGGCGGGCACCGCGGTGATCGGGGTGGCCGCCGAATCCGGATCCACCTGTACACCCGCCGCACGCAGCTTGAGCAGCGCCCCCTGCGCCGCGGACGTCAACTCCGGCGACTCCCACAACTGGACGGCCACCGCGACCGCCGCCGACTCCTCCTGGTTGAGGTCGATGTCGGGGAGCTCGTACGCATTGCGGTTGATCCGGTAGCCCTCGACCGTCGAGAACCGCGACGCCTGCCCGGTCTCGAGCGGAACACCGAGATCCCGCAACTCGTTCTTGTCGCGCTCGAACATGCGGCTGAACGCCTCGTCGCTGGCGGAGTCGGCGTACCCGGCAACGCTCTCGCGAATCTTCTCGGCGGTGAGGAACTGTCTGGTGGACAGCAAACAGATCACCAGGTTCATCAAGCGCTCGATCTTGGAAGTCGGCACGCCCGGAAGCCTAGTGGGTGAGCCCGTTACGGACTCCCCGAGCGCCGCTACATCGAGGCAATCAGCCGCTCCACCCGCTCGTCAACCGACCGGAACGGGTCCTTGCACAGCACGGTCCGCTGCGCCTGGTCGTTGAGCTTGAGATGCACCCAGTCGACCGTGAAGTCGCGTCCGGCCTCCTGCGCGGCGGTGATGAACTCGCCGCGCAGCTTCGCCCGGGTGGTCTGCGGCGGCGTGTCCACCGCAGCCTCGATCGTCTCGTCCTCGGTGATCCGCTTCACCAGACCCTTGCGCTGCAGCACGTCGAACACGCCGCGCCCGCGTTTGATGTCGTGGTACGCCAGGTCGAGTTGCGCGATCTTCGGGTCGGCCAGTTCGAAGCCGTGCCGGTCCTGGTAGCGCTGGAACAGCTTGCGCTTGATCACCCAGTCGATCTCCGTGTCGACCTTCGCGAAGTCCTGCGTCTCGACGGCGTCCAGCATGCGGCCCCACAGTTCGACCACCTGCGTGACCTGCGGATCGGGGTCGCGGTTCTGCAGGTGTTCGACGGCGCGGGCGTGGTACTCCCGCTGGATGTCGAGGGCGCTGGCCTGCCTGCCGCCTGCCAGCCGCACGGGACGGCGTCCGGTGACGTCATGACTGACCTCGCGGATGGCGCGGATCGGGTTGTCGAGCGCGAAGTCGCGGAACGACACCCCGGCCTCGATCATCTCGAGCACGAGCGCCGCCGTGCCCACCTTCAGCATCGTGGTGGACTCGGACATGTTCGAGTCGCCGACGATCACGTGCAGGCGGCGGTACTTCTCCGCGTCGGCGTGCGGCTCGTCACGGGTGTTGATGATGGGCCGCGACCGGGTGGTCGCCGAGGACACGCCCTCCCAGATGTGCTCGGCGCGCTGCGACAGGCAGAACGTGGCCGCCTTCGGCGTCTGCAGCACCTTGCCCGCACCGCAGATCAGCTGCCGCGTCACCAGGAACGGGAGCAGCACGTCCGAGATCCGCGAGAATTCGCCGGCCCGGGCCACGAGGAAGTTCTCGTGACAGCCGTACGAATTGCCCGCCGAGTCCGTGTTGTTCTTGAACAGGTAGATGTCGCCGCCGATGCCTTCCTCGGCGAGCCGCTGCTCGGCGTCGATCAGCAACTCCTCGAGAACGCGCTCACCCGCCCGGTCGTGGTTGACCAACTGGATGAGGTTGTCGCACTCGGCGGTCGCGTATTCGGGGTGCGAGCCGACGTCCAGATACAGGCGGGCACCGTTCCGGAGGAACACGTTGGAGCTCCGGCCCCACGACACCACCCGCCGGAACAGGTAGCGCGCAACCTCGTCCGGGCTCAGTCGCCTGTGACCATGGAAGGTGCAGGTCACACCGAACTCTGTCTCAATTCCCATGATTCGTCGCTGCACACCTCGACAGTACAACGCCGATCACCCGGCGGAGCGGGAAAACCGTGCGGCGACACTCCGCGCCTACGCTGAGACGGTGAACCGACACCTGCACCGCATCCACCGGGCCGACGAGATCGTGTTCGGCCGCAGCGCCGATCTGCGCCCCTCCGAGGTCGACCGCGCGATGCGCTTCCTCAGTCACGCCGCCGACAAGGGGGTCCTGTGGTGGTGTGTGGCGGCACTGCTGGGACTGGCCGGCGGGCGCGCCCGGCGCGGCGCCGTGCGCGGCCTGCTGTCCCTCGCGATGGCGAGCGGTCTGGCCAACGGCATCCTCAAACCGTTGTTCCCGCGGCGCCGCCCGCCCGCCCGCACGTGGACGAACGTGCTGCGCGGGGTGCCGATCCCCCGGTCCTCGTCCTTCCCATCGGGACATTCGGCGTCGGCGGCAGCGTTCACCACAGGCGTCGCTCTGGAATCGCCCGCGGCCGGCGCCGTACTGGCTCCCCTCGCCGCCGCGGTGGCGTACTCCCGGGTGCACAACGGCGTCCACTGGCCGTCGGACGTCGTAACCGGGCTGGTGCTCGGCGGGGCCGTCGCTTCAGGAACCCGCCGCTGGTGGGCGGTGCGCACCGAGGACCCGGCGGAACTGGGTCGCACCGTCGACGCGCCGGCCCTGCCGAGCGGTGAGGACCTGCTCGTGGTGGTGAACCCGGAGTCCGGGCCGGACAGCGTGGATCCCAGCGAGGACATCGCGACCGCTCTCCCGAAGGCGCACGTGCGCGCCCTCGACACCGATCACGATTTCGCCGCGCAACTCGACGCCTGGGTGGCCGACACGAATCCGCGTGCCCTCGGAGTGTGCGGTGGGGACGGGACCGTGGTCGCCGTGGCGTCCGCGGCCGCACGTCATTCTCTGCCGCTGGCGGTGTTCCCCGGCGGAACCCTCAACCACTTCGCGCGGGACGCCGGCGTCGCCGACATCTCGGACACGGCGAACGCCGTCGAGTCCGGACATGCGGTTCTCGTCGACCAGGCCGTCGTCCACACCGACGTCGCGGATCCCGCCCCGTTCCTCAACACCGCCAGTCTCGGCGGCTATCCCGACGCGGTCCGGCTGCGGGAGAAGTGGCAGCCCCGGTACGGGAAGTGGCCCGCGGCCGCTGCTGCGATGATCCGGATTCTCTCCGCGGCAACACCGCTCGCCATCACCATCGACGGCCGCCCCGTGAAGGTCTGGATGCTGTTCGTGGGGAACGGTCGGTATTCCCCCGCCGATCAGGTTCCGATGTCCCGTCCCGCGATCACCGGCGGACTGCTCGACGTCCGGTATGTGCGAGCCGACCGGCGAGCGTCCCGGCCGCGGCTGTTGTTCGCCGCCGCGACCGGAACGCTCGGAAGCAGCCGGGTGTACGTGCGATCCCTCGTGCCCCGGCTCACCGTGCGGGTGAATGGGGCGCCGGTGGCGCTGGCCACCGACGGTGAAGTGGTGGCCGACGCGCGGCGGTTCGAGTTCCGGACGGAACCCGGAGCGATCGCCGTATACCGACCTCAGTCCTGAGTGTCGGCCGGCTTCGTCTCGGTGTCCGGTTTCGGCTCCGGAGCGGACTCCGAGGCGGCCGCCGGCGCCGCGGGAACGAGTTGTTCGAGCGCGGGCCCGGCGATCCGCCGGAATGCGCGGCGAGGACGGGACTGATCGAGCACGGCCACCTCGAGGCTGGCCACGTCGACATTCCGCTTCTCGCCCTCCCCGGCGCCGCCCTGACGCAGGGCGTTGACCGCGATGCCGACCGCCGCCTCGAGGTCGAGGTCGGCACGGTACGACTCGCGCATGGCGGTCGCAATCGGCTCGGTCGTGCCACCCATCACCACGAAATGCTGTTCGTCGACGATGGATCCGTCGTACGTGATGCGGTACAGCTGGGGAGCCTTCGGGCTGCCCACCCGCCCGACCTCGGCGACGCAGATCTCCACCTCGTACGGCTTGGGCTGCTCGGTGAAAATCGTGCCCAGGGTCTGCGCGTACGCGTTGGCGAGCGATCGGCCCGTCACGTCACGGCGGTCGTAGGAGTAGCCGCGCATGTCTGCGTGGACGATCCCGGCGCGCCGCAGGTTCTCGAACTCGTTGTACTTGCCGACGGCCGCGAAGCCGAGCCGGTCGTACAGTTCGCTGACCTTGTGGAGGGCGGTCGAGGGATTCTCCGCGACGAACAGCACGCCGTCGCGGAACGTGAGCACCACGACGCTGCGTCCCCGGGCAATTCCTTTGCGCGCCAGTTCCGAGCGGTCCCGCATGATCTGCTCGGCGGAGGCGTAATACGGCATGGTCATCGCGCAGACCCCCCTTGTTCGGTGCGCTCGGCGACGATGCGCCGAGCCAACTCGGACGTCGTCTCCTCCGACACGTGCACGGCACCGGCCTGGGTGATCGTGACCGCGGTCGGGTAGATGCCGCGGGTCAGGTCGGGCCCACCGGTGGCCGAGTCGTCGTCGGCCGCGTCGTACAACGATTCGATGGCCGCCCGCAGGGCGGTCTCCTCGTCGCTGTCCGGCGAGTAGATCTTCTTCAGCGCCGACTTCGCGAACAACGATCCCGAACCGACCGCGTGGTATCCGGCGCGTTCCTCGTACCGGCCACCGACGACGTCGTACGAGACGATGCGGCCCGCCCGTGCCTCGTCGTCCGCGTCGAGGTCGTAGCCGACCAGCAGCGGGACGACCGCGAGACCTTGCATCGCCGCCCCGAGGTTGCCCCGCACCATCGACGCAAGCCGGTTGGCCTTGCCGTCGAAGGTCAGCGGAACGCCCTCGATCTTCTCGTAGTGCTCGAGTTCGACGGCGAACAGCCGCACCAGTTCGATGGCGATGCCCGCGGTGCCGGCGATACCGGCCGCCGAAAACTCGTCGGTGACGTACACCTTCTCGACGTCCCGACTGGCGATCAGGTTGCCCTGGGTCGCGCGCCGGTCGCCTGCGAGCAGGACGCCACCCTTGTAGGTGAGCGCCACGATCGTCGTTCCGTGCGGTGCGAGATCACCGCTCTCCATCCCGTCACCACCCCGTGTCGAGTGCGAACGATGGCCGATCCGATTCTCCGGCAGCAATTCTGGTGCGTGACCACGCAGATACTCGGTGAACGAGCTCAGATTCGAACCGAAACTGAGCCTCGTGTCACCGTCGCCTGTCCGCAATGCCGGTCGATCCGCCGTCACTGGCCGCCCTTCTGGACATAGGCCCGGACGAAGTCCTCGGCGTTCTCCTCGAGCACGTCGTCGATCTCGTCGAGAAGGTCGTCGGTGTCCTCGGCCAGCTTTTCGCGACGTTCCTGACCAGCGGCACCGTCACCGCCCGGGGTGTCGTCCTCGTCGCCGCCGCCAGTTCGTTTGGTCTGCTCTTGTGCCATCGCCGCCGACCTCCTTGTGTGAAGGGAGCTCTTCTTCCGAGCGTCCTGTCCTGCCAAGCAGTCTGACTACATCATCCGCTCGGACCTTCACCCTACCGAGCGTCGCCGCCCCACGTGTGCCGACGCGACGGTGAGTTCGGGGCAGATCTGTCCGGGAACGGCGGAGATGTCAGTTCGTGAGCTCGTCGACGAGCTCTTTCGCGGTTTCCACCGACTCCAGCAGCCTCCCCACGTGCGCTTTGCTGCCCCGCAGCGGCTCCAGGGTGGGGATGCGGACCAGCGAGTCTCCACCGAGATCGAAGATCACCGAATCCCAGCTCGCAGCCGCAATGTCGGCGCCGAACTTGCGCAGGCACTCGCCGCGGAAGTAGGCGCGGGTGTCGGTCGGCGGGGTGTCGACGGCGTCGAGCACCGCCTGCTCCGACACCAGGCGTTCCATCGACCCGCGGGCGACGAGCCGGTTGTAGAGCCCCTTGTCGAGGCGCACGTCCGAGTACTGCAGGTCGACGAGATGCAGTCGCGGCGCGGACCAGTTGAGGCCCTCCCGGTTCCGGAAACCCTCGAGCAGGCGCAACTTGGCAGGCCAGTCCAGCAGGTGGGCGCATTCCATCGGGTCCCGCTCGAGGAGGTCGAGCACCATCGCCCACTTCTCGAGCAGGTCGGCCACGCGGGGGTCGTCGTTGCCCTCGGCGGACATGAACTTGTCGACCCGGTCCAGGTAGATCCGCTGCAACGCAAGCCCGGTCAGTTCCCGGCCGTCGGCCAGCGCGACCGTGGCGCGCAGCGTCGGGTCGTGGCTGATGTGGTGCACGGCGGTGACCGGTCGGGCCAGCTGCAGGTCGGTGAGGTCGACACCGGCCTCGATGAGATCGAGGACCAGCGCCGTCGTCCCGACCTTGAGGTACGTCGACATCTCGGCGAGGTTCGCGTCGCCGATGATGACGTGCAGGCGCCGGTACTTGTCCGCGTCGGCGTGCGGTTCGTCGCGGGTGTTGATGATGCCGCGCTTGAGTGTGGTCTCGAGCCCGACCTCCACCTCGATGTAGTCGGCCCGCTGGGACAGCTGGAAGCCGGCCTCGTCACCGGACTGGCCGATGCCCACCCTGCCCGACCCGCAGATCACCTGACGGGACGCGAAGAATGGCGTCAGCCCGTTGATCACCGCGGAGAACGGCGTGGCCCGGGACATCAGGTAGTTCTCGTGGGTGCCGTACGACGCGCCCTTGCCGTCCACGTTGTTCTTGTACAGCTGGAGTCGCGGGGCGCCGGGCACGCTCGACGCGTGCCGGGCGGCCGCCTCCATCACGCGTTCACCGGCCTTGTCCCAGATGACGGCGTCCAGCGGGTCGGTGACCTCCGGGGCCGAGTACTCGGGATGCGCGTGGTCGACGTACAGCCGGGCGCCGTTGGTGAGGATCATGTTGGCCGCGCCGACCTCGTCCGCGTCGATCACCGGCGCCGGGCCGCTGAGCCGGCCCAGGTCGAATCCGCGGGCGTCCCGCAGCGGGGATTCCACCTCGTAATCCCATCGGGTGCGCTTGGCGCGCGGCACTCCCGCTGCCGCCGCATAGGCCAGCACCGCCTGGGTGGACGTCAAGATCGGATTGGCCGAAGGCTCGCTGGGTGAGGAGATTCCGTACTCGACTTCGACACCGATGATCCGCTGCATGCTGCCGAGCCTATGCGATCACCCACGTCACCCGGCGGCACACTCCTGCCGCGCGAGCCGTCGGTGTCCCGCGACTAGCCCGGCGAGCACTCCAGGTACTGGTCCGCCGAGATCGCCTCGAGCACGGTCCGGACCCCGGGCGGCGCCCAGGAGTGGGTGCCGTCGGTGCCGATTCGAGGGTCCGTCAGGTGCACCGTCCGGCGGCGCGTCACGATGGTGCATCCGCCCGCCGCCACCACGTTTCGCACCCAGTCGCTGTGCGCCCCGTACGTGAGGGCGAACCGGTAGCGGCCGTCCACGACGAACACGTTGACGGGTGTGCGGTACGTCTTGCCCGACGTACGGCCGCGGTGCTCGGCGATGGCGAAACCGGGCAGGAATGTCGCGACGTGGCGGCTCACCCGGTTGGTGACGACCCGGTTGAATCGGGCGATCGAACGCGGCAACGCCATGAACTCTCACCCCTTGGGCACCGGCACGAGCAACCGACCTCGACAGTACCGACGTTCGCCGGGGTGCTGGCAGGATCGACTCATGGATTCCGCACCGCACACCCCACCCGGCACGGACGAAGTGGTGGCGGTGTTCGACAGTTCCGGGCGGCCGGTGGGGTCCGCCGCGCGCTCCCGCGTCTACGCCGAGGGACTGTGGCACGCGAGCGCCGGGGTCCTCGTCCGATCCGGCGACGAACAGCGCCTCTACGTGCACCGGCGGTCGGACACGAAGACGGTGTTCGCCGGACACCACGACTGCCTGGCGGGCGGGGTGGTCGATCCCGGGGAGACCCCGGAGGAGGCCGCAGCGCGGGAACTGGCGGAGGAACTGGGCATCACCGGGGTCGGCCTCAGCCCCATCGCGAGGGTGGCGTGGGACGGCGAGTGGCAGGGCCTGCGACTGCGCTGCCACCTGTACGCCTACGAGACGCACTGGGACGGGCCCGTCGTCCACCAGGCCAGCGAGATCGCTTCGGGCTGGTGGTGGACACCCCACGAACTGGTGACGCATCTGCGCGACCCGCAGTGGCCGTTCGTCCCGGACACGAGGGCACTCCTCGAGGACTACCTCGTCGCACGGGACCGCTGACACGACGACCCGCGCGGCGGGAACCGCATCCGGGTTCCCGCCGCGCGGGTCGTGCCGATCGGCCTACAGGTACTGGCCGGTGTTGGACTCGGTGTCGATGGCGCGGCTCGCGCTCGCGTTCTTGCCGGTGACCAACGTGCGGATGTAAACGATCCGCTCACCCTTCTTGCCCGAGATCCGGGCCCAGTCGTCGGGGTTGGTGGTGTTCGGCAGGTCCTCGTTCTCCGAGAACTCGTCGACGATGGAGTCGAACAGGTGCTGGACGCGCAGGCCCGGGGCACCGGTGTCGAGCACCGACTTGATCGCGTACTTCTTGGCGCGGTCGACGATGTTCTGGATCATCGCCCCCGAGTTGAAGTCCTTGAAGTACAGGACCTCCTTGTCGCCGTTCGCGTACGTGACCTCGAGGAAGCGGTTCTCCTCGCTCTCGGCGTACATGCGGTCGACGACCCGTTCGATCATCACCCGGATGCAGGCCGTGCGGTCGCCACCGAACTCCGCGATGTCGTCGGCGTGCACCGGCAGCGTCTCGACGAGGTACTTCGAGAAGATGTCCTGCGCCGACTCGGCGTCGGGGCGTTCGATCTTGATCTTCACGTCGAGGCGGCCGGGACGCAGGATCGCGGGGTCGATCATGTCCTCGCGGTTGGATGCGCCGATCACGATGACGTTCTCGAGTCCCTCGACACCGTCGATCTCACTGAGCAGCTGCGGCACGACGGTGGTTTCGACGTCGGAGGAGACACCCGATCCGCGGGTGCGGAAGATCGAATCCATCTCGTCGAAGAACACGATCACCGGGGTGCCCTCGGACGCCTTCTCCCGGGCCCGCTGGAAGATCAGCCGGATGTGCCGCTCGGTCTCGCCGACGAACTTGTTCAGCAGCTCGGGGCCCTTGATGTTGAGGAAGTAGGACTTGGCTTCCTTGCTGTCCTGCCCCCGGGCCTCGGCGATCTTCTTCGCGAGCGAGTTGGCGACCGCCTTCGCGATGAGCGTCTTGCCGCACCCGGGAGGACCGTAGAGGAGAACACCCTTCGGCGGGCGGAGCTCGTATTCGTGGAACAGGTCCTTGTGGAGGAACGGCAACTCGACGGCGTCGCGGATCTGCTCGATCTGCCGGCCGAGGCCGCCGATGTCGTCGTAGTGGACGTCGGGGACCTCTTCGAGGACGAGATCCTCGACCTCGGCCTTGGGGATCCGCTCGAACGCGTACCCGGCCTTCGTGTCGACGAGGAGGGAGTCGCCCGGCCGCAGTTTGCGGGTGGGCGATTCGGCGTCGTACGCGACCGACTCCCTCTCGCTGTCCGCGTACACGGTGGCGAGGGGTTCGGCCAGCCAGACGATCCGTTCCTCGTCGGCGTGGCCGACCACGAGGGCGCGATGACCGTCGTCGAGGACCTCGCGCAGCGTGCTGATCTCACCGACGCGCTCGAAAGTGCCCGCTTCCACGATCGTGAGTGCCTCGTTGAGGCGCACGGTCTGGCCGAGCTTGAGGGTCTCGGCGTCGACGTTAGGGGAGCAGGTCAACCGCATCTTGCGTCCGGAGGTGAACACGTCCACGGTCTGGTCGTCGTGCACTCCGAGCAGCACGCCGTATCCGCTCGGCGGCTGGCCGAGGCGATCGACTTCCTCTCGAAGCGCAATGAGCTGCTGACGGGCCTCCTTGAGGGTGTCCATCAGCTTGGTGTTCCGGATGGACAGCGAGTCCACTCGCGATTCCATCTCACGAAGCTGTTCCGGCGACTCCGCGAGCTGCCTGCGCAGTGCCGACGCCTCTGCGCGCAACGCCTCGAGCTCTCGTGCGGCCGCAACCGAATCGGGGTTCTCTGTCGAGCTCATGTGCGTCTCCTCCCAATGAGATCTATCAACGCTACCGGCACTCCCCGAATTCTGCGCCGTGACACGGATTCTGCCGATTGCGAATCGGCATACGCGACACCCAGGGCCTCCGAAACTCTCATGTTAGCCTTACCTACCTGTCGAGCAGTTTCCTCTCTATTCTGTATAACGAAAGGGTTCGTCGTGATAATCCGCAAGTCCCTGAACGGCACATCCTTCACCGGTAGGTCCGTGATTGCCGTGGGCGCGGTGGTTCTCGCGCTCGGGATGTCGGCGTGCTCGTCCGACGACGGTTCCGACACCGCCGCGGCGACGTCCGCGGCCACGTCGTCCCAGGCAGACGCGGCCGCCGCCCCCACGCCGGAGGAACTGCTCGGTACGCTCCAGCTGCTCGTGGACCCGGCGCGGCCGGTAGACGACAAGACGGCAGTGGTCGTCGACGGCGACGAACGCCGCCCGAATCTCGAGGCGATGACCGCCGCCATGGCCAACTACCCGGTCTCCTTCACGGTCACGGACGTGCAGGTGGAAGGCGATACGGCGACGGCGAACGTCGCGATCGTGAGCCCGCACGGCACGGCCGCTCCGACGGCGTGGACGTGGGAGAACGTCGACGGCGTGTGGAAGGTGTCGGACGAGAGCACGTGCACCCTCCTCGGCATGGCACGCGCGAGCTGCAGCTGACTCTTCGTCCTTCGGCGGCGCCCGCTCCGGGCGCCGCCGAAGGCGTGTCTCAGCCCTTACCCGACCGGCGCTGCGGCTTGGGTGTGACGGTTCCCTCGGCGAGACGCCGGGCGCTCACCAGGAACGCGGTGTGGCCCTGCATCCGGTGTTCCGGCCGCACGGCGAGCCCGACGACGTGCCAGCCCCGGACGATCGACTCCCAGGACCGCGGCTCGGTCCAGCACTCCTGCTCGCGCATCGCCTCGACGACCTTGGAGAGCTGCGTCACAGTCGCGACGTAGACCACGAGCACACCGCCGGGCACCAGCGCCTTGGACACCGCGGGCAGCGCGTCCCAGGGGGCCAGCATGTCGAGGACCACCCGGTCGACCTGGCCGCCCGCCGCGTCGGCATCGAACTCGGCGACGTCGGCGATGGTCAGGTCCCAGTTCGCGGGGCGTTCCCCGAAGAACGTCTCGACGTTCCGCACCGCGTGTTCGGCGTGGTCGTCGCGCACCTCGTACGAGATGACCCGGCCTTCCGGCCCGACCGCGCGCAGCAGGGAGCACGTCAGTGCGCCCGAGCCGGCGCCGGCCTCGAGAACGCGGGCGCCGGGGAAGACGTCGCCCTCGTGGACGATCTGCGCGGCGTCCTTCGGGTAGATGACCTGCGCCCCGCGGGGCATCGACAGGACGTAGTCGACGAGCAGCGGACGCAACGCGAGGTACGGGGTGCCGTTGGTCGACTTGACCACGCTGCCCTCGTCGGTGCCGATCAGGTCGTCGTGCAGGATTCCGCCGCGGTGCGTGTGGAAGTCCTTGCCCGCCTCCAGGTTGACCGTGTAATGCCGACCCTTGCTGTCGGTCAACTGGACGCGATCGCCCACCCGAAACGGTCCACTCGGTCGCGTTTCGCGTCCCACCATCGTCACCGACTCCTCAGCCTGTTCGTCCGGCGCCGTCCGGCGCCCGCCCCGCAGCCCCGACACGACTGTCGGACCGGGGGCCTACCCTGCCAGGTGTGAGCATCTCAGAGTCGCCAGCCCCCGTCACAAAGGGTTCCCCGTCACAGCCCGGCGACACTTCGGTCACCCGCAGGCGCCCCGCCCTGTCACCGTCCCGGGCCGGCGACTTCAAGCAGTGCCCGCTCCTCTACCGCTTCCGCGCCGTCGACCGGCTCCCCGAGGCGCCGTCGCGCGCGCAGGTGAAGGGCACGGTGGTGCACGCCGCCCTGGAATCCCTGTTCGGGCTGCCCGCAGCCGAGCGGGTCCCGCAGAAGGCGGTCGAGCTGATCCTCCCGTCCTGGGAGCGCCTCCTGGCCGACGCTCCCGACCTGATCGACCTGGTCCCCGAGGACCAGCGCGAGTCGTTCCTCGACGAGGCACGGTCGCTCGTCACCGCCTACTACCAGCTGGAGGACCCCACCCGGTTCGAGGCCGAATCGTGCGAACAGCGCGTCGAGACCGAACTCGCCGACGGGGTGCTGCTCCGCGGATTCGTCGACCGCATCGACGTCGCCCCCACCGGTGAGGTGCGGGTGGTCGACTACAAGACCGGTCGCGCACCCCGCGAGATGTCGGAGTCCAAGGCGCTGTTCCAGATGAAGTTCTACGCGCTGGTCCTGCTGCGCACCCGCGGCATCGTCCCCGCGCAGCTGCGGCTGCTGTACCTCGCGTCCGGGACGGTCCTCACCTACGCGCCCGACGAGGACGAATTGCTGCGGTTCGAGCGCACGCTGTCGGCGATCTGGAAGGCCATCCTGGCGGCGGGCGTCACCGGCGATTTCCGACCCAAGCCGAGCCGGCTCTGCGACTGGTGTGATCATAAGTCCCTGTGCCCCTCGTTCGGAGGAACGCCGCCTCCCTACCCGGGATGGCCGGAGGGGCCCGCCGAAGACGCACCAGGTTTCGAGGAGATTGTCGAATGAGTTCCGAGTCCTACTACGTACCACTCGGTTCGGAAGCACTGGGTGCGTCGGAAGTGGACTCGGACCAGAAGGTCACGGTCGAGCGATTCGACAGCACGGACCTGACGATCAGCGTGTGGGCCGAGACGATGCAGCACGGTGCTCCCCCGTCCGCGCTGCTCGTGCGGGCACTCGAACGGTGCGCCCCTCGTGACGACGCGCGCATCACGCGGGTCGTGGTCGAAATCCTCGGCCCGATCCCGATCGCCGAACTCGAGGTCCGGTCCTGGGTGCAGCGGCCGGGCCGCCGGGTGGAACTGGTGGTCGCCGAACTGTGGACCGTCGGCGACCGGCCGCGTGCCGTGGCGCGGGGCTCGGCGTGGCGGATGGAGACCGTCGACACCGGCGACGCCGTCCACGTCGTCGACCCGCCACTCGAACCGCGGTCCACCGGCCGGGAGGGCAAGTTCAGCGAGGGCTGGAATTCGGGCTATCTGACGACCCTCGACTGGCGGTGGATCGCCGAGATGGGGTGCGAGGGTCCCGGCAAGCTGTGGGCGAGGCCGCGGCCCGCGTTGGTCCTCGGCGAGACCATGACGCCGCTCGAGCGGCTCTTCTCCATCGCGGACGTCGCCAACGGTGTGGGATCGAAACTGGACCCGGCGGACTGGACGTTCCTCAACACCGACCTCACCGTGCACATCTTCCGGGTCCCCGAGGGCGAGTGGGTCGGCGTCGGTTCCGAAACGTCCATCGGCCCCGACGGCGTGGGAATGTGCGCGGGCGTGCTGTACGACGAGACCGGTGCGGTCGGCCGGATCGCCCAGACCGTACAGGTCCGCGCCCGCTCCTGATCGGAACGGGCGCGGATCGTCTTGCGGCGGAACGAGATCAGAGTGCGCGGCAGGACCGGATGTTCGACGCGAGGATGGCCTTCGCGCCGAGATCCGCGAGTTCGTCCATCACTCCGTTGTGACCCTTGATCGGCACCATCGCCCGGACCGCGACCCAGTTCTCGTCGGCGAGCGGGGACAGCGTCGGCGACTCCAGTCCGGGGGTGATCTTCAGCGCGTCGTCGAGGATCGTCTTCGGGCAGTCGTAGTCGAGCATCAGATTCTGCTGCGCGAAGACGATGCCGCGCACCCGCTCGACCAACTGGTTGCGAGCGGAATCGTCGGCGGGCGAACCGGCGCGCTCGATGAGCACACCCTCCGAGTCGCACAGGGTGTCACCGAACGCGACCAGGTTGTGCTGGCGCAGCGTGCGGCCGGACCCGACGACGTCGGCGATGGCGTCGGCGACCCCGAGCTGGATGGAGATCTCCACGGCACCGTCGAGACGGATGACCGACGCCTCGATCCCGCGCGCGGACAGGTCGTCGCGCACCAGGTTGGGGTAGGACGTGGCGATCCGGAGCCCGGCGAGGTCCTCGACCTTCCAGTCCTTGCCCGCGGGGGCGGCGTACCGGAACGTGGAGCGGCCGAAGCCGAGCGACAGCCGCTCGGCGACCGGGGCGCCCGAGTCACGGGCGAGGTCGCGGCCGGTGATGCCCAGATCGAGTTCGCCGGATCCGACGTAGATCGCAATGTCCTTGGGGCGCAGGAAGAAGAACTCGACCTGATTGGACGGGTCGAGGACGGTCAGGTCGCGAGAGTCGGTGCGACGGCGGTAGCCGGCCTCGGAGAGGATTTCGGCGGCGGACTCGGACAGCGAGCCCTTGTTCGGGACTGCGACGCGCAGCATGGCTGAGGGTTCCTTTCGGGAGCGGGTGGAGGAGTCTCGATCACCGATCACAGATGTCGGTAGACGTCCTCGAGTTTCAGGCCCTTACCCACCATCAGCACCTGCGTCCAGTACAGCAGTTGGGAGATCTCCTCGGCGAGCGCCTCATCGCTTTCGTGCTCGGCGGCGATCCACACCTCACCCGCCTCTTCGAGGATCTTCTTTCCCTGCGAATGGACGCCGGCGTCGAGGGCGGCAACGGTGCCGGACCCCTCGGGGCGGGTAGCGGCACGCTCGGTCAGCTCGGCGAACAGGGATTCGAAGGTCTTCACGAGGACCCATTGTTTCACGCCGCCGCGGACCTCTCCGAACCGGTCACCACCCGAGTGTGCGGCGACTCTCGAACCGGCGGACCCGGCCCGAACGCGGATCGGTGAACTCGATGGCCCGCGCCAGCAACCGCAACGGCGTCGAGAAGTCGCCGGGCTCGGATCGCCGGAAGTCCGGGTAGTAGTTGTCGCCCTCGATCGGCAGCCCCAGCGACGACATGTGCAGCCGCAGTTGGTGCGTCCGGCCGGTCTTCGGCAGCAGCCGGTAGCGGGCGCGGCCATCTCGGGTCTCGATCAGGTCGACGGCGGTTTCGCTGTTCGGCTCTCCCGGTTCCTCCGTCGCCGTCATGATCCCGTGTTCCTTGACGATGCGGCTGCGGATGGTGCGCGGAAACTCCAGCGCGGGATCGTGCCCGGCGACGGCCTCGTACTCCTTGGTGACCTGCTGGGAGACGAACAGTTCCTGATACGGCCTTCGGTCTTCCGGCCGGATCAGGAACACCAGCACACCAGCCGTCATCCGGTCGAGACGGTGCGCCGGCGTGAGATCGGGGAGGTCGAGTGCGCGCCGCAACCGCACGACCGCCGTCTCGGTGATGTGCGCGCCCCGCGGGATGGTCGCCAGGAAATGGGGCTTGTCGATCACCACGAGGTGGTCGTCACGGTGGAGGATGTCGATCTCGAACGGAACCGGGATCTCGGGTGCGGGGTCGCGGTAGAAGTACACGAATCGGGTCGGCGCATAGCGGGTGGCGCGGTCGACGACCCGGCCGTGTTCGTCGACGACTTCCCCACCGTCGATCAGCGACAGCCAGTGCGCCCGCTCGTCCGGGTACGTGTCGACCAGGAATTCGGCGACGGTCTTCGCGCCGAGCCCGGCCGGCATCCGGATGCGATCGGGACCGAGACCGTTGCGGACGGGCAGCGGCGCCCCGGCCACCTCAGCCGGCCCGGTTCTCGGTGCAACCCGCGCACACGAGCACGAGTTCGCGGCCCCGGTCGTCCGGCAGATTCTCGTACCGGGACGTCGGACCGCCGCAACGGGTGCAGCGTCCCAGGGTCTTGGCCTGATCACTGAACTCGATGGTCATCCGCTTGTCGAAGACGTACAGCGACCCCTCCCACAGACCTGTGTCACCGAACGCCTCCCCGTAGCGGACGATGCCGCCGTCGAGTTGGTAGACCTCGCCGAACCCGCGCGAGCGCATCAGCGAGGACAGAACCTCGCACCGCACTCCCCCGGTGCAGTAGGTGACGACGGCCTTGTCCTTGAGATGGTCGTACTTGCCGCTGTCGAGTTCGTGCACGAAGTGGCGGGTGGTGGACACGTCCGGCACGACGGCGTCCCGGAAGCGGCCGATCTCCGCCTCGAAGCCGTTGCGTCCGTCGAAGAAGACGACATCGTCGCCGCGCCCCTCGACCAATCGATGCACTTCTTCCGGCGCCAGGTGGGTACCGCCGCCGACGACGCCGTCCGCGTCCACCTTCAGCTCGCCCGGCGCACCGAACGTCACGATCTCCGACCGCACCTTCACGCTGAGCCGCGGGAAGTCGTCCCCGAGCCCGTCCGACCATTTGATGTCGGCGTCCTTGAACGGCGCGTAGCCTCGTGTCCCCTTCACGTACCGCTTGACGTCGCGGATGTCGCCGCCGACGGTCGCGTTGATGCCGTCCTCGGAGACGAGGATCCGTCCGGTCAGGTTGTGCGCCTCGGCGAGCGTGTACTGCCACAGCCGGATGGCCTCCGGATCGGCGAGCGGGGTGAACACGTAGAACAGCACGATTTTCGGGACAGCCACGGGAATCCAGACTACCTAGAGACGCACACCGCTCGGCTGCGCCCAGGCCTCGGCGAGATCGGAACCGGTGAGACCTTCGAGACTGTCCCGGAACACCCGCCCCGGGCCGTCGGCCACCGGGATCTCGCACGGGACGATCAGGACGACGCATCCCGCGGCCTGCGCGGACGCCGCGCCGGTGGGCGAGTCCTCGATGGCGAGGCACTGCGACGGATGCAGCCCGAGCAGTTCGGCGCCCCGCAGGTACGGGTCGGGATGCGGTTTGCCTGCCGGCACCTCGTCGCCACACACGGAGTGGTCGAAGTGGTGCCTGCCGAGCGTCTCCAGTGCCCGCTCGGTGAGGCGGCGCTCGGTGTTGGTCACCAGCGCCGACCTCAGGCCGTGGGCCCGGGCGGTCCGCAGTGCGTCGTGGGCGCCCGGCCGCCACGGGATGCCGTCGCCGAACAGTTCCTCGACGCGGGTGAACATCCATTCCTTGGCCTCGGCGAGTGCGGCCGGATCCCGGTCCAGTCCGAGGGCGTCGAAGATGACACCGAGCGCGTTGGCGCTGGACGCACCGATCGTCTTCAGCCGGGTCTCCTCGGTCATCGGCCCGCCGAGGTTCAGCGACAACTCTCGGACCGCGACGTCCCACATCTTCTCGGAATCGAGCAGCGTTCCGTCCATGTCCCACAGCACGCCTGCGAGACCGTCGAATGCGTCAGACATTGAAGTACTTGGCTTCGGGGTGGTGCAGCACGAACGCATCCGTCGACTGCTCGGGATGCAACTGCAGTTCCTCCGACAACTTCACACCGATCCGTTCCGGTTCGAGGAGAGCGACCATCTTCGCGCGGTCCTCCAGGTTGGGGCAGGCGCCGTACCCGAAGGAGTAGCGGGCGCCGCGGTAGGCGAGGTCGAAGAATCCGGACACCTCGGACGGGTCCTGCTCGGCGACGTTGTGGCCGCCGGGCAGCACGAGTTCCTCACGGACCCGTCGATGCCAATACTCGGCCAGCGATTCCGTCAGCTGCACGCCGATGCCGTGCACCTCGAGGTAGTCGCGGTACGAGTTGGCGGCGAACAGTTCGTTCGCGAAGTCCGCGATCGGCTGCCCCATGGTGACCAGCTGCATCGGGAACACGTCGACCTGACCGGTCTCCTTCGCCTCGGTGCGGGACCTCACGAAGTCCGCGACGCACAGGAACCGGTGCCGGTGCTGGCGCGGGAAGGTGAACCGGAAGCTTTCCTCCGCGTCGGGCGCCGGTTCGGCGAGCACGACCACGTCGTCGCCCTCGGACACCGCGGGGAAATAGCCGTACACGACGGCGGCGTGGGCGAGGATTCCCTCGGTGCTCAGCCGGTCGAGCCAGTACCGCAGGCGGGGGCGACCCTCCGTCTCCACCAGTTCCTCGTAGGTGGGACCGTCGCCGGAACGCTGCCCGCGCAGACCCCACTGCCCGAGGAACAGGGCGCGCTCGTCCAGCAGCCCGGCGTAGTCGGACAGCGAGACCCCCTTCACGATCCGGTTTCCCCAGAACGGGGGGCTCGGGACGACGATGTCGGTGGCCACGTCGGACCGTTCCGGCACCTCGACCGGCGTCTCGGCGGCCTTGCGCTTCTCCGCGATCCGCTTGGACCGTTCGTGGCGGGCCTTGCGTTCGGCCGCCTTCTCCCGGGCCGCGATCGCTTCCGGACTGTCCGGGTCGGGCCCGCCGCCGCGCTTGACGGCCATGATCTCGTCCATCTTGTGCAGGCCCTCGAACGCGTCGCGCGCGTAGCTGACGTCGCCCTCGTACACCTCGGCCAGGTCGTTCTCCACGTACGAGCGGGTCAGCGCGGCACCGCCGAGGAGGACGGGGAACTTCTCCGCGACGCCCTTGGAATTGAGTTCCTGCAGGTTGTCCTTCATCACCACGGTCGACTTCACGAGCAGACCGGACATGCCGATGACGTCGGCCTTCTGCTCGATCGCCGCGTCGAGGATCGTCGCGATCGGCTGCTTGATGCCGAGGTTCACCACGTCGTACCCGTTGTTGCTCAGGATGATGTCGACGAGGTTCTTGCCGATGTCGTGGACGTCGCCCTTCACGGTGGCGATGACGATGCGGCCCTTGCCGTCC
The DNA here is from genome assembly GCF_002165735.1 of Rhodococcus sp. NCIMB 12038. Classification (NCBI taxonomy): domain Bacteria; kingdom Bacillati; phylum Actinomycetota; class Actinomycetes; order Mycobacteriales; family Nocardiaceae; genus Rhodococcus; species Rhodococcus sp. NCIMB 12038. Next base: position 313,716 of record NZ_NHML01000006.1, read on the forward strand.
TCGTCGGTGGCCTCCATGTGCGGTTCGAGGTACGCCACGGCCGCCTTCATCACCTCGGCGGACTGCAGCACGAACGGCAACTGCATCTGCCCGGACCCGAACAGTTCGCCGACGGTCTTCATGCCGGACAGCAGGGTCTCGTTGATGATCGCGAGCGGCGGCTTCTCTTCCATCGCCGCGGTGAGGTCGTCGTCGAGGCCGTTGCGTTCACCGTCGACGATGCGCCGTTCCAGCCGCTCGAACAGCGGCAGCGCCGCCAGTTCCTGGGCGCGGGATTCGCGCGCCGACGCCGCGGAGACGCCCTCGAACAGTTCCATCAGCTTCTGCAGCGGGTCGTAACCCTCGCGCCGACGGTCGTAGACCAGGTCGAGGGCTGTTTCGCGCTGTTCGTCGGGGATCCGTGCCATCGGCAGGATCTTCGACGCGTGCACGATGGCCGTGTCCAGGCCCGCCTCGGTGCACTCGTGCAGGAACACGGAGTTCAGCACCTGCCGGGCGGCGGGGTTGAGACCGAACGAGATGTTGGACACGCCGAGGGTGAAGTGCACCCGCGGGTGCCGCTTCTTCAGTTCGCGGATCGCCTCGATCGTCTCGATGCCGTCGCGGCGGACCTCTTCCTGACCGGTGGAGATCGGGAAGGTCAATGCGTCGATGATGATGTCGGACTCGTCGAGGCCCCAGTTCTCGGTGATGTCGTCGAGCAGACGCTCCGCGATGCGGACCTTGTGCTCGGCGGTGCGTGCCTGGCCCTCCTCGTCGATGGTCAGCGCGACGACGGCGGCACCGTGCTCCTTGACGAGCCGCATGATCTTCTGGAACCGCGAGTCCGGTCCGTCGCCGTCCTCGTAGTTGACGGAGTTGACGGCGCACCGGCCACCGAGGTGTTCGAGGCCGGCCTGCAGAACCGCGGGCTCGGTGGAGTCGAGCATGATCGGCAGCGTCGACGACGTCGCGAACCGGCTCGCGAGGGCGGCCATGTCGGCGGCGCCGTCGCGCCCGACGTAGTCGACGTTGAGGTCGAGCATGTGGGCGCCGTCGCGGGTCTGATCCTTCGCGATGTCGAGGCACTTCTGGTAGTCCTCGGCGAGCATCGCCTCGCGAAATGCCTTGGAGCCGTTGGAGTTCGTGCGCTCGCCGATCATCAGGATGCTGGCGTCCTGCTCGAACGGCACCGCCGAGTACAGCGACGACGTCCCCGACTCGTGCACCGGGTTGCGCGCGGCCTTCTCGACGAGGCGGACCGCTTCGGCCACCTGCCGGATGTGCTCCGGGGTGGTGCCGCAGCAGCCGCCCACCAGACCGAGACCGAACTCCGTGACGAAGCCGCTGAGCGCCTCGGCAAGTTCCTCGGCGGTGAGCGGGTACTCGGCGCCGTTCGGGCCGAGTTGCGGCAGTCCGGCGTTGGGCATCACCGACACGGGCAGGGAGCTGTACTTGGACAGGTGGCGGAGATGTTCGCTCATCTCGGCGGGACCGGTCGCGCAGTTGAGTCCGATCATGTCGATGCCGAGCGGCTCGAGCGCGGTCAGCGCGGCACCGATCTCGCTACCGAGCAGCATCGTGCCGGTGGTCTCGACCGTGACGTGGGTGATGATCGGCAGCCGCGACCCGAGCGTCTCCATCGCCCGCTGACTTCCCAGGATGGCCGCCTTCACCTGAAGCAGGTCCTGGCAGGTCTCGACGAGGATCGCGTCGGCGCCGCCGTCGATCATGCCCATCGCGGCCTCCGCGTAGGCGTCGCGCAGGATCGCGAACGGAGCGTGGCCGAGCGTCGGCAGCTTGGTTCCGGGCCCCATCGAACCGAGGACGAACCGGCCCATGCCGTCGCGTCCCGGCCCCATCTCGTCGGCGACCTCACGCGCCAGCCGGGTGCCCTTCTCGGCCAGTTCCCGGATACGGTCCGAAATGTCGTAATCGGCGAGGTTGGGGAGGTTGCACCCGAACGTGTTGGTCTCGACGGCGTCGGCCCCGGCCTCGAAATACGCGCGGTGGATCTCTTTCAGCACGTCAGGGCGGGTGTCGTTGAGGATTTCGTTGCAGCCTTCGAGCCCGAGGAAATCGTCGAGCGTGAGGTCCGCGGCCTGCAACATGGTGCCCATGGCGCCGTCGCCGATGACAACGCGCTGGTTCAACGCATCGAGCAGGGCAGAGTGAAATGGCGCAGACATGCCGTCCAGACTAGTGGGCGCGCGAACCAATGCTGGCCGTAGGCTGGGTGGGTGAGTTCCAGTGAGTTCCCCGTCACGCCTGCGGGCCCCGACGACGACACCCCCGACACCGCCGACGACGGTGCTATCGACAGCGCCGTGCCCGTACTTCGTGACCCTGTTCTCGTCGCCGCCTTCGAAGGCTGGAACGACGCCGGCGACGCCGCGAGCGGAGCCGTCGAGCACCTCGAACTGACCTGGGACGCCCAGCCGCTGGCCGAGCTGGACTCCGAGGAATACTACGACTACCAGGTCAATCGCCCCACGGTCCGGCAGGTCGACGGTGTCACCCGGGAGATCGTGTGGCCGGCCACCCGGCTGTCGGTGTGCTCGCCCCCCGGCAGCGACCGCGACGTCGTGCTGCTACGCGGAATCGAACCGAACATGCGCTGGCGCAGCTTCTGCGACGATCTTCTCGAGCTGATCGATCAACTGCAGATCAACACCGTGGTGATCCTCGGGGCCCTGCTCGCGGACACCCCGCACACGCGGCCGGTCCCGGTGACGGGCAGCGCGTACAGCAGCGAGGCCGCCGAGCGGTTCAAGCTGGAGCAGACCCGCTACGAGGGGCCGACCGGGATCACCGGGGTGCTGCAGGACGCGTGTGTCCGGGCGGGTGTGCCTGCCGTGTCGTTCTGGGCGGCCGTGCCCCATTACGTGTCCCAGCCACCGAACCCCAAGGCGACGGTGGCACTGCTGCAGCGCGTCGAGGACGTCCTGGACATCGAGGTGCCCCTCGGGGAACTCCCGTCTCAGGCCGACGACTGGCAGGAAGCCGTCACCGAGATGACCGCGGACGACGAGGAGATCGGCGACTACGTCCGCTCCCTCGAGGAGCGCGGCGACGCCGAGACCGACATCTCCGACGCCATCTCGAAGATCGACGGTGACGCGCTCGCGGCCGAGTTCGAACGGTATCTCCGCAGGCGTGGGCCCGGCAGCTTCGGGCTGTGACGAAGAACTCGTCCGATTCGCTTCGTTCCTCGCTCCAGCGCACGGCGCTCTACGCCGGCGGCTTCCTCGGCCCCTTCGGCGGCGGTGTGGTCGCCTCGATCCTCCCCGAGATCGGTGACGACCTCGGCGTGAGCGCATCCGCCGCGGCGGGGTCGCTGACGGCGTACCTGCTGCCGTTCGCGTTGCTGATGCTGGTGTCGGGCACGCTGGGCGCCCGGTGGGGACAGATGCGGACCGTGCGGATCGCGTACGGAGTCTACCTGCTGTCGTCGCTGGCCTGCTTCGCGGCGCCGACGCTGCCGCTCTTCCTCGGCGCCCGCGTGCTTCAGGGCTGTTCCAACTCGTTCACGACGCCGCTGCTGCTGGCCGCGCTCGCCGCCTCGACGCCGAAGAAGCACCTCGGCCGCGCGCTGGGGATCTTCGGCGCCTTCCAGGCCGCGGGACAGTCGAGTGCCCCGCTCGTCGGCGGCCTCGCGGCGGAGGTCGACTGGCGACTCGCGTTCCTCGTCATCGCCCTCGTGGCCGCGGTGCTGGGTCTCGTCGGCGTTCCCGACAGCCCGCCCGCCGAGCCGGGGGCGGCGCGCCCGCGACTGCGGGACGCCCTCACCCCGTCGGTGCTGAGAATCGGGGTGGTTGCACTGCTCGGCTGGGGCGCACTCGGTGGGCTGAGCTTCCTGGTCGCCTTCCGCGCCGAGGACGTGTTCGGTCTGAGCCCCACCCAGCGCGGCCTGCTGCTCACCGGGTTCGGAATTGCCGGCATCCTCACCGCACGACTCGTCGGCGGTGTCATCGACAAGATCGGAGCCCGGGCCGCCGTGTTGATCGGCGCATTCGTCGGGGCGGCTCTGGTCGCCGTCGCCGGGACCGTATCGCTCCTCGCCGTCGTCGCCGTGGCGTGGTTCGCGGCCGGAACCGCAGGTCAGTTCATCCTGGTCGGCGTCAACGCCGCCGTCCTCGGATCGCCGGGCCCGAACCGGGGCGGCGCGGTGTCCGTCGTGCAGGCGTTGCGGTTCACCGGCAACGCGCTCGCGCCGATCACCCTCACCCCGGTGTACGCGGTGTCGCCCGCGGCCGGGTTCCTTCTGCCGGCCCTGCTCCTCGCCGTGCTGGCCCCACTGCTGATGCCCCGCGACCGACCACCTGTCTGACACGCTTTCCGGGAACGCTGTGAGGTGTTCCTGATTCCGACGTAACGTGCACGCAGCCGTTACGACACTCCCGGGGCGCAGCCTCTTTGCATGGCCCACACACCGAGTTCGAGCAAGCTGCTGGTCGTCGGCAACGGTATGGCCGGCGCCCGCACCGTCGAGGAGATCCTGAACCGTGGCGGGCGCGAGCGGTTCGAGATCACCATGATCGGCGACGAGCCGTACGGCAACTACAACCGGATCATGCTCTCGCACGTGCTGTCCGGGGAGGCGGCCGTCGACGACGAGAACCTGATCCTCAACCCCATGGGCTGGTACACGGCGAACGGTGTGAAACTCCACGCCGGTGACCGGGCGGTCTCACTCGACCGGTTCGCGAAGACCGTCACGTGCGAGAGCGGCCGCGTCGTCGACTACGACGTGCTGATCGTCGCCACGGGAAGCAACACGTTCTTTCCCAACATGGACGGACTGCGGGAGCACGACGGACGCCTGGCCCGCGGGGTGTTCGGATTCCGCAACATCGCCGACACCAACGGCATGCTGCAGATGGCGCAGGCACGCGACGACGTGTCCGCGGTGGTGATCGGCGGCGGGCTGCTCGGGCTCGAGGCCGCGTACGGGCTGCGGACCCAGGGACTCAGCGTCAACGTCGTGCACTCCCCCGGGCACCTGATGAACCAGCAACTCGACGAACGCGGCGGCAGCGTCCTGCGCGCCGAGATCGAGAAACTCGGCGTCGGCGTCCACACCTCGATGCGGACCACCGCCGTGCTGCGCGACGACGCCGGCCTGGTGACCGGGGTGTCGTTCGTCGACGGCTCCACACTGGACGCCGACATGGTGGTCGTCACCGCGGGAATCCGGCCCAACACCGAACTGGCGCGGGCCGCCGGCCTGGTGGTCGAGCGCGGGATCGTCGTCGACGACCAGATGCGCTGCGAGGACGAGGGTTCCGTGTACGCCGTCGGCGAGTGCGCGCAGCACCGCGGAGAGACGTACGGCCTGGTCGCCCCTGTGTGGGAGCAGGCGGTCATCCTCGCGGACGTGCTCACCGGCTCCGATCCGGAAGCGGCCTACGTCGGTTCGCGCACCACCACCCAGCTGAAGGTCGCCGGGGTGGACGTGGCCGCGATGGGCGTCAAGGGACCCGAGACCGCGGACGACGAGTTCGTCCAGTACTACGAACCGCGCAGCGGCACGTACAAGAGCCTCGTCGTCCGGGACGGAAAGCTGATCGGCGCCACCCTGATGGGCGACATCAGCAAGGCCGGCTTCCTCACGCAGGCGTTCGACGGCAAGGTGCCGCTGCCCGAGGAGCGCATCAGCATGCTCTTCGACGTCGGGGCGCCGGGCGCCGCGACGAGTGTCGCCGACCTTCCCGACGACCTGCAGGTGTGCAACTGCAACGGCGTGAGCAAGGGCGACCTGGTGGCCTGCGTCCACTCCGGCGCCAAGACCCTCACCGACGTCTGCGCCCAGACCCGCGCGGGCAAGGGCTGCGGGTCGTGCAAGGGACTCGTCGCCGACATCGTGGCCTGCGCCGCCGGCGGCGAACTCGAAGCCGATCCCTCCGCCGACTGGTACGTGCCGTGCATCCCGATGAGCAAGCCCGAACTCATCGCGACCATCCGGGACCGCGATCTGCGGGCCGTGTCCCAGGTGTTCGCCGAACTCGCGACGGACGCGCAGGAGGACGCGTCCGCGAAGATGCCGCTCGCGTCCCTGCTCCGCACGATCTGGGGTCCCGACTGGGTGGACGAGCGCGGCGCCCTGTTCATCAACGACCGCGTGCACGCCAACATCCAGCGCGACGGCACGTTCTCGGTGGTCCCGCAGATGAAGGGCGGCGTCACCACGCCGGATCAGCTCCGCAAGATCGCCGACGTGGCCGACAAGTACGGTGTGCCGCTCGTGAAGGTCACTGGCGGGCAACGCATCGACCTGCTCGGCATCAAGAAGGAGGATCTCCCCAAGGTGTGGGGCGACCTCGACATGCCGTCCGGGTTCGCCTACGGCAAGAGCATGCGCACGGTGAAGACGTGCGTCGGAACCGATTTCTGCCGCTACGGTCTCGGCGATTCGACGAGCCTCGGCATCGCACTCGAAGAGCGGTTCCAGGGCCTGGAGACGCCCGCGAAGCTGAAGCTCGCGGTGGCCGGCTGCCCCCGCAACTGCTCGGAGGCCCTGTGCAAGGACTTCGGTGTGGTTGCGGTCGGCGACGGCCGCTGGGACATCTACGTCGGCGGCGCCGCCGGCGCCCACATCCGCAAGGGCGATCTGCTGGCCACGGTCGAATCACCGGACGCCGTGATCGAACTCGGCGGGCGATTCATCCAGTACTACCGCGAGAACGCGAAATGGCTCGAACGCACCTACGACTTCGTGCCGCGGGTGGGGCTCGAACATCTTCAGGCGCTACTGGTCCGAGACGAGGAGGACATCGTGACGGGATTGGACGAGCGGATCCAGACGGCGGTCGACGGCTACCGGGATCCCTGGAAGGAGCGCAGCGCGCCGAAATCACCCGCACAGTTCGCTCCCTCGCTTCCGCTGCTGCCGCTCCCCCAGGTGCCGGTCCGATGACCGCCCTGATCGAGGGTCCGGCCGAGGTCGCGGTGGGACCGGTCAGCGACCTGACACCGGGCGAGGGCCGGACGTACGTCGTGCAGAATCGGCAGGTGGCCGTATTCCTGCTGTCGGACGGCACGGTTCGGGCAATGGACGCGGTGTGCCCGCACAAGGGCGGTCCCCTCGCCGACGGACAGATCGACGCCACCGGCGTGATGTGTCCGCTCCACCAGTACGCGTTCGCCTTCGACACGGGCGCCTGCGGATCCGAGGGTGTGGGCTCGGTCCGCACGTACCCCGCCTCGGTCCGCGACGGGTCGGTCGTCGTGCACGTGTGAAAGTTCGCCCGATTGCGCTCTGCCCTGGTACGGCGTGCCTTTCGGGAAAGTTGCGGCACCGCTGTCATCATGAGGCCAGTGCTGCAGCTGAAGGGGCTCGTCGCGTGGACAGATCGCAGATCGAATGAGTACCGTCGCCAGTCCGGAACAACGGGGCCGATCCGGTGACCACCCTCAGGCCCGTAACCGGGCCGCGGGAACCGTGTTCCGTACGGACATCGAGGGTCTGCGGGCCGTCGCGGTGCTGGCCGTGGTCTTCTTTCACGCGGGTGTGCCCGGCATCGACGGCGGATTCGCGGGTGTCGACATCTTCTTCGTCGTCTCCGGGTTTCTCATCACCGGGGTGCTGTGGCGGGACGTGGCGGCCACCGGCCGCGTGGGGCTGGCCGAGTTCTACGGTGCGCGTGCCCGGCGGCTGCTGCCCGCCGGGTGCGTCGTGCTGGTGGCCACCGCAGTAGGCGCCGCCCTGCTCCTTCCCCCGCTGCAGGCCCGTGCGGTCCTCGGCGACGGCATCGCCAGCGCGCTCTACGTCGGCAACTACCGGCTCGCGCTGCACGGCACCGACTACCTGGCCGCCGACACACCCCCGTCACCGTTCCAGCACTACTGGTCGCTGGGCGTCGAAGAGCAGTTCTACCTGCTGTGGCCTGCGCTGATCATCGGGGTCGCCTGGCTCGTGCGGCGCAGAACACGACACCGGGGCCCGGACCACGCACCGTCGACGACCCCGTATCTGGTAATCCTCGCGCTGGTCGCGGCGGTGTCGTTCGCGCTCTCGCTCGACTGGACCCGCACGCTGCCGCCGTGGGCGTTCTTCTCCCTGCCCGCCCGCGCCTGGGAACTGGCCGCGGGCGGGTTGGTCGCGCTGTCGGTTCGGCACTGGCGGCGGCTGCCGCCGGTGGTCGCCGCAGCCGCCGGATGGGCGGGTCTCGCACTGATCGTCTTCGCTTGTCTTCGGCTGGGCGAGAAGACGCCCTACCCCGGCACCGCCGCGCTGCTGCCCGTTCTCGGCACGGTGCTGGTGATCGGTGCGGGCTGTGCCACACCGCGGCTGGGAGTCGGCCGGGGCCTGTCCCTGCCACCGATGCGGGCGGTCGGTCGGGTGTCCTATTCCTGGTATCTCTGGCACTGGCCGGTGCTGCTGCTCGCGCCGATCGTGCTCGGCCGTTCTCTCGATCTGACCGATCGGCTGGCGATGGTCATGGTGTCCGCAGGTCTGGCCGGCTTGACACTGGCCCTGGTCGAGAACCCGGTCCGCTTCGCGGCTCCGCTGCGTCGCTCGGCCTCACGCAGCCTCGTCCTCGGCGGCGCCGTCACCGCCGTCGCCGTGTGCGCGGCACTGGTACTGCTGGTGGCCCGGCCGGTCCCGGTCGGACACGGCGCCGCGGCCGCGGCCCTCACCGTGACGGCACCGGTCGAATCGGCCACTCCCGCAGTCGATCCGCGCGACGCGGCAGTGCACGACATGACCACGCAGGTGCAGGCGGCGGTTGCGGAATCGGCAGGACTGCAGGCGGTTCCGTCGAACCTGTCGCCACCGCTCGCCGACGCAACGGCCGACAAGCCTGCCGTGTTCGTCAACGGCTGCGTACGGTCGTGGCTCGAGGTGGGGCAGGACGAGTGCGCATCGGGTGACGTGACATCTGCGACGACGGTGGCGCTCGTCGGTGATTCGCATGCCGCGATGTGGGCGCCGGCGTTCGAAACGGCAGCCGAACAGCATCATTGGCGGCTGGAGACGATGGGCAAGGTCACCTGCCCACTCCTCGACCTTCCCCTCACCAGCCCCTACCTCGGGCGGGAATACAGTGAGTGCGAGCAGTGGCGCGGCGAGATCCTCGACCGGCTGCGGACCGAGCGGCCCCGGTTGGTCGTGCTGAACATGTCCCGGCGGTACGGCGCCGATTTCGGTTTCAGCGTCTATGGCGGGCCCTGGCTCGACAGCCTGACCCGGTTGGTCACGGAACTCCGGGCCACGGGTGCGGCCGTCCTGGTCCTCGGGCCCGTCCCGGATCCGCAGTCGACAGTGCCGACGTGCCTGTCCGCGCACCTCGACGACGCGACTGCCTGCGCGCCGCCGCGGCCGGTCGCGGTCAACGACGCCGGGGTCGCGGCCGAGGCGGCGGCCACCGCGGCAGGCGGCGGACGGTACGCCGATCTCACCACCCTGTTCTGCACCACCGAGCGCTGCCCGGTGGTCGTCGGCAACGACCTCGTGTACCGCGACGACAACCACCTGACGCTCGAACACGCGCAGGCACTCTCCCCCGTGATCGCCGCGCTGGCCGACCGCGCACTCGCGCAGGGCTGAGGGGCGGCCGACGAAAAAATTTCCGGTTCGGATGTCACATTCGGCGCGTGGCCGGTGTCTCTATGCCGAGAACATTCGAACCGAGGAGGAAATCATGGCCAGAATCCCGCAGGCAGAATTGACCGGCGTCTACGGTGCGGTCGTCAAGCGGATGTCCCGCAAGATGCTCGGGGACGTGCCCGAGGGGGTGGGGGTCGTGTGGCACAACCGCAAGGTGACGAACTTCAGCTTCAGCGTCGGCCGGCAGGTACAGAAGTGGGACCGGTGCGACGAGAATCTGAAATCGTTCGCCCACATGGCGGTCGCGAGCATGGTCGGCTGCGCCTTCTGCCTGGACTACGGCTACTTCCAAGCCCACAACAAGGGGCTGGACGAGACGAAGGCAGGCGAGGTGCCCCGATGGCGTGAGTCCGACGTCTTCACCCCGTTGGAGCGTGACGTGCTGGAGTACGCCGAGGCGATGACGCTGACCCCGCCGACGGTCACCGACGAACTGTCGGCCAGGCTCCTGGAGGCGCTCGGCCCGGCCGCGATGGTGGAACTGACCGCGTTCATCGCACTGACGAACTTCATGACCCGCTCCAACACCGCGATGGGCATCGAGTCGCAGGGCCTCGCGGCGTCGTGTGGCCTGAAACCACTGAGCGAACGCCCGACGACCCGAACTCAGCCGACGTCGTAGGACAGGACGAATTCGTAGCCGCCCTCGCCGGGTCCGGCGATGGACAGGTCCGCGCTGCCACGCAGGCCGGTCAGACCGCCCGTGCCCATACCCGGCACCACCTCGATCCGTGCCGACACGGAACCCTGGTCTTGGCTGCCGAGATGCTGGAACACGCACGTTCCGTCGTGCCCGCCGATCGAACCCTCGAAGCGCTCGAGGCCGAGCACCGGGGCAGCATCGGCCTTGTACGCGATCAGGTAGGCCACGGTGCTCGTTCCCTCGATGTCCCCGGAGTACGAATATTCGACGGCCGCTCGGGTGGCGCCGCGTGCGGGGTAGTAGGTGTCGCCGGCGGTCGTACCTTCGCCGTCGATGTCGGTGATCACCGATTCGGACCACGCGGCGATGGTGAATTTGCTTCGAGCAGTGTGTGAGTAGCTCATGTCAGGAGACTCTAGGTACACGACGGCATGGCGTTCTTGAACATTCGCGACACTAGGATGGTCGAGTGCCGAACGTGCCAGGACATCCCGAGGCGATCATCCGCCCGACCGCCGCCGCACCGGGGTTCGAGGTCGAACGGGTCGCTCCCCGAGCAGATTTGGCCGAGTTCGTCGACTACCACTGGCTGGTGAGGTGGTCGGTGCCGAAACCCCATCGGCAGCAGGTCGTGCCTCAGCCTCGCGTTCACATCGCCGCCGAGGACGGGCAGTTGCTGGTGCACGGGATCTCCCGGTCGCCGTTCTACCGCACGTTGACGGGGCACGGCCACGTGCTGGGAGCCGCCTTTCACGCCGGCGGCTTCCGGCCGCTGTTGAAGGGCAGTCTCGGCGCGATCTCGGGAACCGTCCAGCCCGGACGGGATTTGCTCACCGGTGACGATCGCCCGGTCGCGGAACGAATCCTCGCCGGCACCGACAGCGCGGAAATGATCGACGCCTTCGAGCGGTACCTTCTGCGCACCGATCCGGTTCCGGATCCCACGGGACGGGAGGTCACGGCCCTGGTCGGCGACGCCCAGCGCCGCCGGGACGTCGTCCGCGCAGACCAGCTCGCCGCACACGCCGGCTGTAGCCTGCGCACCCTGCAACGGCTGTTCACCGAATACGTCGGCATCGGCCCGAAATGGGTGATCCAGCGGTTTCGCATCCTCGACGCGGCCGCGGCCGCCCACTCGGGCGAGAGGATCGACTGGTCCGCGCTCGCCTACGAATTGGGGTTCAGCGACCAGGCCCACCTGACCCGGGTCTTCACGCAGGTCGTCGGCACACCGCCCGCCACGTATCAGCGCGCGCACGGCCTGCTGTAGCGCCTCCGCCGATCAGCCGGCGAAGCCGAGACCCCGCTCCGCGAGCTCCTCCCCGAGAATCCGGATCGCCTTCGGTCCGACGCCGTGGATCTTCAACAGCTCCTCGGCGGTAACCGTCGTCAGTTGATCGAAACGCGTGTAGCCGTGCGACGCGAGCTCACGACGGGAGACCTTCCCCATGCTCGCCGGGAACTCCGTCTCGCCCGCGGTGTCGGAAGACGACATGTCCGTCCTTTCTCCTCGGCGTGCGCCGATGCCGCCCACATCGTATGGGGCCGTGCGTCGCCGGCGCGTACGTCACGCCGGCGGCGCGTCGTCCGCGGCGTGCAGGTGTGCCCGCTCCCCGTCGTGGTCGAAGATCGTGAGGATCTCCACCGGACCGTCGTGGGCGCCGATGGAATGCGGCACCATGGTCGAGAACTCCGCTGCGGCACCCGCTTCGATCAGGATGGTCCGCTCACCCAGTTGCAGGCGGGCCGTCCCCGACAGAACCGTGAACCACTCGTGCCCAGGGTGCACGCACACGTGGTCCGGGCCCGCGGGCCGTTCGGGGGTGATACGCATCTTCGCCACGGTCGCGCCGTGGAGGGCGCGTTCGCGGGACAGGAGCCAGGTCGTGAGGCCGCGCGTCTGTTCGGGCATCGGCCGGATCACCACGTCCTCGTCGTCGACGGACTCGACGAGCTGATCGAGCGTGGTGCCGAGAGCCCTCGCGATCGGAACCAGCTGGTCGAGGGCGATCCTTCGGTGACCCGTCTCGATGCGGCTCAGGGTGGACGGACTGAGGAAGCAGCGGGCGGCGAGCGCGTCGAGGGACCAGCCGCGGGCCAGCCGTAGGCCCCGGATGCGCTGCCGGATCACACTGTCCAAACCCAGTTCTTGCGTCATACGCAAGAGTGTATGCGCATAGAGCAGAACGCGGCTAGCCTGGAGCCATGACACAGCATTCGCATCACCATGGCGGGCACCACGACGGGCACACATCGGCCCACGAAGCCGCTCTGCCGGACCTCCTCGATCTGGACGCCGAGATCTTCGGCTCCTATCTGGACCAGGTGGCCGACTGGGCCGAGCTGCGGGTCCGGGAGACCCCGCGCCGGGTCGTCGACGTGGGCGCGGGAACGGGCGTCGGCAGCCTGACGCTGGCTCGGCGGTTCCCCGCCGCCGCGGTCATCGCGATCGACAGGTCGGAGGTGATGCTCGACCGCATCCGCACAGCCGCGCGCGAGCAGGGCCCGGCCGACCGGGTGAGCGTCGTGCACGCCGATCTGGATGCCGGATGGCCCGCGGTCGAGGCCGCCGACGTCGTGTGGGCGGCTTCCTCGTTGCACGAGGTCGCCGACCCCGACCGGGTGCTCCGCGACATGTACGCCGCACTGAACCCCGACGGCGTGCTGGTGGTCGTCGAGATGGACGCTCTGCCCCGCCTCCTGCCCGAAAACCTGGGCATGGGCCGTCCAGGCCTGGAGTCGCGCTGCCACGAGGCCCTGGCGCGGATGGATTGGAACGCGCACCCGAATTGGCGGGGCCACATCGAGCGGGCCGGTTTCGTCGACGTCGAGGAACGCAATTTCACCAGCGAGGCAACTCCGGCGCCGCCGAACGCCGGACGCTACGCACGCACCTTTCTGAGCCGTGTTCGCTCCGCCCTCGACGGACAACTCGCCGCCGACGACCGCGACACTCTCGATCGCCTCCTCTCGGACGACGGCCCCGACAGCGTCCTGCACCGCGGCGACCTGACGGTTCGCGGCAGCCGGACGGCCTGGATCGGCCGACGGTGACCTGACCGATCACTCGCCGCAGGCGGAAACTCGCCGACTGTGTGCAATACGACCACGCCACGCCGCGCGTGATGGCGCGCACAAGCACCCTCGAGTAGCAGGATGTACATCTTGTGGCCTCACCGACCGAGTCGGACGGGCCTGACGGAAGTCGCAATCCGTTCGCAACACGAATAGGGGTTCTTGCATGTCCATGGGAGTCGGGCTCAGGATCGGCAGTGTCGTGTCCACCGCGGTGGTGGCGTCGAACGATCCAGGATCCCCGGATCCGGTCGTCATCGTCCGCGACACCGTCCTGCACATGTGCCCGGACGGCACCGCAATTCTCGGCGGATCGGCGCCGCACACGATCGGCGACACCCACACCGTGTCGGGGTTTCTTCCCCGCGTCGGCGACCCGGCCGGGGTCGCCGTGGGCGACGGATCGCGGTATCGCGCAGAAGACCTGGTCGCGGGTGCGATGCGCTGCCTGCTCCGCGAGTGCGAACCTCTCCCCGACCACGGTGGCCGGACGGGCGGCGCGCCCGACATCATGGCCACCTATCCGACCCGCTGGGACTCGGCCGCGGTCGCAGCGCTCCGCGACGCGCTGGACTACGCCGACATGTCGTACCTGTCCCTGGTCTCGGACGCCGAAGCGGCCGCGGCCTGGTTCGAATCCGAGATCGCCGAGCGCCCCGGGCAGTTGGTCGGCATCTATCACGTCGACGACACCGGATCGACGGTCGCGCTGATTCGCTCGGGTGTCGAGGCAGGCAAGGCGTTCCGGTTCTCCTCGGGGGGCTCTCCGACGGCCCAGATCGCCACCGCGCTCGGTGCGTTCGGCTGGCTGCCCGGCAACCTCGATGCCGTGGTCGTCACGGGCGACGGCTTGATCGCGAGGGACTCCGCGGCCGTTCACGGATTCGCGGCCACGATCGGCGAGAAGTTCGACGTCCGGTGCGTCGTCGGCCCGGGCCCCGAGCAGACCTCGGCGCTCGGCGCCGCCATCCGCGCCGCCGGGTTCAATCCGACCACCCACCGGGTCACCCCGATCGGCCTGCCGCCGTCGTACGACGTCACCGAGGTGATCGACGCCGTCGTCGGCGAGCCCGTGCCGTCGACTTCCACAACCCCGAACCGGCCCGCCCCCCGCACGCAGAACCCCGCGCCCGCCGCGGCGGTGGGCACCTCCCCCGCACGGGCGTCGGGCGGAACGGCGGTCGCGACGCCGCCGGAACCGCGCGCCGTCGAGCAGTCCGGGGACGATTCCGACAGTGCCTCCCGGGCGTCCTGGCTCGTCGCCGCGGCGGTCGGGCTGGCGCTCGTGCTGGTCGCGATCGTCTTCGTGCTGTTCGTCCTCTGATTGCCCGCCGCTCGTCGTCGGGAGATGTCGGTACAGGTCGGCACGGCGTTCGCTCGACCACTGCACGACCGCATAACCTGTCACGGTGAGTGAATCAGGCAGCGATCCAGGTCGGTCCCCGTCGGGGCTGCGCGCCCCGCGTCCGGCGGTCGCTCCCCCGCTCCGGGACGACCGGCTGAAACTGTTCTCCTTCGCCACCGCGGAGAAGCGGGCGGAGTACCTGTGGGTGCTGAGGGCCTTCGACCACGCCCGCGCCAACTACATCGTGCTGCTCCACGCGGGCGACGTCGCCCGCATCCTGGACGGCCTCGCCACCGAGGACCCGGCCGGGCAGCTCGGGGCCGGCGACGTCACTCCCCTGCTCGAGCAACTCCACGTCTGGGAAGTGCTCGAGCGCAGCTACGACGGAACGCGCGCCGCGACGCTCGCCGAATACCGGAACCGGCACTTCGTGTACCAGTTCAGTCAGGCCGGCTACCAGGTGTTCCGGGCCGTCGAGGACGCACTCGCGGCCCGCCTCGACGACGCGTCGCTGTCCCGGCTGGCGCTTCCCGACCTCCTCGCCGACATGAACGACCTGGCCGCGGCGAATCGCGCCGCCGACAACGACCTGGTGTACCGGAAACTCAACCGTCTCGATGCGACGCTGTCCGACATGGCCGGACGGGCGGCCCAGTTCTATCTGACGCTGGGCGATCTCGTCCGGACCACGGAGATCACCCCTGAGACGTTCATGTCCCACAAGGACGCTCTCCTCACGCACATGCGCGAATTCAGCTCCGACCTGTCGAGGTATGCGCCGAAGCTCGCCGCGGCCATTGCGCTCGTGGAAGGCACCGACGTCGAGGCGATGGTGACGCGGGCCGCCGCCAGCGACGAGCGGATGTTCCTCGATGTCGAAGAGCGCAAAGCCGATTGGCGCGCGCGGTGGGCCGGGTTGACGCATTGGTTCGTCGGGAGCGAGGCGGGTCCGAGCGAGTCGGAACGCCTGCGCGAGGGCACGATGAGCGCCATCGCCGCCGTCCTGTCGCTGTTGCGCCGCGTCACCGAGACCCGCAAGGGCGGCGTCAGCAGGGAGAGCCAATTGCGGCACCTCGCAGGCTGGTTCGCCGCGACTCCGAACGAGGACGCCGCGCACGCGTTGTTCCAGGCCGTGTTCGACCTCGGGCGTCCGCGCCATCTCTCGATGGTGCATCCGGACGCCGACATCATTCCCGACACCCGGTCGTGGTGGGAGGCCCAGCCCGTGGAGATCTCCCGCACGCTGGCCGAGACCGGACGTCCCCCGTCCCCGGGCCTGCCCGCGCGGGTGCAGCGCAACGAGGGCAGCGTGCGCCGTCTGCGAGAGGAACAGCTGACCGCACAACGAAATCGCGCGGCCGCCGCCCAGTCGCTCGCCAGGGGCGGAGTCTACGAGCGGGAACTCGACGAGGCCGAAACCGACGTGCTGCTGAGCCTGCTGAACGCCGCACTGACGGCGCGGGTACCGGTCAGCGGCCGCGTCAAGAGCAGCACCGGATCGGAGAACGGCGTGAAGCTCACCCTCAGCCCGCACAGCGAATCGACGGTGGTGCACACCGCCCGCGGACGTTTGCACCTCGACGGACTGCAGGTGAGCGTTCGGTGAAGGCACGGGAGATCTCACCGCTCGCCCTCGATTCGTATCAGCGCGCCGCCCGCGTCATCCTGTCGAATCATCTGGTGACGCAGACCTATCCGGATCGCATCGCGCTTCCCCTGCTCCGCCGGTGGGCCACCGAACTACGCGAAGATCTGATGACGCTCTTCGGGTACCGGCTCGAGGTCACCGAGACGACCGCCCGCCTGTTCACGGTCAGCGACCGACTCGACGCCGGGACCCCGGCCAAGACGGCCACCGACCGCACATTTGACCGGTACCGCTACGCCTACCTCGCGTTGGCGCTGGCCGCACTCGGTCGTGCCGGCAACCAAATCACCCTGTCCGAACTCGCCGATCACGTCGCCGCCGACGCCGCGCAGGTCGACGGGGTGGACCTGTCCACCGAACGCGCGTCCGACCGGGACGCGTTCGTCGACGCCGTCGGCTGGCTCGCGGCCCGCGGCGCGATCGCACTCGCCGACGGTGACGCGGGCGGCTGGGCGGCCAATCCCGATGCGGGCGAAGCGCTCTACGACATCGACCGGTCCGTCGTCATCGCCCTGTTCCGACCGCCGCGCGCGCTGCAGCATCTCCGCTCCATTCGCGGTCTGCTCGCCGGCGCGGAATCGGTGACCGACGACGACACGGCGGAGTTCGGGACGTCCCGGACGGTCGACGTGAAGGAGACGACGCGGCGGGTCCGGCGGGCTCTCGTCGAACGGCCCGTCGTCTACGCCGCCGACCTGGACGACCACGAACTGGTGCAGCTCGCGCTCCCCCGCACCGCAACCGATGTCGAGTTGCTCACCGGACTGGTCGCGGAACGGCGCGAGGAGGGCGTCGCGATGATCGACTCGTCCGGGCGGCTCTCCGACGTCCGGTTCCCCGGGACGGGGACGGTCGCGCAGGTCGCGCTGCTGCTCGCCGGGGAGATCGCCGATCGTGTCCTGGATCCCGACACGCCGGACATCGACCGGATGCCGTTGCCGCGGGGCCGGTCCGAGGACCTGGTCGAACAGGTCGACAGCGCGATTCCGCAGTCCGGGATCTTCGACAGCCTGGCAGGCCACGACGGAGTCGAGCCCGCGGAGCCCGCCCCCGCCGACCGGCACTTCCCCCTCGTCGAGGACGAGTGGATCACCGGCACCGTCCGGACCCTGACCGAAAGATTCGGGCGCACGTTCGCCGCCGGGTGGCAGGCAGACCCGGATGGCCTGGGCCGCGCCGCGCTGGCGTTGCTCGAGCGGCTGCGCCTGACCGCGGCGGTGCCGGGCGGCGTGCTCGCGCTCCCGGCGCTCGCCCGCTACCGGGGTGTGGTGGTCACGATCCGCGACCGCACACCGGAGATCGACCTGTTCCAGAGCTCAGCGAACGACAGCGAGGAAATCACAGCATGACGAGTGCGCGTTTCCGGCCCACCCGCGCCGGGATCATCAACCTCTGGGACTACCGGGATCAGGAGTTCTCCTTCGCCGACGGCCGCCTCGTTCTCCGCGGCCCCAACGGTTCCGGCAAGACCAAGGCGCTCGAGGTGCTGTTCCCGTTCGTCCTCGACGGCAGGATCGAACCGCGTCGTCTCAACCCGTTCGCCGGCGAGGAACGGACCATGAAGTCGAACCTCCTGTACCGCGGACAGGAGAGCGCGTACTCGTACGTCTGGATGGAGTTCTGCCGCGGCGCGAAGGACGACCCCGAGGCCGTCACCGTGGGCATCGGCATGCGCGCCTCCCGCACCAACGACAAGGTCACGCGCTGGTACTTCGTGGCCGACGGCCGGGTCGGCGTCGACTTCTCCCTGCTCGGCAGCGACGACCGTCCGCTCACGAAGAAGCAACTCGGCGAGCAGATCGGCACCGACTCCATCACCGACCGGCCGCTCGACTACCGCGCCGCCATCGACGCCCGCATGTTCGGGCTCGGTGTCCAGCGCTACGACCAGCTGATCAACCTCATCCTCACCCTGCGCCGCCCACAGCTCGCGAAGAATCTCGACCCCAAGGGACTGTCGCAGGCACTCACCGACGGTCTGCGCCCCCTCGACGAACAACTGGTCCTCGAGGCGGCGCGCTCGTTCAGCGACATGGAGGAGGTCGGCCGGGCACTCGAGGGGCTGGCGGCGGCGGACCAGGCGGCGCAGAGCTTCGTCGGCGTGTACGCGAAATACCTTCGCCAGCAGGCGCGTACGGACGTCGACCAACTCGCGACCCGTCTCGACGCGGTGCGGTCCGGCATCACCGCCCTCCACGGGGCGGCGGCCGACCGGGCGCGCAGCCAGGCGAGCCGGGAGGCCGCCGAAGAACGCTTCACCGCCGCCGACCGCGCACTCGACCAGGCCAACGCCACCCTGGACGCGCTGAAGCGCTCGACCGCCTACGAGGGGCGGACGCAACTCGACGACCTGGCGCAGGCCGTGTCGACGCTCGAGAAGTCGACGGAACTGCAGGCCGAGAAGGCACGCAAGGCCAAGGCGGCCCTCGAACAGCGGTCCGAGGAGCACGCGAAGGCGGGCGACGCCGTCACCCGCGCCGTCGAGGCGCTCGCCCACGCCGAGGACGAACTTCACGCCGCCGCCGAGGACGCCGGAATCACCTGGACCGCACTCCCCGACGACGCGCGCGCCGACCAGTTGACCGCGGCGCTGCGCGGTCACGCCGAGGAACGCGACGGCGACCTGCGCGCGGTCCGGGCCGCGCTCGCCACCGTCGAGAGGGCCGCCACCGAGCGGACCCGCGCCGACGACGCAGCACGTCGCGGCCAGGAGCAACTCGACACCGCGAAGGTGGCCGTCCTCGAAGCCGAGACCGCGGTCGAATCGGCCCGCAGCCGATGCGCCACCGAACTCCGCTCCTGGTGGACGGAACACTCGTCTCTCTACGCCGAGATCGAGGCGCCCGCTGCATTGTTCGACGCACTGGACACCGCCCTCCGCGGGATCGGTGACGACGACGCCGCCACGCTGTCGGAGACGCTGACGGAGCAGACCACGGACGCCGTCGACGCACTCCGGATGCGTCGTCAGCAATACGACCGGGACGGCGCCGCCGCGGCCGCGGCGATCGCCGAACACGAGTCGGCGCGCGCGTCAATCGAATCCGAGCACGACGACGCCCCGCCGCTCCCGGCAGGCAGGCACGACACGCGGTCCGGGCTGACCGGTGCGCCGCTGTGGCGTCTGGTCCGGTTCGCCGACGGTGTCGACGCCACGGTCGCGGCGGGAATCGAGGCCGCACTGGAGGCCGCGAATCTCCTCGACGGCTGGGTGACCGTCGACGACGCGCTCCCCGACGTCGTATCCGAACACTTCCTCGTGGCCCTCCCCTCCGAAGCGCGGCCGGCCGGCAGAACTCTCGCCGATGTCCTCGACGTCGAGCAGGACACGGGGGTCCCCGACGAGCGCGTGCGCGCAATCCTCGAATCCATCGCCCTCGAATCCCTCGATCTCGCCGAGGGTCCGGTCGGAGTCGCCGGTGACGGGGCGTACCGCCAGGGGATCCAGCGGGGACGCCACACGAAATCGGATGCGGAGTACATCGGAACCACGGCGCGGGCCCGCAGGCGTGCCGCTCGCATCACCGAACTCGACAGGACGCTGGAAGAAGCACGGGCGCGGCTCGACGACACGAGGGCATCCGCGGATGCGGTGGCAGCGCTGCTGACGCGGACGACCGCGGCAGCGCAGGCCCTGCCCCGAACCGGATCGATCCTCGCCGCGCTGAAGAAGGTCACTGAATCGGCAGGCGCGCTCCGCAGCCGCACCGACACCGCGACAGCCGTCGGCCGCGAACTCGACCAGGCCATCGCCGACCTGTCCGCGAAGGAAAAACAACTCCGGGCCACCGCATCCACGCACCGGACTCCCCACATCGCCCGAGAGATCGACTCGCTCGCCGCGGCAGTGCGGCATTTCGAGAAGCAGGGCGAGATGGTGCAGCGCTGCAGGCGCGAACACGGCAAGGAGGTGGAGCACACACGCCAGTCGGAGGCTCGGCTGCACGAGGCGCGCGGCAACGCGGAGGAATTCGCGGAGGAGGCCGCCATCGCCGAAGAGGTGCTCGCGCAACAGATCCAGCGCCTCGAGACGCTCCGCGACACGCTGGGCGCGGGGGCCGAGCAACTGGACCGGCAACTCGAGGAGGCGCATGCGCGGATCGAGGCGTGCAAGAAGGAGCAGCGCGACGCCCGCAAAGCGGACAAGGATGCGGGCGAGGCGATCGGTAAGGCCGAGGGCGCGTACAACACCGCCGTCCAGACGCTCCGGCTGGCGCTCACCGAAACCCACGCGGACGCCGCCCACCTCGCGCCGTACGCCAGGCGCGACCTGCTCGAACTCCTCGGCGTCGACGGCGGCCACACCTGGCCGGCCAGCGCGGCCGCGTGGATGAGCGCCGAACAGCTGGTGTATCGCATCCAGAACGCCGACCAGGACACCCCGATCCTGCCGCCCGAAGCGGACGCGCTGTTCCGCGCACTGGACGGCGCCACCGAATCGGTGCGGGTCAGCGACTCGGCACGCAAGTCGACGCGCACGGCACTCACCACCGCGCTGCAGGACTTCGACGCACAACTCGCGGCCGCCGGCCAGGACTACCGCCTGCAGTGGGACGCGCCGGACGGCCTGACGGTGGTCCAGGTACAGGACGACGAGGGGTACTCGTCGATCGGCGAGTTCGCGGCCCGCATCGCGTCCGCGCGCTCCGACCAGGAACTGCTGCTCACCGAATCCGAGCGTCGCATCCTGGAGGACGCGCTGCTCACCGGTCTCGCCCAGCAGATCCACGAGCGCACCGTCGACGCCCGCGAACTCATCGCCCGGATGGGCACCGAGATGCGGGAGCGGCGGATGTCGTCCGGCAACACCATCGGCGTCCACTGGGTTCTCGCCGACAACCTCGACGACAGCGCGAAGGCCATCTCCAAGCTGCTCGAGCGCGACACCTCGGCGCTGGGCCCGGACGAACTCGCCACGATGCGCGCCCACTTCGCCCACCAGATCAGGACCGCCCGCGCCGCCCACCCGGAACGGTCGTACCCGGAGATCCTGGCGTCCGCCCTCGACTACCGGCGGTGGCGGGTGTTCTCGTTCACCCTGATCAGCGGGAACGGCAACGAGGACAGGCTGACGGTCGCCCGGCACAGCGCACTCTCCGGCGGCGAGCAGTCCGTCTCACTGCACCTGCCGCTGTTCGCCGCAGCACACGTCATGCTCGACTCGGCCGACCCGCACGCCCCGCGACTGCTGGCGCTGGACGAGGCGTTCGCCGGCGTCGACGACAACGGCCGGGCCGAACTGCTCGGCCTCAGCGTGCAATTCGACCTCGACCTGTTCATGACCGGGTTCGACCTGTGGATCACGTACGGCGGCGTCCCGGGTTGCGCGCACTACGACCTGGCGCACTCGACGGCCGAGCAGAGCGTCAGCGCCACCCTGCTCGTGTGGTCCGACGGTGAACTACTCGCCGAGCACGACGGCACCGACCTGGCGCAGGCGCTCGGTTCGCCCCTGCGCCGGCGCGTCCCGACGCCGGCGGAGGGCGCGTTCGAGTTCGCCTGACCCGTGAGTACTTGTTAACCGCGGGCGGTTAAGAAGTACTCACGGGCGGCGAAGCCGCACACCGAGAAGGGCATCCACCGCCGCGCCGAATTCGCTCGGCGCGTTGGTGTCAGTGCCACCGTTGTCGAGGGCGCGGCGGGCCCAGCCGTCGAGGGCGTCGAGCGCCTTCGGGGTGTCGAGGTCGTCCGCGAGATGCTGGCGAAGCCGGGCGATCGTGTCGGTGGCCGACTGCGCCGACTCGAGCGCGGCGGCGTCCTTCCACAACTGGAGCCGGGTGTGGGCGTCGGCGAGAACCTGCTCGGTCCACGGACGGTCCTGCCGGTAGTGCCCGGACAGCAGTCCGAGGCGGATTGCGGCCGGGTCGACGCCCTCGCCGCGCAGTTTCGACACGAACACGAGGTTGCCGCGGCTCTTCGACATCTTCTCGCCGTCGAGACCGATCATGCCGGTGTGCACGTAGTGGCGTGCGAAGCGACGGTCCCCGGTTGCCGACTCGGCGTGCGCCGCGGAGTACTCGTGGTGCGGGAAGATCAGGTCGCTGCCGCCGCCCTGGACGTCGAAACCCGAACCGATGCGGTTGAGTGCGATGGCCGAGCACTCGATGTGCCAGCCGGGACGCCCGGGACCGAACGGCGACGGCCAAGACGGCTCACCCGGCCGGACCGCACGCCACACCAGCGCGTCGAGAGGATTCTGCTTGCCGGGGCGGTCGGGGTCGCCGCCGCGTTCGGCGAAGAACTTGTCCATCGTCGCGCGGTCGTAGCCGGACTCGTACCCGAACTGTTCCGTCGCGTCGGCGCGGAAGTAGACGTCGGGGAACTCGGGGTCGTCGACGACGTAGGCGGCGCCGGACGCCACGAACTTCTCGACCATCTCGATCACTTCGCCGATCGATTCCACCGCGCCGATGTAGTCGCGCGGGGGAATGACCCGGAGGGCTTCCATGTCTTCGCGGAACAGTGCCGTCTCACGCATGCCGAGGACGACCCAATCCTCGCCGTCGCGGTTGGCGCGCTCGAACAGCGGGTCGTCCACGTCGGTGACGTTCTGGACGTAGTGCACGTCGTGCCCCGCGTCACGCCAGATCCGGTTCACCAGATCGAACGTCAGATACGTGGCGGCGTGACCGAGGTGGGTCGCGTCGTAGGGGGTGATACCGCACACGTACATCGTGGCCGTGCGTCCGGGGGTGACGGGGCGCACCTGCCGGTCGGCGGTGTCGAACAACCGCAGCGGAGGCCCCTGGCCTGGAACGGACGGGACAGCGGTTTCGGACCAAGACTGCATGACAGCGAGCCTAATGGACCCGCGTTTCCGCCTCGGAGGGAGCCGCCGCCCGCCGGGCTCCGAACGGGTCGCTCAGAACGCGGGCCACGGGATGGGCCGGTGACCGTTCGGCCGGGGCATCACCGGTGCGGCGAGCAGATCCACGGCGCGCTCGTACAGCGCGGCGACCTCGTCGGACGTGATGTGCTCACCGAGCCGCGCACCGAAGTCGCCCTCGAGCGAGGAGATGAGTTCGGCGATGTCGACGACGAGGGCGCCCGGCACCTCCGTCCCGGCCCACCCCCACAGCACGGTCCGCAGTTTGTTCTCCGTGTGCAGGCAGATGCCGTGGTCGACGCCGTAGACGGAACCGTCGAGACCCTCGAGCGCGTGGCCGCCCTTGCGGTCGGCGTTGTTGATCAGCACGTCGAGGACCGCCATCCGCTGCAGCCGCGGATCGTCCGCATGGATCAGCGCGACCGGTTCGCCGTCCATGTCGGTGGCGCGCAGGATCTCGAACCACCCCTCGGGGACCGCGTCGGGGGCGCAGATGTCGACCAGGTCGAGACCGCCGGTGTCGTCGGCGTGCCGGTCGGGGGTGTCGATCCACCGCTGCACCATCCCCGGGCCGAACGGACCGTCCCGCAGCAGAGTGCGGGGAATCACGCCCCACCCGAGTTGCTCGGACACGAGATACGACGCGACCTCGCGTCCGGCGAGCGTGCCGTCCGGGAAATCCCACAGCGGTCGTTCCCCGCGGACCGGCTTGTACACGCAGCGAACGGTGTTCTCACCCGCGACCGCGTCGCAGACCAGGGTGGCGTTACTGGCGTGGGTGATCTGGCCGATGAGGGTCAGCTCGCCGGACTCCAGTGGATCGGACTCCTCGGCAGGCAACCGTCAGTCCTCCTCGTCCATTTCCGGGGTCAGTCCGAAGCTCTGGCCGCGGCGGTACCCGTTGGTGCGGATGCAGATGTGCCCCTCCGGGGCGAGCGGCTCGCCGCACAGTGGACACGGTGCGCGACCGGCTGCGATGACCCGTTCGGACCGCAGGGAGAAGTCCCTCGCCTGCAGCGGGGTGAGGAACACGCGCACGGCGTCCGGTCCGTCCTCGGAGTCGTCGAGGACCACGGACTCGTCGAATTCCGTCTCGCTGACGGCGAGCAGTTCCACGACGACGGCTCCGGCGTCCGCGTCCCAGCCGAGGCCCATCGTCCCGACGCGGAACTCGGCGTCGATCGGGGTGACGAGTGGGCTGGCGTCGTCGAGTTCGGCCCCTTCCGGGGGTACGTCCGTGCCGAACCTGCGGTGCACTTCCTCGAGGAGAAGTCCCATCCGGTCGGCCAGTACCTGTACCTGCTGTTTCTCCAGCAGGACGCTGATCACTCGCGCCTCGTGTACTGCCTGGAGATAGAACGACCTGTCGCCGGGTTCACCCACCGTCCCGGCAATGAATCGGTCAGGAGTGCGGAATACGTGAATTGCGCGTGACATTGCACCTCCTTCAGCTGGAGCCGGGCCCTACTGCGGCGCTGCCCACTCGTTGTTCCGTCTCGGACTGTTCCTCGCAGCATGCTGCGTTCATTATCCGTCAATCGATACCGGCGGGGTCCGCCTAATCGCTACCGGCGATGTCCGCCCAATCATCACAACCGGACCTCCCCGCCGGGCACCGATCCGGATACTTCGGCCCGGGCGCCGTCTCCCGACGCCGGGGGCACGTTCACCCCCGACAGATCGGCCCCGGTGTCGTTCATCTTCAGCACGTAGGGGCGGGTGGCGGTGTACCGGACCACGCTGATGGAGGCGGGTTCCGCGACGATCCGCTGGAATCCGTCGAGGTGCGCACCGAGGGCGTCCGCGAGGACGGACTTGATGACGTCGCCGTGCGAGCAGGCAACCCACACGACGTCGCGGCCGTGGAGTTCCGCGAGCCGGGCGTCGTGCTCCCGGACCGCGGCGACGGCCCGCGCCTGCACCTGGGCGAGCCCTTCGCCGCCGGGGAACACGGCGGCGGACGCGTGCTGTTGCACGATCTTCCACAGCGGCTCCTCGAGCAGGACCTTCAGCTCCCGACCCGTCCACTCGCCGTAGTCGACCTCGACCAGCCGGTGTTCCACCACCGGGGTCAGGCCCCGTGCCCGGGCGAGCGGTTCCACCGTCTGCTCGCACCGCACAAGCGGTGAGTGCACGATCTCTTCGATCACCACGTCCGCGAGCCGGGCCACGATCGCCTGCGCCTGCTCGCGGCCGCGGTCGTCGAGTTCGACTCCCGGTGACCGGCCGGCAAGCGTGTGTGCAGTGTTCGAGGTCGACCGCCCGTGGCGCAGCAGCACAACTGTCATTGGCCCAGCCTAGTGTCGCGCACTCCCCGACCGCCCGATCTCAGGTGGCCGACACGACGCCGGTCGCGAGAAGCGACAGGACGATGACGCCGAGGATGATGCGGTAGCCGACGAACCAGTACATGGAGTGGTCGACGACGAAACGCAGCAGCCACGCGATCGACGCGTAGCCGATGGCGAAGGCGATCGCGGTCGCGACGAGGAGCTGCGGGCCACTCGCGTTGAGACCCTCACCGGCCGGTTCGAACGCGTCCGGCAGGCTGAACAGCCCGGACGCGACGACCGCGGGGATGGCGAGGAGGAACGAATAGCGGGCCGCGGCTTCACGGGTGAGTCCGAGGAAGAGGCCGGCGCTGATCGTGCCGCCCGACCGCGAGACCCCCGGGATCAGCGCGAGTGCCTGGGCCGAACCCATGATGATGCCGTCCTTGGCGCGCAGGTCCTCGACGGGACGCACTTTCCGCCCGTAGTACTCGGCGGCCGCGATGACGAACGCGAACACGATCAGCATGGTGGCAATCAGCCACAGGTTGCGGGCGCCGGTGCGGATCTGGTCCTTGAACAGGAACCCGAGCACACCCACCGGGATCGTGCCGATGATCACATACCAGCCCATCCGGTAATCGAGATCACTGCGATGCTCGGCGTGGAACAGTCCCCGGAACCAGCCGGCGATGATCCGTCCGATGTCGCGGGCGAAGTAGATGAGCACCGCGGCTTCGGTGCCGAGCTGGGTGACGGCGGTGAACGAGGCACCGGCGTCGTCACCGAAGAAGACCTCCGACACGATCCGGAGATGGCCGGACGAGGAGATGGGCAGGAATTCGGTCAATCCCTGGACGGCACCGAGGACAATCGCCTGGAGCCAGGTCATCGCCTCGCCCATCACTCACCGGTCCCGAGGCCGAATGTGCCGCTCTGACGCCAATTTCCCATGTCGCGTTCGTAATTCACCGGCGCCACGGTACCGGGGTGGGTGTGCTCCGGCAGAATCCGGCGTGGCAGGACCCCTGCCACGCGGAACCCCACTACTCTGCTCCTGTGGTGGCCGTTCCCGGGGGGCACCAGCATCTTCGGGCCGAGGCCCGGGTTGCAGCTACGGTACGAGACGCAGGCGGTTATGGAACAGAGATCGGTCGGAGCAAGCGGGTTGCGAGTGTCACGTCTCGGCCTGGGCACGCTCACCTGGGGTCGGGACACCGACGGCGACGAGGCCGCCGCGCAGATCGCGGCGTTCGTCGATGCGGGCGGAACACTCGTCGACACCTCACCCGCGTACGGCGACGGTGCGGCGCAGCGGATCCTGGCGGAACTGCTCGACGACGTGGTGCCGCGCACGGAACTGGTCCTGAGCTCGAGTTCGGGCATCAACCCGGCGGGACCCTCGCGAATCGACTGCTCGCGGCGGGGACTCGTCGCCCAGCTCGACGCGACCCTGCGCGAGCTCGGTACCGACTACCTGGACATGTGGCAGGTCGCCACGTGGGATCCGTTCACGCCGGTCGACGAGATCGCCGCCACACTCGATTTCGCGGTGTCGAGCGGCCGGGTCCGGTATGTCGGGGCGAGGGGCTACCTGGGGTGGCAGCTGGCCACCGCGGCAGGCGCGTCCCGGGGCACCACGCTCGTCGCCACCCAGGTGGAGTACTCGCTCCTCGCCCGGGGCGTCGAAGAGGAACTCGTTCCGGCCGCCGCCCATCACGGCGTCGGGGTGTTCGCGGCCGTGCCGCTGGCCCGCGGGGTGCTGACCGGCAAATACCGCAACGGCATCCCCGTCGATTCACGCGGTGCCGACGAAGCGCACGCGCAGGACGTCCAGAGCTACCTCACCGACTCCTCCGTGCGGGTGGTCGATGCGGTCGTGACCGCCGCCGACGGTCTCGGCACGTCCCCGCTGGCGGTCGCACTCGCCTGGGCGCGCGACCGTCCCGGCGTCGCGAGCGCGGTCGTCGGGGCCAGGGACATCGCCCAGCTGACCGGAGTGCTCGTCGCCGAGGAGCTGGAATTGCCCGCCGCGATCGCGGCGGCACTCGACGACGTCAGCGCGTAGCGCGAGCGGGAGCCGGCGGACGTGCACCTGCAGTTCACGTGCAGGGCAGGCTAACCTGGTGCCCACCGGCCGACGTCCGTAGATCCGCAGGAGAGTCCATGACCACGCTGAACGAGGCCGACGCGGCCGACCGCGGAACCGTCGGCTTCGCCGAGCGCATCAAGGAGGGCACGGACGCCGCTCACCGGGAGACCGAGCAGTCCCGCTTCGTGGGGGCCCTGCTCGCCGGCGAGCTCACCTCGGACGGCTACGCCGAACTGCTCGCGCAGACGTACCTCGTCTACCGCGAACTCGAGGACGCCGGGCGCACCCACACCGGCAGCCCCGTCGTGTCGCCGTTTCTCCACGACGAGCTGTTGCGGGTTCCGTCGCTGGAAGCGGATCTCGCATTCCTGCGCGGGCCGTCGTGGCGGGACACCGTCTCCGCGCTGCCCGCCACCACCCGGTACGTGGAACGGCTCCGCGAGGTGGCGTACGAATCGCCCGCCGGTTTCGTTGCGCACCACTACATCCGGTACATGGGCGACCTGTCCGGTGGGCAGATCATCCGGCGCATGCTCGAACGCGCCTATGGGTACAGCACCGACGGCCTGCAGTTCTACACCTTCGACGACATCCCGAAACCGAAGGTCTTCAAGGACACCTACCGGGCGAAACTGGACGCCGCGCCGCTGTCTCCGGAGGACCAGCAGCGGGTGATCGACGAGGTCAACCTCGCGTACCGCCTCAACGGCGCCCTGTTCGCCGACCTCGAAGCCGACATCGACCGGTATCGCGCACGATGAGCTCGATGTTCCGGGCCCGCACGGACAGGTCGCTGTTCACCGTTCTCATCCTGCTCCTGGTGGCCGCGGTGGCAGTGTCGGCGTGCAGTTCCGGCGACAGCGCGGGCGGCACGGGCGGCGCGCGCACGGCGGTCCTCGACGACCTGAATCCGGAGCCTCTCGCGTCCTCGGCGACACCGGCGCTGCCCGTCACGGTCCGCAGCTTCGACGGGGTGGACGTGACGATCACGGACGCGAGCCGGATCGTGACCGCGGACCGCTACGGAACGCTCACCGAGACGGTGTTCGCGCTCGGGCTCGGCGACAACGTTGTGGGCCGGGACATCGCGTCCGAGTTCCCGGCTGCCCAGGACGTGCCGGTGGTCACACCGGGCGGCCAATCCCTCAACGCCGAGGCCATCCTCGACCTGGCGCCGACGGTGATCCTCACCGACACCAGCATCGGACCGCAGGCGGTGCAGGACCAGTTGCGGGCCGCCGGGGTGCCGGTCGTCTATTTCGATCCGACGCGCACCCTCGACGGTGTGCCCGGCCAGATCACCGCGGTGGCGAATGCGCTCGGGGTGCCCGAGCAGGGCCGGGAACTCGCGGCCCGCACGGAGAGCGAGATCGCGGCGGCCCGCAGTCGCGCCCCCCAGGGCGAGAATCCGCTGAAGATCGCATTCCTCTATCTGCGCGGCACCGCGATCACCATGATCGGCGGCCCGGGATCGGGTGCCGATTCCCTGATCGACGCGCTCGGCGCCGTCGACGCCGGTACCGCCTCGGGGATCACCCAGCAGTTCGCCCCGATCACCAGCGAGGCATTGATCGCCGCCGCTCCCGACGTGCTCCTCATGATGACCGGTGGGCTCGAATCGATCGGCGGGATCGACGGCCTGGAGAAGATCCCCGGGGTGGCGCAGACGCCGGCGGGCCGGAACCAGCGGGTCGTGGACATGCAGGACGGGGTGCTGCTGAGTTTCGGCCCCAACACCGGTCGCGTCCTCGGCGCCCTGGCCGACGCCGTCTACCCGGCCGCCACTCCATGACGGTCGAAGACCTCGACGCTCCTTCCAAGCCCTCGTCACGCACCCGGACCGGTGCCGTCCTCGGCGGTCTGCTGATCGCCCTCGCCGTCGCCGCCGTGTTCTCGGCCTGCATCGGTCAGGTGCCGACCGGCCCCGGGGAGGTCGTCGGCAGCATCCTGCACCGCATCGGGCTGGATCTCGGGCCGATGCCCGCGCACCCCAGCGGTGAGGTGACGCTGTGGGAGGTCCGGTTCCCGCGGGTGATCCTCGCCATCCTGGTGGGGGCGGCACTCGGATGTGCGGGAGCGTTGCTGCAGGGTGTGTTCGCCAACCCGCTCGCCGAACCCGGCGTCATCGGGGTGTCCGCAGGTGCCGCGGTCGGTGCCAGCGCCGCGATCGTCGTCGGCGGCGCGTTCGCGGCCGGGTGGACGGTGGCCGCGGCCGCCTTCGTCGCCGGACTGGTCACCACCGCCGCCGTGTATCTCCTGGCCCGGCACGAGGGCCGGACCGAGGTCGTCACCCTCGTCCTGACCGGCGTCGCGGTCAACGCGTTCGCCGGCGGCCTCATCGCGTTCTTCACGTTCGTCGCGTCCCCCGCGGCGCGCGATCAGATCGTCTTCTGGCAACTGGGCAGCCTCAACGGGGCCACCTGGGGCGCGGTCGCGGTGGTGGCCCCGATGACGGTCGCCGGGATCGCGGCCACGATGATGATCGCCGGGAAACTCGACCTGCTCTCGCTCGGCGAGAACGCGGCACGTCACCTCGGCCTCGACGTCGAACGGCTGCGTCAGATCGCGGTGCTGATCGTCGCCCTGCTCGTCTCGTCCAGCGTGGCGTTCACCGGCATCATCCTGTTCGTCGGGCTGGTGGTCCCGCACCTGATGCGGATCGCCGTCGGCCCGGGCCACCGGGCCCTGATTCCGGCGAGCGCGCTGTGCGGTTCCCTCGTGCTGCTGCTCGCCGACCTGGGCGCCCGGTCGCTCGTGGCCAACGCGGACCTCCCCCTCGGCATGCTGACGGCCCTCGTCGGGGGGCCCTTCTTCTTCTGGTTGCTGCGCCGCACCCGGGCCAGTCAGGGCGGGTGGGCATGAGTCCGTCGTTCCGCACGCGCGTCGGCGAGGCCCTTGAGCAGAACCTGTTCCGGCGGACCGATCCGGTGCCCCCGCCGCGGCCCTCTGGGGCCGTGACGCTGCGCGCCGACGGCATCGCCGTCACCCGCGGTGGCAGACCTGTGCTCGAAAACGTGTCCGTGGACGTGCGGATCGGGGAGGTCCTCGTTCTCGTCGGCCCCAACGGGGCAGGCAAGTCGACGCTCCTCGCGGCGCTGTCGGGTGATCAGGACGTGCACGCGGGCAGCGTGCAGCTCGACGACCGGGACCTCGGCGAGTGGACGGCACTCGAAATGGCCCAGCGGCGTGCAGTCCTCCCCCAGCAGAACACGGTCGGATTCTCGTTCACCGCACGCCAGGTGATCACGATGGGCCGATCCCCGTGGGCGCGCACACCCCGCACCGACGACGACACCGCCGCGATCGCCGAGGCCATGCGGATCTGTGACGTCGCGGCATTCGCCGAACGTCCGTTCACCGCGCTGTCGGGTGGCGAGCGCGCCCGCGTGGCGCTGGCCCGGGTGCTGGCGCAGCGCACCGAGACGATCCTGCTGGACGAGCCCACCGCCGCCCTCGACCTCGGCCATCAGGAGACGGTGATGCGCCTCGCGCGCTCCCGCGCGGAACAGGGCACGGCGGTGGTGGTCGTCCTCCACGACCTCGCGCTCGCCGCCGCGTACGCGGACCGGATCGTGGTCCTCGAGCAGGGCCGCGTCGCCGCCGACGGGCCGCCCGGAGACGTCCTGTCCGAGGACTTGCTGACCCGGGTGTACGGGCACCCCGTCGAGGTCATCGCGCACCCGGTGACCGGCGCGACTCTCGTCCTCCCCCGCCGTGACCACCGCTAGTGGCCGGCGGTCACAGTCCGTCGATAACCGCGCCCAGACGGCTGAGGACAGCACGAACGGTAATGCCGTCCTCCGTACTCGCCATCCGGGAATCGGGCGACCCCGCCGCCAGGAAATCGGGATGGGACACGGCGTCCCGCACGACGGCGACGATGCTGCGCTCGTCGGTCAGGTCGATCTCCCGGACCGAGCGCCGCGCGGACGCCACGATGTCGTCCGGGTCCGGGACCTCGGTTTCGACGTCGGCGCGGTACACCTCGACGTGCATCGTGCTCTTGCGCACGCGGAATGCGTAGGAGTTACCTTCGGCGGTCCGGCCGAAGCCGTGCGCGTGCGGTCCGACCGAGATGTCTTCGACGGTGAACGTCGGCGTTTCGGGTATTTCCACGGTCTGCTCCTCGATGACCTGGGCCGGCGGTCGGGAGACCACCGGGCGCGGGGTCGATGGTTCTCACGGTATCGCCTCGGCACCCGCTCGGCACCGACCGAATTCGTGGGCGTTTCGCGGATCAGGGATGCTAGTGGACAGTTGTGCAGGTGTAGGTCGTTGAGAGAACCCCGAGGAGCAGCACATGGGTAGACCGGGAGCGCGCGTCGTCGCCTCGTGTATCGGAGCGGCATTTCTACTGGTCACGGGTTGTTCGTCGAACTCCGACGAGGATCAGGCGATCACGATCGCGCCCGCGACCGCCGCGCAGTCCCCGGCGCAGGGCACCGCGCCCGCGGGTGTCGTCCACCCCGTCGGCCTGCCGATCGAGTCGACCACCTTCGACCCCGAGACCCGCACGACCGTCGTCCTCAGCGGCGAAGGCAACGAGATCCTGCTGTTCCCGGCCGGCGATTTCACGGCGGCTCCGCGGACGATCCCGCTGGACGGGGCCGTCGCCCAGGTGTCCCTCGCTCCCGGCGGTGTGGCCCTTCTCGCGATGAATACGCAGGTGGGACGGCTCGACCTGCGCACGGGTGAGGTGACGTTCGTCCCCGCAGACGGCGATGTCCGTTCGGTCGCGCAGTTGTCCGACGGCCGGCTGGCGATGGGTCTGGGCAATGGCGAGATTCACATCGTGAACACCGAGACGAACGAGTCACAGGTGATCGACGGCCTCACCTCCGTCGACGGGCTGGCCGTCGTCGGCGACTCGCTGACCGCCCTCGACCGCGGTCAGACGTCCGTCACCGCCGTCGACGTCCCCGGTTCCGCGCTCGGCGTCGCGCTGCGCGCCGGTGAAGGCGCGACGCAACTCACCACCGACCACTACGGGCGGATCCTCGTCACCGACACCACCGGCGACGAACTGCTCGCCTACACCACCGACACACTGATGCTCCGCCAGCGGTTCCCGGCCGGACTCGCCCCGTACGCCGTCGCCTACGACGACACCGCCGACCGGGCATGGGTCACGCTGACCGGAACCAACGAGGTGGTCGGATTCGACCTGTCCAGCGGTGTCGGCGTGGAAACAGCCCGGTATCCCACCGTCCGGCAGCCGAATTCTGTCACTGTGGATACCGTGAACGGTGACCTCCTGATCGGTTCCGCGACGGGAGACGGCTTGCAGCAGATCCCGACGAGGAGTTCGTAGATGGCATCGCATTCACGTCGACTCCCCTCCGGGTGGGAGATCGAATCCGAGGACTACGAGTACGTGCCGCTTCGGCTGCCACCCGACGTCACCCGCGTCAGCGCATCGATGCGCTTGGCCCTCCAGGCGGAATTCGGCGGCTGGGAGCTGTCGCGGGTCCGCCTGTACTCCGACGGAAGCCGCCGGGTACTGCTCAAACGAAGGAAGACCGCTCACCATGTCCCCGACCCCGCAATCTAGGGAGACCTCCTTGTACCACCTGCTCTTACAGGTGATGTTCCGCCTTCCTCCGGAGCGGATTCATCACCTGGCCTTCGCTGCGATGCGCCTGGTCACGCGGTTCTCGCCGCTGCGCCAACTCGTCGGCAGGGTTCTCGTGGTGGACGATCCGATTCTGCGGAACACCGTGTTCGGACTCGACTTCCCGGCGCCGCTCGGGCTGGCCGCCGGGTTCGACAAGGACGCCACCGGCGTCGACGCCTGGGGTCCTCTCGGATTCGGGTTCGCCGAGGTGGGCACCGTCACCGCCCAGGCGCAGCCCGGCAACCCGGCTCCCCGCCTGTTCCGGCTGCCCGCGGACCGCGCCCTGATCAACCGGATGGGGTTCAACAACCACGGCGCAGGCAACGCGGCCAATCACCTGCGTCAGCGCCGGGCCGGTGTCCCGATCGGCGCGAACATCGGCAAGACCAAGATCGTCGACGCCGCGGACGCCCCCGCCGATTACACGGCGAGCGCGCAACTGCTCGGCCCGCTCGCCGATTTCATGGTGGTCAACGTCAGCTCACCGAACACCCCGGGACTGCGCGACCTGCAGGCCGTCGAATCTCTCCGGCCGCTGCTGCGTGCGGTTCTCGACACCGTGACCGTCCCGGTGCTGGTGAAGATCGCCCCGGACCTGTCCGACGACGACGTCGACGCGGTCGCGGATCTCGCCCTCGAACTCGGCCTCGCCGGCATCGTCGCGACCAATACCACCATCCGCCGGGACGGGCTGAACACCCCGGATGACGAGGTGACCGCGATCGGCGCGGGCGGCTTGTCCGGACCTCCGGTCGCGGAACGATCCCTCGAGGTCCTGCGCCGCCTGCACGCGCGGGTCGGGGATCGTCTGGTGCTGGTCTCCGTCGGCGGCATCGAGACGGTCGACCAGGCGTGGGAACGCATCCTGGCCGGTGCGTCCCTCGTGCAGGGGTACACCGGCTTCATCTACGGCGGCCCGTTCTGGGCTCGCCGCATCCACAAGGGGCTGGCCCGGAAGGTGCGCGAGGCCGGCCACTCCTCGATCGCCGATGCGGTCGGCGCCGGCGCCGTGCGCTGACGGAACCCGCACCGAGCCCGGTGGCCGGCGAATCCCGAGGATTCGCCGGCCACCCGTGTTTTCCGGAACTACCGGAGTTACTGCTGCTCGTACGTCCCCTGGATCTTCGCGCGGGCGATGGCGTGGGAGAACAGGTTGAACCCCAGGAACGCGGGCGTCGAGTCGGCCGTGACCCCGTCGAGGGTCTCCACGTCGACCGCGTGGACCACGAAGATGTAGCGGTGCGGCCCGTGACCTGCCGGCGGGGCGGCGCCGAGGAAACGACTCAGTCCGGCGTCGTTCTTCAGCGTGATCGCACCGGCCGGGAGCCCGGTGCCGTCGTCGTCGCCCGCGCCGCTCACCAGCGTGGTCGTGTCGGCCGGGATGTTGGCGACCGCCCAGTGCCAGAACCCGGATGCCGTCGGCGCGTCGGGGTCGTACACCGTCACCGCGAAGCTCTTGGTCTCGGCGGGGAACCCCGACCACGACAGCTGGGGTGAGTTGTCGTAGCCGCCGGCGCCGAAGATTCCGCTGACCTGTTCCTTGCTCAGCGGCTGCCCGTCAGTGACGTCGGTGGAGGTCAGCTCGAAACTCGGCAGGTCGGGAAGGGCCTCGTACGGGTCGTGTGACATGCGGTTCCTCTCGTGTCGCGTATCGGTTTTCGATCAGCTGTGGAGCAGAAAATGTTCCAGCACGCGTGTACCGAACAGTAGTGCGTCCACGGGTACCCGTTCGTCGACGCCGTGGAACAGCGCGCTGAAATCCAGGTCGGCGGGCAATTGCAGCGGTGCGAATCCGAAGCACCGGATGCCGAGCTTCGCGAACGCCTTGGCGTCGGTTCCTCCCGACAGCATGTACGGCACGGTCCTGGCGCCGGGGTCGTGCGCGAGGATGGCGTCGTTCATGGCGTCGACCAGGTGCCCGTCGAACGTGGTCTCGTAGGAGTCGAGCTTCGTGATCCATTCGCGCTGGACGTCCGGTCCAATGAGCTCGTCGACCGTCGCCTCGAATTCGGCCTGCCTGCCGGGCAGGATCCGGCAGTCGACGACGGCCTCCGCAGTCTGCGGGATGACGTTGGCCTTGTAGCCGGCGGACAGCATCGTCGGGTTCGCGGTGTCGCGGAGCGTGGCACCGAGGATGTTGGCGATGGTGCCGAGTTTCGCAAGGGTGCCGTCGAGGTCGGGCGACGTCGGGTCGAAGTCGAGTCCGGTCTCCTCCCCGGCCGCTTGGAGGAATTCGGCCACCGAATCGGAGATGACCAACGGGAATGTGTGCGCCCCCAGCCGGGCGACCGCCTGCGCCAGGATGGTGACGGCGTTGTCGCCGTGCAGGAACGAACCGTGCCCGGCCCGCCCCTTCGCGGTCAGCCGCATCCATCCGAGGCCCTTCTCCGCTGTCTCGACGAGATAGAGCCTGCGGTCCGTGCCGTCCGGGCGGGCGACTGTCAGGGAGAACCCGCCGACCTCGCCGACGGCTTCCGTGACACCCTCGAACAGATCGGGACGATTCTCGACCAGCCACTGGCAGCCGTACTTGCCGCCGGCCTCCTCGTCGGCGACGAACGCGAACACGAGGTCGCGGGGAGGAACGATGCCCTCCGCCTTGAACTGGCGGGCGACCGCCAGGATCATCCCGACCATGTCCTTCATGTCGACGGCGCCGCGACCCCACACGTAACCGTCCTCGACGGCTCCGGAGAACGGGTGGACGCGCCAATCGGCCGGTTCGGCGGGGACGACGTCGAGGTGACCGTGCAGCAACAGTGCGCCGCGGTCGGGGTCCGAACCCTTCAGCCGCGCGAAGACGTTGCCGCGGCCCGGTGCGCCCGACTCCACATATTCGGTCTCGTAGCCCACTTCCTGCAGCTGGGACGCCACCCACTCCGCACACTCGCGCTCGCCCTTCGTCGTCGCGAGCTCTCCGGTGTTGGACGTGTCGAAGCGGATCAATGAACTGACGAGATCCACGACTTCGGCTTCGGCGCGACCCTGGCCTGGGGTTTCCTGTGTAGTTGGCACTCCACTTTCCTACCACCGGTCAGGTGGAAACGCTCAGGTGAGAGGGGCGATTTGGGCCGTGGCGGTTCATCGGTTAATCTTTTGCAGCACCCAGGAAATGGGGGCAGGCAAGTCCGAGTGGCGGAATGGCAGACGCGCTAGCTTGAGGTGCTAGTGTCCTATTAACGGACGTGGGGGTTCAAGTCCCCCCTCGGACACTCTGAGTTGAGACAGACGAAAAAGCCCCGGTTCACTGAACCGGGGCTTTCTTCGTGAGAGGGCGAAGTTCGATGGGCGAAACAACGACGATCGATCCGGCGGATCTGGAGATCTGCCTGAAAGTTCTCGATCTGGCCGCAGACCTCGACGACGCGGATCCCGATTCCGTCACGGTCCAGCGTGCTGTCGGTCACCTTTTCAAGAAGCTGAAGAAGCGCAGGCGGATCGCGGCCCGCGACGCCGTCTCCGAGGCCGACCGCAAGGTCGTCGCCGCCACCGCGACGGGTTCCCCCGACCGGATCGACGACGAGACCGCGGGCATTCTG
Source organism: Rhodococcus sp. NCIMB 12038 (assembly GCF_002165735.1). Taxonomy (NCBI): domain Bacteria; kingdom Bacillati; phylum Actinomycetota; class Actinomycetes; order Mycobacteriales; family Nocardiaceae; genus Rhodococcus; species Rhodococcus sp. NCIMB 12038. Next base: position 350,357 of record NZ_NHML01000006.1, read on the forward strand.
CTGACGTCGAACGCCGACGGCGCGTCCGCGGGCACCCTGATCCGGCCCCGCCCGTGCTACATCTGCAAGCAGCGCTACACCCGGGTCGACGCGTTCTACCACCAGTTGTGCCCCGAGTGCGCGGCGAAGAGCCGGGCCAAGAGGGACGCGCGCGCCGACCTCACCGGACGCCGCGCGCTGCTGACCGGTGGTCGCGCCAAGATCGGCATGTACATCGCCCTGCGGTTGCTGCGCGACGGCGCCCACACCACCATCACGACCCGCTTCCCCAACGACGCCATCCGCCGCTTCAAGGCGATGGAGGACAGCAGCGAGTGGATCCACCGCCTGCGCGTGGTCGGCATCGATCTGCGCGACCCGGCGCAGGTCGTCGCGCTCGCCGACTCCGTCGCCGCCCAGGGCCCGCTGGACATCCTGATCAACAATGCCGCGCAGACGGTGCGACGCTCGCCCGGCGCCTACAGCGCGCTGGCGGACGCCGAGTCCGGTGCGCTGCCCTCCGGCGACCTTCCCGACGTCCTGACGTTCGGCAAGACGAGCGACGCCCACCCGGCGGCGCTCGCCGGGTCGCTGTCCGACGTGTCCGTGATGGCGGGCGCCGCACTGTCCCCCGACGCGGTGAGTTCGCTCGCGCTGGTCGCGAAGTCGGCGTCTCCCGACCGGATCGACCAGGGTCTCGCGATCGACGCCGGCGGTCTGCTGCCCGATCTCGCGCACACGAACAGCTGGGTCCAGACGGTCGAGGAAGTCGACCCGATCGAGCTGCTCGAAGTGCAGTTGTGCAATTCGGTCGCCCCGTTCATCCTCGTCTCCCGGCTGCGTCCCGCGATGTCGGCGGCAGGTGCCCGCCGCAAGTACGTGGTGAACGTCTCCGCGATGGAGGGCCAGTTCAGCCGCGCCTACAAGGGTCCGGGGCATCCGCACACCAACATGGCGAAGGCCGCCCTGAACATGCTCACGCGCACCAGCGCGAAGGAGATGCTCGAGGACGGCATCCTCATGACAGCGGTGGACACCGGGTGGATCACGGACGAGCGGCCGCACTACACCAAGATGCGCCTGGCAGACGAGGGTTTCCATGCCCCCCTCGACCTCGTCGACGGCGCCGCCCGCGTCTACGACCCCATCGTCCAGGGCGAGCAGGGCGTCGATCTGCACGGCTGTTTCCTGAAGGACTACGAGCCCTCACCCTGGTGATCGGGCACCACGCGGCTCCCCGTTCGAGAGCATCGACACAGCAGGAGCACTCTCCGGCACGGGGATAATGGACGTGGTACCGATCCCTGAATATGGAGGCGCTTCATGGCGATAGCCGTTGTCCACCGAGACAGCCCGGAAGGCCGGGCGGCCATCGTCCACGCCGCCCGCGAGGCTGTGCAACGACGGGAACAGCTACTCGTCCTCCACGTCCTCGACGACGACCCCGGTCAGGATGCCGAGTCCGACCGGTCCGCTCTGCGCGCCGAGATCCAGGCGACGCTCGAGAGTGGCGGGGTCGGCGAGTCGTCGTGGGAACTGCGCACCAGCGAACACGACGGCGATCAGGTGAGCGCACTGCGCGCGCTGGTGGACAGCAGCGGCGCGGACCTGCTCGTCGTGGGCACCCGGCGCATGTCCCCGGTCGGCAAGTTCCTCCTGGAACGTTGGCTGCAGCGGCTCCTGCTCGAGGTCGACATTCCGATCCTGGTGGTCAAGGACGAGGCGCGCGGCTCGGCCTGATTCCGCCCCCGAGCCCGTTACCCCGTGAACCCGGCAGACCGCGCCTACGATGGCGTTGGGGGGACACTTCGAAGGTCAGGGGTGCATCGATGGGGAGCGTGGTCTTCTACGAGGTCGTCGCCGGCGCGACGGTCGTCGCACACCTGATCTTCATCCTCTACGTCGTGTGCGGTGGCTTTCTCGCCTGGCGGTGGCCGCGGACCATCGCCCTCCACCTGGCCGCGGTCGCCTGGGGATTCACCGGCCTGATCGTCGGCATCGACTGCCCGCTGACGCATCTGGAGAGCTGGGCCCGGGTCCGCGCCGGGCAGGACCCGCTCCCCTCGTCCGGGTTCATCGCCCACTACATCACCGGCGTGGTCTACCCGGAATCCGCCGCGGGAGCGATCCAAACACTCGTGGCGCTGGGCGTCGTCACGTCGTGGGCCGGTTACGTCGTGCTGCGGGTCCGCACCCGGACACCCCTCGCACCGACCCGCCCCGGCGGTGCCGGACTCTGACCCCACCCTTCCCTACCGACGAGTAGGGTCGTGCCATGACAGACAACACGCGTGAATTGGATCTCGTCGTCTACGGGGCCACCGGCTTCGTCGGCAAACTGCTCGCCGACTATCTCGCTCAGCACGCCCCGGACGGTGTCCGGATCGCGCTCGCGGGACGGACCGCCGCCAAACTGGAGGCGGTGCGGTCCTCGCTCGGTCCGCGCGCGGCAGACTGGCCCGTCATCGTCGCGAACTCCGACGACGCCGCGTCGCTCGCCGCCCTGGCGGGACGCACCCGCGTGGTCGCGACGACGGTCGGGCCCTACGCCAAGTACGGACACGCACTCGCCGCCGCCTGCGCCGAGGCGGGCACCGACTACGTCGACCTCACCGGGGAGGTGCTGTTCGCCCGCGAGAGCATCGACGCCAACCACGAACGGGCCCGCGAGACCGGCGCCCGGATCGTCCACTCCTGCGGTTTCGACTCCATCCCGTCCGACCTCGGGGTGCACGTCCTGCACGCGAAGGTCCGGGAGGACGGCGCCGGCGAACTCACCGACACCACCCTGGTGGTCACGTCGCTGCGCGGCGGCGTCAGCGGCGGCACGATCGATTCGCTGCGCACTCAGGTGGACGTGTCCAAGAAGGACGCGGCGTCGCGCCGTCTCGCGGCCTCTCCGTACTCGCTGAGCCCCGACCGGTCGAAGGAACCCGATCTCGGCAAGCAGACCGACATGGGCGTGGTCGACGGCAAGACCATCGCGCCCGGCGTCAAGGGTTGGAAGGCACCGTTCTTCATGGGCCCCTACAACACGCGGGTCGTGCGGCGCAGCAACGCGCTCCGCGACTGGGCGTACGGCCGGGAATTCAAGTACCGCGAGGTCATGAGCGTCGGCAGTTCCCCGATCACGCCGGTGATCGCGGGTGCGGTGACGGCCGGCCTCGGCGCGCTGATCGCCGGCATGGCCCTCCCGCCCACCCGGTACGTCCTCGACCGCGTCCTGCCCTCACCGGGCGACGGTCCCAGCGAGGAGGCGCAACGCAACGGCCACTTCACCGTCGACCTGTACACGACCACCACCACGGGCGCGCACTACACGTCGCGGGTGAAGGCGAAAGGTGACCCCGGCTACCGCGCCACCGCGGTGATGCTCGGCGAATCCGCGTTGAGTCTCGTCCTCGGCGGCGCCGCGCTGCCGGACGCGGCGGGCGTCCTCACTCCGGCGACGGCGCTCGGCGACGTGCTGGTTACACGGCTGCGCGACGCGGGCTTCGAGATCTCTGCGCGAAAACTGTGAGCGGTCGGGCGCGTGTGAAGATGACACGCGCCCACCCCTGCCGCTAATGTCGAACCCTGTGCGCGGACAGCCGTGCACACGACGAGAGATTCGGGAGTTCGAGTGAACGGCACGAGCGCGCAGGCAGGCCCCGCGGCCTCGCTCGCCCTCATGCCCTTCTGGCCCTCCCGCCGAGGCCATGCCTTCGACCAGGGATGTTGCTGACCAGCCTGCTCGCTGGTCTTTGCTGTCCTGACGGTTCGCTCTCTCGGTCGGAGTCTCGATGTTCAAACTCTTGATTTTCACGCTGGTCGGCGTGGGTGCCCAGCTGGTCGACGGCGCCCTCGGCATGGCGTTCGGCGTGACTGCGACCACCCTGCTCGTGTTCAGCGGCGTCGGGCCTGCCCACGCCAGTGCAGCCGTGCACTTCGCCGAGGTGGGCACCACGCTCGCCTCCGGCGCGTCGCACTGGCGGTTCCGCAACATCGACTGGCCGCTCGTCCTTCGTCTGGGCGTTCCCGGCGCCATCGGCGCGTTCCTCGGCGCGACGGTGTTGTCGCAGTTGTCGACTGCCGCCGCCGTCCCCGTGACATCCACGATCCTGCTGGCGATCGGCGTCTACGTCCTCCTCCGCTTCTCGATCCGCCCTCCCGCCGTCAACGACGCCCGGACGTCGCCGCACACGGCGAAGTTCCTCTCACCGCTCGGACTGTTCGGTGGATTCATCGACGCGAGCGGTGGCGGCGGCTGGGGACCGATCACCACCAGCACGCTGCTCTCGCGCGGCAAGACCGCGCCGCGCACCGTCATCGGCTCGGTCAGCGCGTCGGAGTTCCTGGTGTCCGCCGCGGCCAGCATCGGATTCATCTTCGGGCTCGGCAGCGACTTCTTCGACAACATCCCGATCATTGCGGGTCTGGCGCTCGGCGGAATCATCGCCGCACCGGTCGCCGCGTGGCTCGTCAGCCGGGTGCCTGCGACCCTGCTGGGCACCGGTGTCGGCGGCATCATCATCATCACCAACGCGCAGAAGCTGTTCAAGACGTTCGACGTGACGGGGGCCGTCGCCGTCCTCGGCTACGCCGCTCTCGTGGCGGTGTGGGCCGGACTGCTGGTCGTCGCCTGGCGCCGTTCGCGTCTCAGCGCCGCAGAGGCCGCGGGCGATCTGCACCGGATCGACGCCGAGATCAACACGCCCAGCGAGCCGGAAGCGCAGCCCCTGGAGCCGTCGACCGGCGGCGAGAAGGCCTGACCTCACCTCACCCTCCGCCCGATCGAGAAGCCGCCGGACATCTGCCACACCGCATCCCTACCAGCGGGTAACATTGGTCGCGGTTCATGGCACCCGTCCGGTGCTCCGATAGCGGAAGGTGAGTCATTTCATGACTGAGCGTGTTGAGGTCGGCGGTCTGCAGGTCGCGAAGGTGCTCTATGACTTCGTGAACGAGGAGGCGTTGCCGGGGACCGGGATCGACGTCGACGGTTTCTGGTCGGGTGCGGTGAAG